>JAJTZB010000001.1:0-300000 GCA_032906765.1 Nitrososphaerales archaeon
AGATGAAATCGGGTATCTTCTTGTTCCTCGCCCCATGGCCACACCATTCGTCCATGGCCCTCGCCATGACAGCGCCACCGAGATGAACACGAACAGAATGCTTTCCGTTATCTATAGAATGAGCCGAGTAGCCGATCTCCTTTGCAATGCTACTTATTCTGTTTCGTATGGCTGCCTCATCTTTGCTCAAGGAAAAGACCGCGCCTCTGCGACCGCCCGACGATCCTTCGGCTACATAGAGACCCAGCAACCACGCAGTCTCTTCTTTAATAGGCAACTCCTTGACCTTCAGCCAACCGCTGCGCATCCTGCTGAATTTGGTCAGTGGGATGATGTCAGTGTCATACTGCGGTCTAGCAACTGGCATGACAAGATAATCACCTTCGTTCCTTGATAGTTTTGGTTGCAAATCTGCGGGGAGTTTCCAACAGGGGGTGCCAAACTCGGTTAACCTGTTTCGGGATGCCTTTGACCGCGCTACCAGGACTGGGTGTTCTGGCGTAATCCTGAATGGCAAGAGCCCACAGGCATGAACTCGTACCATCTTACCCTCATATGGTCTAACTACCTTGCCACTTACCAGGGCATGGCCGCGAAGTCCCAATACTTGATTTCCTTCACAAACTTCCGCAATGGTTTTGTTATCACCAAGTAGTAGCGTGTCACCCTCGACGCAGTACGGCTTGTGGCCTGTGTTGTCACGCCAGAGCCAGAACCTCCCGGCTTTGGCGTCGTAGAACTTCAGGACTGCGAGCCTGAGGTCGCCGTCATAGATCGCAGATGCAAGAAGACCTTCTGCGAGGTCGGCTACCGGCTTTGTCAGCTCCGTCAGTTTCCCTGCGAGGTTGTAACCTTGGGCCGGCTTCTGCATTGTTCAGCGCCTCTCGGCTTCAGGCATTCGAATCGCAGATAAGGCTACCGAGTACCCCTACGGAGGCCAGTTTAGCGGCAGTCAGCCTTCCGTCAACGACGGGTAGTCGGGCTGGAAGTGGGTTTGTTCAGACTCGACGCTGAGCGTAGAGCTATACGGAGATTTCCTTCTTGAGTTCAGAATAGGCATGCCTGACTTCTTCGACAGAGGCCTCGTCCTCTAGGGTGGTGACATCGCCGACTGGCTTGCCTACCACGACTGCTTGGACGACCCTCCTCATTATCTTGGCGCTCCTCGTTTTCGGGAGTCTCGAGACGAAGTAGACGTCCTTGAGCGAGGCGATTGGGCCGACCTTCTCCCTCACCCATTCGTTGAGCGTCTTCCTCAACTCCTCGGAACGAGTGTTCCCAGCCCTGAGAATCGCGAATGCGACAGGCACCTCCCCCTTCACTTCGTCTGGGATGCCGACAACAGCCGCCTCAGCCACGCTGGGGTGCTGGACGAGCGCTGACTCCAGCTCGTAGCTGCCCAGCCTGTGCCCCGCGACCTTGATCACCTCATCCGCTCGTCCCAGAATCCAGAAGTAACCGTCCTTGTCCTTCACCGCGTAGTCGCCCGCGTAGTAGGTTCCTGGGAACTTGCTGAAGTACACCTGCTTGAACCTCTCCGGGTCCTTGTAGATGGTAAGCGGCATTCCTGGCCATGGCTTCTTTATCACGAGGTACCCCCTCTCCCCCGCCTTCTGCGATGCCCCCTTGTCGTCGAAGACGTCTGCATCAATCCCGAGAATGGGCGGGCCGTTCGTGCCTGGCTTCATCGGAACCATCGCCTTGCCTGGAAGGTGGCTGATCAGAATCCCGCCAGTCTCGGTCATCCACCAGGTGCTTCCGAACGGGACCTCCTCCCTCCCTACCACCCTGTGGAACCACTTGAACGCCTCGGGGTTGATCGGCTCGCCGACCGAGTGCATGAGGCGGACGGAAGATGTGTCGTGTCTGGTGACCCACTCGTCCCCGAACTTCATCCAGCCCCTGATCCCCGTTGGTGATGTATACAGTACGTTGACCTTGTGCCTCTCCACGATTGAGACCCACCTGTCTGGCTCGGGGTAGGTCGGGGAGCCTTCGTACATCACTCCTGTCACTCCTTCCATGAGGGGGCCATAGACTGTGTACGAGTGTCCTGTCACCCATCCGATGTCGGCCGTGCACCAGTAGATGTCGTCGTCCTGGACATCGAAGACCCAGTGCAGCGTGGCGTGAAGCAAGGTCATGTAACCGCCGGTGTCGTGGACCTGCCCCTTCGGCTTGCCCGTGGTCCCCGAGGTGTAGAGGACGTAGAGCGGGTCTTCGGACTTCATCCTCTCTGGTTCGACGTACGCGTCCTGTGGGACATCGGCGAGGGCTTCATGGTACCAGTCGTCCCTACCTGCCTCCATGGCGACCTCGTTGCCAGCCCTCTTCACTACGAGGGAGTTCTTCACAGTGGCCGTCTTTCTCAGAGCTTCGTCGACAATCGACTTCAGTTGGACGACCCTGCCCGCCCTGAAACCGCCGTCGGCCGTGATTATGAGTTTGGCCTCCGCGTCGTTCATCCTCTCTGCTATCGCTTCGGAGCTGAACCCAGAGAAGACGACGCTGTAGGCCACTCCGATTCTCGAGGCAGCGAGCATTACGATTGGCAGCTCAGGAATCATTGGCATGTAGATCCCTATCATGTCTCCTCTCTTGAGGCCGTACCTGTTCTTGAGGAGGTATGCCACCTTGTTCACCTCGGTGTACAGGTCGCCGTAGGTGAGGTTCCTCACCTCCTTTGGCCTGCCGTTCTCGTATGGCTCTCCCTCCCAAATCAGTGCGATCTTGTTCTTCCTCCACGATTGCGCATGCCTGTCGACGCAGAGGTAGCACGCGTTGAGTTCGCCTCCTACGAACCACTTGTAGAAGGGTGGCTTCGACTCGTCGATTATCTTCGTCCACTGCTTGTACCAAGGGAGTTCCTTGGCGACTCCCGCCCAGAAGCTCTTGTACTTCCGGACGGAACTCAAGTGAGCACTGTGGTAGCTCTTGATTGGCACCATGTTCCGCCTGTCTTCCGGGGAAATCATCTCGTCGAACGGAAGAGCCCAGTTCACGGACATCCGCGTGGCAAGACTCTCAAGAGCTTCCAATAACCCTTTCCCATCAACGGCCTTACCTCTTAGGGATGCCCGCCGGAACCGGGTTCGTGTGCCCAGTGTCAGCCACACTGCTTAAATCGAGTTTCAGGACCGCCAGCGGGGTTGCAATCAATCAGCTCCCTTCTGAAGGGCAACCTGGCGTACGTCTTCGTCGTCGTTGGGTTGGTCTGGCTTGGCCTCGTGGTCCTCACAAGCTCAACGCTGGTGCTCTGGCCAGTGCTCGCGTGCCTGATCAGCGGTGCCTTGCTCAAACTCCGCCCTGCCTCGAACCTGACGACTGCGTGGGCGAGCGCATCCGCTCTGATGGGTCTTGCGCTGTCAGCCTACCAGGTCTACGTCGCTGCCCCGCTGGTTACGAGCGATTTCGCCACCATAGCAGGGGCATCGGTGGCGGCCTTCGTTGTTTTTGGCCTCTTCCAACTGTACCTCTTGGCCGTCAGCTACTCCGCGAAGTAGCTCAGATCAGGTTTCCGTGTGTCAACCGCCTAATGAAATAGACAGAATAGCCGCTTATCACGAATAGCGCTGAGAAGGCTTTTGTCGCGAAGTTAAGGTTCCACGGGATTGGAATTCCGGTGGCTATGAACCTTGGATCTATCTCGCCTTTCAGGATGTCGACAGAGTAGAACGCCCCCCAGATCATGAAGTTGTAGAGCACCTCGTAGGCTGATGCGAATGCGATTAGGAAGCCGAGCAGCTGAAGGGTGTTGAGGACGCTCGCTGGCCACTTCGATATCCTCTCCTCCCAGAGCCTGAGGCCCGAGTAGAACAGGGCGACGCATGCGAGGCTGAAGTACGAAACAGGTTCCGCGAACCAAGGAAGCGGCCATTCCACGTTGACCAGGACTATGCCAATCGCGAGCCCTGTCCCGGTGGTCAGCAGCGATTCGACGACTCCGTAGGCCATGACGGCGACTATCACGAGGAGGGAAGCCCACATGATTATCCTGAAAACACGTCTAGTCTTTGGGTCCATCAAAGCCGTAGTTACCGCTTGCTAGGGGCTCGGCCTCCGACCGCCCTTTAAGCGTTCGTAGCCTGCGAACCAGCCGTCCTACCACGGTTCAGGATGAACCACATGAGCAGGATCTGAAAAGGCAGTTCGAGGTACCACCAAGAGAAGTCGCTCGGCAGGACCCAGATGGCGAGGAGGATGAACCAGAAGGAGTTACTCATCGTAGACGCGATGTCGCGCGACCTCAAGGCTGCGAAGACCAGCGCAGCAATCGCACTTGGCAAACGGACCAGAATCGGCAGCCCTGTGCCTGTGATTGTGGCGGAGAGCCCGTCCAGGGTGGGGTTGACGTTGAAGCCGAAGGGCATCGGCGTCAACAGCGATTGCGGGATCCTAGCGAACTGAAATAGGATAGCGTCGTGCAAGAAGGAGTTGTAGTCCCAGACTAGGAAGGGAGAGATGACTGCCGCAGCAGCAATCAGACTGATTGCCACTTCGAGCATCCTCCCCTTCCTCAGGTACATGGCAACGAAGAGCGGGTAGAGTAGCCAGAGAAACTGGCTCGCAGCTAGTGAGATGCCAAGCAAGAGCGCCCCGACTGCACCCTTCCCGCGCGCCTCCAAGGCCGCGAAGAGGCCGAGGAACGCCATGGCCACAAGAGTGTTGTTGGGATAGGAAGTCGAGAAGAGAGCAGTGAACGGCGCGAGGAGGAATACGAGCGACGCTGTCCTCGCATGCCTTCCCCCGAGTGCGAGAATCGACAATGCGACGACAAGGTCTGCCGCGATCAGCCCTAACCTGACATCCCATAACCCGAAGGGGAGAAGGAACAGCGGAACAGCAGGGAGATAGGCGAACACGTTCGATGCCCCCGGCGTCGCTAGCCAGACAGGCACGCCCGTGTAGAGGTGGCCGTAAGGGTCCAAGCCGTGGAGGAGGGCCTGCGCAGCCTGGCTGTCGTAGTAGTACACGTCCAGAAGCGGTGGGAGAAGCCAGGCCATCGCCAGCCTTGCGCCCACAGCAGCCAAGACAAGGCAAAGGAAGACCAACGTCCCGCGACCCATCGACTTGGGGACGATAGTCAAGGCATGCCTCCGCCCGTGGCTGGCCCATGATTCTCAAATACTCTTCCGCCGTGGGCAGGTCGGGAGAAGCTTGGATTTCATCCCGATAAACAAGCCAATCCTCGGAGAGGAGGAGAAGAGGGCAGTGCTGTCGGTAATTGAAAGCGGCATGCTGACTGACGCCTCCTTCGAGGGCGGGAAGATGGTTCGTGAACTGGAGGGGAAAATGAGGAGGCTCCTTGGCGTGAAGCACGTTGTTGCCACGAACTCTGGCACGGCTGCGCTCCACTGTTCCATGCTCGCGCTTGGGATCAAGAAGGGTGACGAAGTCGTAATCCCGTCGTTCACGTTTGTGTCGACGGCGAACGTCGTGCTGGCATGCGGGGGCAAGCCAGTCTTCGTTGACAACAAAAGGGACTACAACATCGACCCATCTGCGCTGAAGAGGGCGATCACTAGGAGGACGAAAGCAGTCATGCCTGTCCACCTCTACGGGTACCCGGCCGACATGGACGAAGTCAGGGAAATCGCGGCAAAGCACTCCGTGGCAGTGGTCGAGGACGCAGCTGAATCGCTCGGAGCAGAGTACAAGGGCCGGCAGACCGGGACGCTCTCAGACGTCGGCTGCTTCAGCCTCTACGCGACGAAGGTCGTGACTACCGGAGAGGGAGGGGCCATCTCGACGGACGACGATGATTTCGCTGACCGTCTCAGGCTTGTGAGGAATCACGGCATGTTGCACGGGTACGACTCGAGGTATCTCGGGTTCAACTACAGGCTCACGGAAATCGCAGCCTCCATCGGGTCGGTCCAGATGGACAAACTCGCCTCATTCCTCGCAGCCAGGAGGAAGAACGCGGCGTACCTCAGCGAGCGGCTCGGGAACGTCAATGGCGCCGAGTTCAACCAGACGGCCTCGGACAGGACACACGTATACTACCTCTACACCCTCTATCTCAGGAAGAAGCGCGACCAAGTGCTGGAGAAGCTGAAGGAAAAGGAAATTGGGGCTGCAGTCTACTTCAAGATGCCGGTCCACAGAACCCCCCTCTACGCGAAAGGAGGCTATGCTAGGCTGAGATTGAAGAACGCCGAGGACGCTGCAAAACACGTCCTCTCGCTTCCCGTCCACCCAGCCATCACGGACGATCAACTCAAGAGGGTGGCCGACGGATTCATCGAGGCCTCGTCCCTCATCGCCTAGGATAGTCGTGAGGTACAGACGCTTGAAGGTGTGCATGGTGGTCCCGACATATAACGAGAGAGAGAACATCGCGCCCCTCCTCGAACGGCTGGGTAAGGTGGCGCTTGAAGGCCTGCATGTGCTGTTTGTCGACGATTCCAGCCCCGATGGAACGGCCGACGTCGTGAGGGAGGCGATGAAGGGGAATGAGTCGGTGCACGTTCTGATCAGGGAAGGCAAGAAGGGCATAGGCTCTGCTCACATCGAAGGGTTTGCAAGGGCGCTGGAGACCCTGTCGCCAGACGTGTTGATAGAGATGGACGCGGACCTCCAGCATCCCCCAGAGAAGATTCCGGACCTGGTCGCGGCGATTGCAAATGGAGCGGACGTCGCTGTGGCCTCGAGGAAGGTTGAAGGCGGCGGGACCGAGGGATGGAGCTTGTGGAGGAGAGGTGTGAGCAAGGGGGCGAACGTGATGGCCAAAGTCGTTCTCGGTTTGGGGGTAAACGACTCGACCTCCGGCTTCAGGGCCCTGAGCTCGAGGGCGACGCGGGTGCTCGTGGACTCGGAGCTTCCTTCTCAGAGCTACTTCTTCCAGGTGGCGTCGCTCTACCTCCTGAAGAAGAGAGGTATGAAAATGGTCGAGGTGCCATTCAGGTTCCAGGCCAGGAAGGCCGGCAAGTCGAAGATGGGAATAAGCGAAATCGTTGGTTTTCTGCTCGGCGTTTGGAAACTGCGCCTGTTCGGCGTCTAGCGTGGGTTTGGACCGGGAGAAGAGGCTCTTAGACACGATACTCGAAATCGTGAGAACGATACTGAGTGAGTATCTGTCGAGGGCGAGAACAAGTGGCTCACAATCATCCAGAACGCCTCCCATGTCCAGAGAGTTAACAGCGAGAAGAAATTGGAGGCAGATGCCTGATGGCCTCCCAAGTTAACAGAACCCGTTTGAGGGTTCTGTAAACTCTTAGTCGGAGTTCCCCCAAGTCTTCTCCGTGTAAAATCTCGTCGGATGGGTGCTTCCAGTTGATTGCGCACCATCCTCTGCTTTCCGTTCCGAAGAACCACTCACCCTCGAAGAACCACTGAAAGGGCTTGATTTGACATCTGTGGGCTGGAAACTCCTCGGCTATCAGGTCAAGTCTGCAAGTCGGGCAACAGATGACATTCTCAGTCAAGGGTTAGTCGCCTCGTAGTTGGCCTTTCCTGATTTGGCTTGGGCAATCAGCTTGGGAACTTCTATGTTGACGAACTTGGCAATGGTGAGATAGGCTTCGGCCAAGTCGTTCATTTTGCCAGAAAGGAGTTTATCCTTCTCATTCACCCTCCTTTCGAGTTCCTTAATTCTGGTTTCATATCCCTTTATCTCCTTCTCGTGCTCCCTCGCTTCTCTTTTGTCTGCTATCTCCTCCAGCTTGGCCAAGTTCTTCAGTTCTTCTTGGTCGGCTTCGACAATGTCCACGGGTGCGAGAAGCTCACCCCTCTGGAAGAGGTGTGTTTCCTTACACTTGGAACACCGAACTTCCACTTCATCACCACTTCCCTTGGGAAACTTCATTGTTGAGTAGACATAGACTTGGGGTGAGTGGTAGGCCTCACCTTCGTAGAAGTAGTCGTCGAAGTCGAGTTTCTGCTGTGTCTTAGGGCAGATGGCACTCCAACGTCTGTCGGGGAAGTGGCCAACCATGTGCTATTTCTTCTCCTTCAGATACTTCTCAACGAGCGAATGGATGCGCGGGTCTACCCACCATTCGACTGCCTCAGAGACAGCCTCTCCTAACGCCCCCTTGCGGAAACCTTTCCGTTCTACGACGGCTTTGCGGAACTTGTTATCAAGCTCCTTCTCCCATTCTACTGTCGTCTTCATCTTCTCGACGCTCGGCTTCTCCTCGCCCGCCTTGTCCATGCCTTCTATCGGGATATGCCCATATATAAGATTGAATGGGTTCCCATAGGTATTAATATGCCCATGTGTATGGGTGTATGGGCATGACAACCGAACAACTCCGACACGAAATGGACGCCGACGAGTTCGAGGAGCTTTCTTCATACCTCGAACAGAGACGCGAGATGGAGGCGGACTGATGAATCAGTTCAACCTCCGAGCGACCTTCAACGAACGGGAGGCGAGGGGTTCCGAAATCGCCCACGAGTTCGGATGGGTTCAACGTGTGGATGAGTTCTCCTACCGCGTCCATTCGCAGAAGCTCGACAAGGAATACCAAGTCCAGAAGACCGAGACGGGGTGGGCCTGCTCCTGCCCTGACTCGAAGTATAGGCTCGTGAAGTGCAAGCACGTCTGGGCTGTCGAGATTTCATGGACTCTGAGAGAGCAGGTCAGGAAGTCAGTGGTGATTCAGACGGTCAAGATTGATGTCTGTCTCTTCTGCGGGTCAGGTCGGCTGGTAAAGGATGGGATAAGGCGGAACAAGACGGGCGATATCCAGAAGTTCGAATGCCGAGAATGCGGGAGATACTTCACGGTGAACATCGGGTTCGAGAAGATGAAACATGACCCGAAGGGGATTACGATGGCGATTCAACTCTACTTCTCAGGAGAGAGCCTACGGAACACGCAGAAGGCTCTCCGTCTGCTCGGCGTTCAAGTCTCGCATCAGACAATCTACAAGTGGATTCAGAAATACGTCGGGCTGATGGACAGGTATCTGGACAAACTGACTCCACAGGTCTCGGACACTTGGAGGGCCGACGAGCTATACTTCAAGGTGAGGGGCAACATGAAGTATCTGTTCGCCATGATGGACGACGAGACGCGGTTCTGGATAGCCCAACAGGTTTCAGACACTAAGTTCAAGGCGGGGGTGAGGCCTCTGTTCGCGGAGGCCAAGCGGGTCGCAGGGAAGCGACCTCTGACCCTGATAACCGATGGCGGCCACCACTTCAATCAACCGTTCAAGAAGGAGTTCTACTCTAAGCATGCCCCGTTCTCCATGCACGTCAGAGACATCAGACTGAGCGGCCAAGTCCACAATAACAAGATGGAGCGCATGAACGGGGAGATTCGGGATAGGGAGAAGGTGATGAGGGGGCTAAAGCGGAAGGACACGCCCATTCTGAAAGGGTATCAAATCTACCACAACTTCATCAGGCCACACGAATCTTTGAACGGTGAGACTCCTGCAGAAAAGGCGGGTATCAAGGTCGAGGGTTCGGACAAGTGGCTAACCATCATCCAAAACGCGAGCCTTCCGACGAAAGTTGACAGGGAACCGAAGGAGGTCGAATCCGCCTAAGAGTTGACAGCACCCGTTTGAGAAAGATACAAATACGAGCGACGGAGGCTGGCCCCATCCATGTCAGAGGCACCTGTTGAACCCCCGAAGCCGGCAGAGCAGGTCAAGGTATTCGTAGGCGCCGTCTACGAGTGCGTGCGGTGCGGGACCAGGACCACCCAAGAAGAGCTCTCGAAGCTCCCTGAAGTGAAGTGCATCTGCGGTTACAGGGTCTTCAAGAAGGTGCGCCCCTCGGTCGTGAAGCAAATTAAGGCAGTCTAGCCTCATTCCCAGCTGAACACGCAGGAACCCAGCATCGGTACGTACTCAACCTGAACTCTCGCGCTTTTCCGACCCAGACCTGAGGAACAGGAAGAAGGGCTCGGCGAGCCTTGCGGTCAGCAGCCCGTCGTCGGTGAGGCTGTATTCTACCCTTGGCGGCCTCGCCGACAGGACCTCTCGTCTGACAAATCCCATCGCCTCCAGCTTCTTGAGCTTGAGCGACAGCACCCTCCTGCTAATGGGTCTCAGCGTCTTCCTCAGCTCCTCGAATCCCATCTTCTTCGTAGTGTAGAGTGCGACTACGATCTCTGGGGCCCACTTGCCAAAGATTGCCTTCGTTATGCGGAGGTTAAGGTCGACCGATTCCTTGGATCCGTAGGGAGAAGCGGGGGTTGGGTAGACCTCTCGGGAGAAGGCCGATGCCTGGAGGGCGAACTTCTCGAAGAGGCTTCTGAGCTCCTTCCTGCTGCGTCCGCTCGGCTCCAATCGGACGGAGAACACTGTCGTCGCGTATTAAACGGATTGGGAGCCCGGTCTTGCAAGAAGGTTCGACGTTTGGCTAAGACTCGAAGCCTTATTTGCAGTATAATTTATGTAGCCGTCGAATTGGCCACGGATGATTCCCGGATGCACGTTATGAAGACAGTTAACCCAGTCGCCATCCTCGGCTACGGGGCTTACATCCCGTACTACAGGCTCCCGACCACGGAGATAGCGAGGATTTGGAAGGGAGGAGGCTCTGGTCCGAACGTCGAGAAGGCGGTCGCCTCCACAGACGAGGACGTCGTGACGATGGCTATCGAAGCGGGGAGGAGCGCGGTGACGATGGCTGGTGTCGACCACCTCGGCGCAGTCTTCGTGGGGACGGAGTCGAAACCGTACGCGGTCAAACCGACTAGCACTATGGTCTCTCAAGCCCTCGGGCAGCACCATACCCTGGCGGCCGACCTGGAGTTCGCATGCAAGGCAGGTACGGAAGCGATGCAGGTGGTCATCGGGTTGGTAGGGTCAGGCATGATAGATGCAGGCCTCGCAATCGGGATGGACACAGCGCAGGGGAGACCCGGAGATGACCTTGAGTACACGGCAGCCAGTGGGGGAGCTGCCTTCGTTTTCGGCAAGAAGGACAAGAATGCGGTAGCGGCCATAGACTGCAGCACCTCCTACGTCTCGGACACGGGCGATTTTTGGAGGCGGGCGCACGAACGCTACCCGCGGCACCTTTCGAGGTTCACTGGCGAACCCGCGTACTTCACCCACACAGAGAACGCTGTCAGGACGCTCTTCAAGGAGACGGGCCACAAGGCCAGCGACTTCGACTACGCTGTCTTCCACCAGCCTAACCCCAGGTTCCCCGTGGAGGTAGCTCTGAGGCTGGGGTTCACTGTCGACCAGGTGAAGACAGGATTACTCAACCCGATGATAGGCAACACCTACGCAGGGAGTTCGCCGATAGGGCTGGCCGCCATCCTGGACGAAGCGAAGTCGGGGGACAAGATACTCATGTGCAGTTTCGGGTCGGGCGCGGGCTCCGACGCCTTCTGTATCGAGGTGTTGGATGGCATAGAGGAGAGAAGGGGAAAGACGCCCACAGTGAAGTCGTTGCTCCAAAGGTCAATCAAGATTGATTACGCCACCTACACAAAGTACAGGGGAAAGCTACAGAAGTAGGATTGGTATGGCGAGGAACAGGGCGTACATCACTTCTGTGGGTCTCACCAAGATAGGGGACCACTGGGAGAGCTCCCTCCTCGACCTCGCTGTCGAGGCGGCCAGGAAGGCGCTCAAGGGCGCACCGAAGCTGAAGCCCCAGCAGATCTTCGTCGGCAACATGTTCAGCTCTATGGCCGCGAGCCAGGAGCACCTTGGCGCCCTGGTCGCGAACGCGCTCGGTCTCGAAGGAATCCCAGCCTTCAAGGTGGAGGCAGCGTGCTCGTCAGGCGGCTCAGCGTTCAACGTCGCATATTCGCTGGTCAAGGCCGGCGCGATAGACTCCGCCCTCGTCGTGGGAGTCGAGAAGATGAGGGACATGGAGGGGGATTCGGTCTCCAAGGCGCTGTGCATGGCGGAGTCTGCTGAGTGGACACAGTTTGTTGGCGCAACCTTCGCTGCGCTCAACGCTCTATTGGCGCGCTACTACATGGAACAGATGAACGTTACCAGGGACGAGCTGAGCTCAATCCCGGTCATTGACCACGCAAACGGCGTCAACGCCGAGCATGCACAGTTCAGGAAGGCCATCACGCCCGACGTTGTCGCAAGGTCCGCGATGATTGCCGACCCTCTCCGGCTCTTCGACTGCGCACCGACTGGCGACGGCGCTGCGGCCGTGCTGCTCGTCAACGACAAGGCAGCGTCTGGGCCGAAACGGAACCTGGTCGAGGTCCTGGCTGGCCGCGTCACTACGGCAGTGTTCAGCCTGTATCAGAGGAAGGATATGCTGAGATTCACTGCCACAGAGGAGGCGTTCAAGCAAGCGATGAAGGATGCGGGGCTCTCCCCAGCCAAGCTCGATTTCGCAGAGGTGCATGACGCGTTCTCGGTGACCGGAGCGCTCTCCCTAGAGGCAATGGGATTCTCGAAGAGGGGGATGGGGTCCAAGGACGCTGCGCACGGCAAGTACAACCTGAATTCCGACCTCTCGATAAACACGTTCGGCGGCCTCAAGGCGAGGGGCCACCCGGTGGGCGGGACCGGCGTCTATGAGATCTCTGAAGCCTTCCTCCAGCTGACCGACCAGGCGGGGAAGAACCAGGTCAAGGACGCTGACTACGGCGTGACCCAGAATGTGGGCGGAGTGGACACGACCAGCGCAGTCCACGTTTTCGGGAGGGCGGCCTAGTTGGCCATCCAGCACTGGAGGATCAGGGACAGGTACTACAGGCTCATCGGCAGCAAGTGCACCGAGTGCGGTGCGGAGTTCTTCCCACCTGTCTACAAGTGCAAGCGCTGCGGCTCAGAGAAGATCGAGGACAGCGAAATGCCGAGGACAGGCAAGATCATGACTCATACGGAACTCCATGAGCCGATGCCAGGCTTCGAAGACCAGGCTCCCTTCCACCTGGCCGTGATCGAGCTGACGAACGGCGCTAGGGTCCTCAGCCAGATCGTGGACAGTCCCGGAGACACTGTCAAGACAGGAGCCAAGGTCAGGGCGGTCGTCAGGAGGGTCAGGGTCGACGGTGAGTCAGGCCAGATCCTCTACGGCTACAAGTTCATCGTGGATTGATACTTCTTCATCAAGGTTGAGAATGAGCAGGGAGTGAACAAGAGCGAGGGCGACATCCCGCCAGACCCACACATATATCCCGACTTCCCGACGGGGTCGTGAACATGTCCTTCGAAGAGGTCATGAGGCTGGCCCAGCAGAAGGGTTTCTTCTTCAAGGCGGCAGACTCGTACCCCAACTCGCCGGCGGGATTCTGGGACTACGGCCCGCTCGGAGTCTCGATAAGGAACAAGTTCGTGGAACTCTGGAGGAGGATGCTAGTCAGGAAGGACGGCATGGTGGAGATTGACGGAGCGCAGATCCTGCCGAAGGCCGTCTTCGAGGCTTCTGGACACCTGCAGGGGTTCACCGACCCGATCGTCCAGTGCTCGAAGTGCGGCTCAGTCTTCAGGCCGGACAAGCTGATAGAAGAGAAGAGCGGGAAGCAGACCCCTGAGAAGCTGGCGGACGGAGACTACGACAAACTGATGGAGGAGGCGGGTGTGAGGTGCTCGAAATGCGGCTCTAAGCTGTCTGGGACGAGGAGGTTCAACATGATGTTCAGGGTGAGCGTGGGGGCCGGCCAGGAGGAGGCATACCTGAGGCCTGAGACGTGCCAGAGCATCTTCGTCGACTTCCCGCTGCTCTTCAAAACCCAGAGAATCAAGCTGCCGATAGGGTTCGCGCAGGTGGGGAGGAGCTTCAGGAACGAGATAGCACCAAGGCAGGGGTTCATCAGGCTGAGGGAGCTTAACCAGGCGGAGGTAGAGGTCTTCTTCAACCCGAAGAAGGTCGACCAGGCGAAATTCGGAGCGAAGGAGGAAACGCGCCTGAACATCACGACTCCCGACGGTCGGGCCTCCGACCTATCTGTGAAGGAGGCTGTGGCTGCGGGGCTGATGCCGAACGGCCTAGTTGGATACTACCTCGCCCTGATCCAGGACCTGTACCTAGCCTGCGGCATCGAAAGGGAGAGGATCCGCTTCAGGATGCTCTCGGACGAAGACAGGGCGTTCTACTCGAAGGTGGCGTATGACCTGGAGGTGAGCACGTCGGTCGGATGGCTCGAGCTCGTGGCGTGCAACTACAGGAGCGACTACGACCTGGGCAGGCACTCGGCGGTGAGCGGGAGCGACTTCACTGTCGACGACGACGGCGAGAAGGTGCTTCCGCACGTCTTCGAGCTCTCGATGGGGGTGGACAGGAGCATCTACACGATTCTTGAGACCTCGTTGAGGGTTGAGGGGGAGAGGAGGACGCTTGCGCTCAGGCCGTACCTTGCTCCGCAGAAGGTCGGGGTCTTCCCCCTAGTCAACAAGGACGGCATCCCAGAACTCTCCACGAGAGTGCACGCCAGCCTTGCCGACGACGTGGAGGCGTTCTACGACGACTCTGGTTCAATAGGAAGGCGCTACGCAAGGGCTGACGAGGTGGGAGTCCCGTTCTGCGTGACGGTGGACTACGACTCCCTGAAAGACGAGACTGTGACGCTGAGGAGCAGGGATACGAGGGAACAGGAGAGGGTCAGGATTGACGAGCTGCCCGAGAAGCTGAGGCGGCTGACGAGTTTCCCGCCGATCTCCGGCTGAAGCCGCTAGGATTCTTTCCGTCACTAGGTAATTGGGAGGTGAGGTCGCGTTCTTCTGTCGCCCAGACGTGATGGCCCCGGCCTCGGGTTGTTTGCCGGCGCTGTTCCGATTGCACTACTGTTCGCAGCCTGGACCACGCAGCCAGCAGTCGGCCTATTCTTCAGGTCGACACTCACAAACCCATCAACGTACCCCTCCTCAGAGTTTACGCTCCGCTTCCTCCCATGTTCTCTCGCTCACGGAGCTTTCCTAATCTATTAGGGCCAAGTCTTAACTGATTAGTTGCCAACAACGCAACCGTCGTGGAAAAGCTCAAGAGCAGCCGCGCCACTTTGTTATCTCTCGCAGTTGTCTTGGTTGTGATAATTGCCGCTTTCGGTTACTACTACATGACTACTTCTGGGACAGTCGCCAGCCAGAACTCAATGCTGGCTGCCGGCAGCTCATCAATCTCTGCGTTCAATACTCAAGTGTCGTCTCTCGTTGGACAAACGTCGACATACCAGCAGACGATATCGTCTTACTCCAGTCAATTGAGCCAGCTGGAGGCCCGTCTCGCGTCCCTGCAAGCGCAGTACAACCAATCTCAGTCAAGAATCGTTTCTCTGCAGGCGATAACAGATTTGAAAAGCTTCGAGGTCATCCAGCAGCGGCAGTCAGTGGAAATCCAGAGCAACTCCAGCACAAGCAACTTCGTCTCTTGGAACTTCAACACGAATCAATACGCAGGCTACGTTGTTCTGAACTTCACTGTCGCAGGTACCTTCTCACCTGGGAGCATCTCCGCGGTGGCGTTTTCGACCTTGCCGGACAAGCAAGGGCCCCCGACCTCGATTTCGGCGGCGGGCGCATCAACAGCCTCTGGAAGCCTTCTCTTGCCGGTCCTGCCCAACATGGCGTACACGATCTATCTCTACAACGAGAGAGCATACGCGCAGACTGTCACAGTGACCGTAGCTTATTACTTCTAAAGAAGCACGACTGCGCCCGCAGCGACTGCGCCTGCGAGTGTCGCCATTAGGTTCACGACGTTGTTCTCTATGAAGGGCACTCCCCCCGTCCGCGTTGTCCTCTCGCCACAATGGTTGAGAGACTCGGTGGGCTTGTGACAGATTGGACAGTATCCCTTCCGCTGGATTGACGCGCCGAGAAAGCTGTCGAAGACAGCCCCGAAGACTCCCCCGATTCCGCACACGACCAAGAGAAGCAGCTGCGACTGGATGACGCCCAGGAGGACGGCGATTAGGCCGATGACCCCAGACGCAAGGACCGCCCCGACGAAGCCGAGGGGTGAGACTCCGCCAGAAGTGCCGGGAGGCACTTCCTTGCTCGGATTCGTAATCAGCCTGGGTTTTCTACTGCTGAGCAGCCCGAGCTCAGTTGCGACCGTGTCCGCAGCCGAGGTGGAGATGCTTCCGAGGAAGAGTGCAGCGACGAGCAGGCTAGGCTGGAAGTAGTACACGACTGCGAAAATCGACGCCAGGCCTCCGTTGGCAAGTATGTTCGGCCAGTTCCTCGCTCCTCCCTTTTCCTGCGCGCCTCCGAGCTTCTTCTTGTAGCCGTATTTGTACCAGGTGAAGGCGACGCCGAGAGTGAAGAATACAGCCACGACCAGGAACCAGCTCAGGCCACCACCAAGGATGATGGCACAGCCGACCGCAACGCTTGCGATGAAACCCCTACCATCGAGGGCCCTCAGGAAGATGGCTGAAAGGGCGAAGGCTATCACCAGGAAGAAGTCTAGAACCGCTGTAATGACGGACAGCACCAAATCTCCAAACGCAGCCCCGCATGCAGTAATTAACCTTCGTGGGGCTGTTCAGTTTCTACTGGCGTTTCTCCCTGACTATTTCAATTTCCGGGATGCCTTGCTCAGCCTCTCCATTGCTTCTTGGAGCTTCTTCCGATTCGCGGCCTTGGCAGCCACAGTCACGTCGTTGACCATGAACTGAAGCGCCTTCAGCGCAGGGTCTCCCGAGGGTCTCAGCAACTGGCCAATCTCGTTGTTGACCGCGAATATGGCCTGTAGGATTCTCCGCGAATCAAGGGTCTTCTCTGAGAGGAAGTCCGTTACTGCCTCGTCAAGGAGCGTCAGGGACTCTGCAAGGCGGGGCACAAGTGCCGCAGCCCTTTCGGCAGATTAAATACGCGTCGCCTCGTCGTCGTTTCGCTTGACCAAGATTCTTTACGGCGTCAGCCCAATCGGCCTCGGCCACGCCGCGAGAGCCGTTGCGGTCGGAGAGGAGCTCCGACGAAGGGGATTCGACCCCATTTACGCCAGCGGACGAAACGCCGTGGAGTTCATCCGTTCCTACGGATTCGTTGTCGAGGATGTAATCACAGAGCCTGTGCCGAAGGTGGTTTCAGGCGAGATGAAGAGCGCTTCGACTTGGTACTTCCGGTACTGGAGGGGGTTCAGAAAGAGCAAGAAGCGAATGGCCGCGCTCATCACAGCTGCGCGCCCAGACCTTGTTGTTGGGGATGAGGAGTTCTCTGGGCTCGTCGCCGCAAAGGAAAGAGGCCTGAGGAACGTCATGATAACGGACGAGCTCGAGCTCGGATTCGCAAGGGGTTGGCTCGCGCGGAAGATTGAGGCACGGGTAGAGAGCTGGTACGAAGCACTCCAAAGTCAGGTCGACCTCCTGATAGTCCCTGAAGCCGGCACGGACTCGGCGAACAGGCGCTACGTTGGTCCCATCGTCAGGGGCGTGACCAGGTCCAAGGCGAATGTGGTTGACGAGTTCTCCCTTCCCAAGCAAGGGCGCATGCTCCTGTTGAGCCTCAGCGGTGCGGGTCTTGGCGACCACCTAGTCCGGCCATTGATGAGGGCACTCGCACGCTCTGGGGATGACTACCTGGTGATTACAGGCAACAGGGGAGACACGCTCGCCGGCGACCGCGTCTACGACCTAGGAGTCGTGAGGGACAACCAGAATCTCGTCGCTGCCGCCGACCTTGTAATCTCGACCGCAGGCAAGAGCACCATCGACGAGGCCACCGGTGCGGGAACACCCATCATAGTGGTCCCGATGCGGAATCACGCAGAGCAGGAGAGAAACGCGGCCGCTCTTGGTTTCAAGCCGGACGACATCGGACGCCTCTCTGAGTTGATTCAGGAGAGGTTGGGCAGGAGAGGAGCGCCGCGCTCCTTCGACGGGGCTAGGAAGACGGCGGACCTTCTCGTTGGGGTGGCTGCCTATCGGAGCTGACGGAGGGCCTCGATCATCGCTTCCTCGCTCACCGCGCCTGAGAGCGCGAGCAGGATGCCCTCCCTGCGCGCAAGGTCCACTGCGAGCGGGTCCAACTCAGTCGGGCCGTAGATGACCACCATTCTCGGCTTCAGCTGCGACACCCTGATTGCCACCAGCGGACTCCTCCCCATTCCAACCTTGGTGAATATCAGTGCTCTCTCGGTTGTGGCCCCGAAGATTCTGTAGAAATCGTAGCCGGAAAGGGCGTATATCGTCTTGATGCTGTCGACGACCGTGTACCCGTACAGCCTGAGGTCCTTCTGCTCACCGACAAGGACGGTTCCCTTCACAGCGTTGAGGATGTCTGCGGCGGAGACTGGCTGCTGGAACTCGCCAATCGCAAGGATGGCCGCGTCCTTGTCGCTCGAAACGAGTTTCGAGACGACCCTCTCTTTGGCCTCGTCCAGGGCAACCAAAGCCTCAACGTACTTCCTCACGAACTGGACACCCGGCGAAGGCCTTCGACCGCTTTCGTAGTCGCTCAGGACGGAGGGCGAGATCTTCAGCGACCTCGCGAGGTTCACCTGCCTTATGCCGAGCTTCTCTCTCCAGGCCTTCATCGCCCTACCTGGCTCCTCGCTGGCCACCACGTTGCCAGCTATCTTCGCGACCGCGTCGCTGGTCGACGACAAGACGCTTAGACTGAAAGCGAACTTCCTTTAAGCTTTTGACGAAGTGGCCTCTGCGAAGGCGATTGGCTCTTCTTCGAAGAACCTCCTCGTCGTTCCGCTCGGCGGGGAGTCGAACGGGTCGACGGTCACCATCACGGGCAGGTTGTTGACTGCGTATCCGAGAAGCAGGCAGACGTGGGGCGGGAGCGTCCTGACGAGCGCCTTCACGGTATCCGTGTCCGCCATCGAAGCCTGGGAGACCATCGAGAGGTCCGCGTCGTTGCTGAAGGTGTACAGGAAGATGTTGTCCACCTGCCTGTAGATCTTCTGGTCGATTGCATCGGGTTGGTTGGTCACGAAGACGGTGAAAACGCCGAAGTGCCTCATCCTAGTGATGAGGTCTTCCCAGTAGGTCTCCCTGAGGTACAGGTGGGCCTCCTCCGCGAATAGAAAGACGGGCGGGATCTTCTTGTGCTCGAGAAGGTCGACCAGCTTAGACAGGACAAGCTCAACCGTCATCCTCCTATTGAGGGGGGAGACGTCGCTTAGGGAAATGACGAGCGACCCGCCCCCCCTGCTCGAGGAGAAGAAGCTGAGCAGGTCGAACTGCTTCTCGGGCGAGTCTGTGAAGAGGCCGCAGGAGGCGATCGTGTGAAACCTCGCGAAGAGGGCGTCTCTGACGAACTCGTTGCACCTCCAGGAATGTATCGCGACTTCCAGCGAGACGAGGGTCAGCTCTCCCCGGCCTTCGAGCATCTCCCAAATCTTGACGAACTCTCGGAGCGACGTCCCCGGCATGTCGAGGGAATGTAGGAGCAGCGAGGTTATCGCCCGCAACCCGACGGAAGAGAGCGAGAGCCTCATCTCCCTCCCCGGCCTCACGACCTTCACCTTGTGAGAGAGGGGAATCCTGCTGCCGTCGTGCTTCTGCCCGATTACGCCGTACTCGTCGTTGAGGTCGAATACGATGCTGTAGGCGCCGTGCTCAAGCAGCCCCCTGAGGAGCATCTTCGCCAGGTGCGACTTCCCCGATTCCTTGCGTCCGGTGATGACTGTGATCCTTCCGTCCAAGGCCTCCGCCATGACACCGAACTCCGACCCCGAGTCCACCCTGCCGATTCTGATGATCCTCTTGCCGAGCTGCGCGACGCTCGCCGTTAGCTCGTTGACGAGAAGCCTGGAGACCGTCGAGCTGGTCCTTGAGGGCATCCAGTCGGCCCTCGGCGAGAGCCTCCCCCTCGTGATCGTTCCTCGCCCCTTGCAGACCAAGACCCTCATGTCCCTGATGAGCGTTGAGATCGTCGTCAGGTCGGTCGGATCCTCAGTGACGCCGTGCATCGAAGCTGAGAGCACCTCCTCCCGGGCTATCTCTTCCTCTACGCCCTCCACGTCCAGGTAGTGTTCGTCGTAGACCTGGAGCACCAGGCTCCGCTTCTCCTGGGTCGCGAGGAGATAGTCGCCGACCTTCACATCCTCCCGGGCGGCTGCGACGACGAGGATGTCGTCGCCGTCCTTCTTCAGGATCTTCGATCTAGGCCCCTCCTCTGAAGCCCCCGAGAGCGATGGTTCGGAGCGTGAACGTCGGCAGCTGCTTGAGCCTGAATTTCTTGGTGACAAAGGCCTTCAATGCCTCGCCATCTGCCTTCGAGAAGACGGAGAGATGGTGCGCAGCCTTCAGAGACTCAGGGTAACCTGCCGAGAACGCGTCGTTCCACAGGATCCTTCCGAGGACCGCCTCGACGGGTTCCCTTGTCGCGGCCACGTCGAGCCTGAATACGAGCCCGTCTACGGTGAACTTCGCCAGTACCGTGCTGACCAGCCCTGAGCCCAGCCTGTGGTAGGCTGCGCCGCGCATTTTAGTGATGGAGCCGACCGCGCTCTCGGATAGGATCAGGTCGCTGGACTTTGAGAAGCCCACAAGGCAGTTTCCAGACAGGCCGTTCGGGGCCATCGAGCCGGCGAACTGGCCGAACGGATGCCTCAGTGAACCGTCGGCCATCACTATCGTTTCCTCCTCAGAGGAGAGCAGCGACTCTGTGACGCGCCGTTCTATCGTGTTCCTGATGACCCGCTCAGCAACCGCGTGGTCAGAAAGAAGGAGGGACATCTCAGGGGAAGACAGTTCGGACCTCATGCCCGCGAGGCCGGAGGCTGAAGCGTAGACGAGGATCGGCCCTAGCCTGAAGAAGTTCCTGAGCGAGCCTTCCCTTGAGATTCCGACGGCGGTCCTCGCTGCATAGAGCGCGCCGTCCGACGTCTCGCCAATCAGGACGCAGGTCGAGTCGACCGACGCGACCGGTCGCCCTTCTTTGATGGGAATTATGCACCCAGGGACCACAGCCGCGTCGGAGTCCTCGAAGTACGGATACAACTCCTTCCCGTATCGATTGAAGACGAAGTGCCGGCCTGAGAGCACTCTCTCCGCGTTCTCTGACAGTGCTTCGAACTCCTCCCTGAACTCCCTCGCGAGGGAGTCGAGGAGCTCGAGTTGGTTGGTGTCGGGAAGGACGCTTCTTGCGATGGCCATCTTGCGCAAGATGGACACCTCGTGTGGTATTTATGTATTGCGCATGTTGGTGTTGCCCAATAGCGCTTCGCGTTCGTGTGGGCAGTAACCATTGAACCCTTTGGCCATATTACAATTGTAGCAGAGGACCCGAAGACCCTCGGGGAAGTTGTTCTTTATTATCCAGATGTAGTATCTCGTACCCCCGTAGTTCGTCGCACCGAGCTCTCTGCGATGCTTTCTGCCTCCGCCCCGTACGTGATCGATGCTGAGAAATCCTATCCTAGACTCCCCACAGCACGCACACTTTCCGCCGTAATGTTCTATGACCTTAACCCTCACCCTCTTCGACCGTTCTTTCCACCAGCGAAGCTGCCGAGGTGTGCCCAACCTCATCCGAACTCGAATTCGTCATTTAATGCCCACTCTGCGAGAATCCGGGCCCCTAACTCTTCAAATAGAGGCATCATGGTCAACAGGCGCAACAAGGTCCCCTTGTCCGAACATATAGAGCCCCAAAATGTCACCGTGAAGCTGAAGCGAGGGTCTTGGGAGATAGAGATTACAGCCAGGGAAGACAGGGTGCAACAAGCCGTCGAGAGCGTGCTAGCCGGCATGACCTCGAAGGAGCCAGATGTAATCGAGCTGTCGTCCGAGGCGGGCGAGAGGCGATTCGAGACGTGCAGGGGACTGCTCGTGACGATATGGAAGGAAGGCTTCTTCCGGGAGTCAAGGGCGCTGTCGGAGGTCCACGATGAGATGAGCAGGAGAGGTTATCACTACGACAGGACAGCTGTCGCCCACACCTTGGTAGACCTCGTCAGGGAGGGGACGCTTTTCCGCGAAGGGAGCATGCGAAACTACAGGTACGTCCAGAAGAGGCCCCTTGAATCTGCTGAAGGTGAGAAGCGAGATGCTGAGGGTCAGCAGGGAGAGAAAGGGAGGACTCAGGCGTAGACTATCATGAAGGCAAGGACGAAAGCAATGGTAGGAATGAGAACCCACGTTGACAGGGCCTCGTAGGCAAGCTTCACGTTCACGAACGCTGTCCGCTGAGAGAATGCCGCTCCGAGCATCCCGCCCAACACGCACTGGCTGATGGAGGTTGGGACGGCAAGTTGTGTCCCCACCCACACCAGAATAGCGCTGCTTGCGAAGACGGAGATTACACCCTGGGGGCTGAGTGACAGGAGCCTGTCACCGACCGTGCCGCTCACGGCGCCCCTGCCCAGAAGAAGCATCCCGGCGACTGCAATGAGGGCCAAGGCTGATGCCACCAGCGCCGCGTTGCCGACCGGGCTACCAGAGAGGGAGGTCCCGGCTATCAGCCCGAGGTTGTTCGCGCCCAGTGTGTAAGAGACCGCGAAGGAACAAGCGACCATCCCCACCCTGTTGAATGAGTCAGCTGCTATGAGGCTGAGCGAGGAGATGAGCCGAGTTATGACCCTGTGGATTGCGAATGCCGCAGCCGCTGTGAGAAGGGGGGCGACGAACCAGAAAGTAACAACCAGCTCGGTCTGCCCCACGTTGACCGTGGCACCCATTCCGACCGCGAATCCGAGGAAGCCGCCTACCATCGCGCTGCTCACAGGGGCGGGGAGTTTGGTCGCGGTCAGGGCGAAGATCAAAACGATAGAGAGAGCGAACGTGAGGGTGACGCCCCACCCAGAGACCGGGAAAGCCAGCGAGCCGACTAGGCTTGTAAGCATCTTCTGTCCCTCAAAGACAACGCCTGCAAGCATGCCCAGCGCGGTCACAACTATCGATGCCCTCAGCGACAGGGTTCCCGATCCAGCCATGTTCCCGATTAGATAGGAGCTGTTGTTCCATCCGAAGAGGAAACTGAGGGCAGCCGCCAGTATGAGGAGGACCTCAACCATAGCCCTTGGCCACGAGAACAAGGACAACGTCGCTCGCATCTTCCGCGTTGTCCGCTATGTCGTCCGCGACGAGCAGGAAGTCGCGCATCTGGATCACTGTGATCGGGTCTGGTCGCTGCCCTGAGGTGAAGAGGCGCCTCGTCAGGTTGTCTTTCGCTGCGTCTGCGTCCTCCTCCCTCTCCTCGACAGGTTGGACCCTCAGGAGCATCTGCTTCTTGCCTAGCTTGAAGGCGCTGAGAAGTTCGCCGAGAGCCTCGACCGTGGCCACGACTGCGTTTGCGAAGGCGCTCATGTCCGGGGAGGCGATGAGGGAAATGGCGAAGTCGTCGAGCGTCTCTCCTGCCTGCAAGAGCCTGGAGGCACCCTTTGCGCTGTCAGCCACGTTGTCGATCTCCTCGACCAGGTCGAGCATGTCCTCCCTGACACCGCCGAAGAACGCGCCTTCGGCTATCTGGATACTGAGCTTCCTGAAGAAGTCATCTGCCCTCTTCTCACCCTCCAGGACCTTCTGGAAAGAAGCTGCAGCCCCGGCTACGTCCCGCGAAGCCACGGCGTCGAGAAGCCGATAGAAATCGAGAACGGTTTGGTGGACAATCGAGTATCCCTCGTCCAGTCCAATTAGAATCGCCTTCTCCTTGCTGGCGAACAAGGATATCGGGAACTTCATGACGCCGAGACGCTGCTCTCGTCGTAAATAATGGTTCAATCAGCGGTGAAGGGAGAGCAACATCGCACTTCACGGGCCGGCTGCAGCGCTAACTAGGCTGCGGCCTCGCAAACTTCTTTGTTAGCTGCTCGTGCACCCTGTGAATGCCGACGGTTGTGATCCTGTATCTTCCGCCCCCCTCGCTGTCTATCCTCTCGACCTGCGCCTGCTTTGTCAGCTCACTCAACCTCGATGAAATTGTCTTCGGGTACAGGCCTGTCGCCGACTCGATATCCGAGACACCCATGGCGTCGGAGGCGACCTTGCCGGTCAGGTTCGCCGCCCTGGAGGCAACGAGCTGGAGGAGGATGACCTCCCTGTCGCTGAGCTTCTTGTCGCCAGCCCAGACCCTCGGCCCTTCGGGCGTTATCTTGACGTAGTCCTTGAACATCTGGATGATTTCGTTCAGCGAGAAGTTTGCCGTGATTACCCGTGCAAGGTCCACGTCAGGTATCACCTTGGAGACGAACTCGTGAAGCGAGCGCATTACCATATCCGGAGGTCCGGCGAAGTCGACCTTGACGTCGCCGTAGGAGACTGTGATTGAGAGGCTCTTCTCTGATGACATCTCGTTGTGGCTCCGCACTGGGCAGAACGGAATGGGGAATTAAGGTTTTGACGAGTTTCGGCGGGCGATGGGCGGGCTACTGGGGGCTCGAGACTGAGACTGACGACGCGGTGTAAACGTATTCGCCGTCCTCTGCCTTGAAGCGCCTGAGCTTGGTCGTCTTTGCAAGGCGCAGGAGCGCGACCGCAACGGACTGCTTCGGGTAGTTAAGGCCGTAGGACTGGAGCGCCTCCCGCACGTCAGAGAGCTTCCTCCGCTCCCTCCCCCAAGGATCGGCAAAGAACTTCCCAATGATGTCTGCCAGCGAGTCGTTCTTCTCGATGGTGACTGCTGGGAGCAGACTCTGTGAGGAATGGTGTCCTCCTTCGGCAGGTGGTTGTTCAGTTTGCTCCCCCCGTGGATCGACCTCGGAAGAGCCTCTGCCCGGCAGCTTCCCCAAGACCTCGGGGATTAGTTCGATTGCCTCTTTGAGATGCTCCGGGTCAGCCTCGACCTCCGCCTCCGCGGCGCCCAGCTTGACCCTGATCTTTACCAACGAGACCACCATGCGGCCTTCCGATATGAGCGTTTAGGTGGCCTCACTTCTAGGGAGGGACCCGGAAATCCTCCTTCACGGTCGTGAGGACCACATGGGTGTTCGCGCGATCGACGAAGGGCATAGAGAGAAGTCCTTTTGTGAAGTGACTCAACTCATCTCTGCTCCTGAACTTGGCGACCACAATTCCGTCGATTTCGCCAGTGACGTCGTACACCACGCAGACGCCGGGGAGCTTCGCTATCTCCCTCTCCATCTCCAGGAGCTTCCCCTTCGAGACAAGAATCTCGGTGACAACAGTTAGTTCGTAGCCTAGCTTCTCTGAATCAACCTTAGCCTCGTACCCCGTGACCACGCCGTGCTCCTCCAACCTCTTCACGCGGGAGACTACGGTAGAAGGCGACACGCCCAGCTCAGCAGCGAGCTCCCTGAAGGACATCCTTGCGTCCCGTGTCAGTCGGACAAGTAACTTGGTATCGAGCTGGTCGATGGACAAATGTCCACCAATCGCCGGTGTCCCGCCGACCTTTCCCGAACGTTCTTCCAGTCTACCGCGTTGGTGCTTCATGAATGTCCAGTCTTCTTCTGCGTAGCCTTATATTCGTTGCGGGAAATGGGTTCAGAACATGGTTTTCACCATCTCGAAGAACGGCGGAATAACGCAAAGGACGTTCACACCTGAGCAGGTCATGGAGTCAATCAGGACACAGCGAATCAAGTTCGTCGACCTCCAGTTCACCGACGTCCCCGGCAGGCTGCGGCACGTAACCATACCATCCGAGATGATTGGCGAGGAGATGTTCAGAGATGGCGTCGCGAAGCTGGATGGCTCGTCCGTGCGAGGTTTTGTCGAGATACACGAGTCGGACATGCTGTTAGTACCCGACCCGAGCACCTACGGTGTAGTACCTTGGATCGAGGACTCGGTCAAGACCGCGAGGCTGATTTGCGATGTCAGGGCAGGCTACGGTGCGGGAAGGTTCAGCAGGGACCCACGCTTTATTGCGCAGAAGGCTGAGGAGAAAATCAGAAGCGCGGGCTTCACGAGCTCTCTTTGGGGTCCTGAGGTCGAGTTCTTCGTCTTCGACAGCGTGACCTGGGAAGCAAACAACCCCTTCGCATCCGGTTTCAGGATAAGCTCTGTCGAGGCTGCAAACGAAGCCAGGGGGACCAACTTCCCAATCAGGTTCAAGGACGGCTATTATCCGGCACAGCCAGTCGACACGCTCAGCGATTACCGCGGCGAATGCGTCAATCACTTGAGGGACGGTTTCGGTGTACTCTCGAACGCACACCACCACGAAGTGGCCACAGCCGGTCAATGCGAGATTGACGTCTACAGGGATGAGCTGGTAACGATGGCCGACAGCGTGATGACCTACAAGTTCGTCACTAAAAACGTGGCTGCGAGGAGAGGGCTGATAGCCACCACACTGCCGAAGCCAATCTTCGGAGACAACGCGGTCGGAATGCATACCCACTCGAGCCTCTGGATCGGCAAGAGGAACGCCTTCTTCGACCCCAAGGACGAGTACGCGGAAATCAGCCAGACGGCGAGGTACTACATAGGGGGCATCATGGAGCACAGCAGGGCGCTGACCGCGATTGTAGACCCGACGACCAACTCATATCACAGGCTCGTCCCTGGCTTCGAGGCGCCTGTCTACGTCGCCTGGAGCAAGTCCAACCGGTCGGCGAACGTTAGAATCCCCGTCTACGAGAAGGGCTCGGAGGGCACCAAGCGGGTCGAGTTCAGGACCCCCGACCCCTCGTGCAACCCCTATCTCGCGTTCGCTGCGATTGCGGCTGCGGGGCTGGACGGCATTAGGAAGAAGAAGGACCCGGGAGACCCGGTAAACGACGACATCTACAAACTCACGCCGCAGAAGCGGAAAGAGTTGTCAGTAGGCGAGCTGCCCGGCAACCTCAAGGAGGCGGTAGAGTGCCTGCAGAGCGACTCCGCGTTCCTCGAAGGGATTTTCTCGAAGGACCTGCTGGACGTCATGATGGAACTCGAGATGGGGGCGTACAGGGCAGTCTCAGCGAGACCGCACCCGTATGAATTCTATCTGTACTTCGATTTGTGAGCCGACTTGTGGAAGTCAATTTCCACAGGTCGAACTAATGTAGGTTCGAACGACTCTCTTTCCGGAGGAGCTCTCTTCGATCTAGTCTTCGAAGTAGGCCCAAGTTGGGATTATCCGAGATTTGGGAACACCGAACCCCGGGTTCAAGCCCCGGCGACCACAGAGAAATCTGGTCTTCGGGTACTCAGCATTGACCATCTTAGGCCATCGATTGAAGATTCATCAACTGGGGGGTTCAAGGCTGAGGCCTTCGGTAGAAATGTCTTGAATGGGCGAAGCAGGAAGAAAAGATGAAACTGAAATGCAGGGCGAGCCCATAGCCTTTGTTGATGTGGACCTCATCCCGATGGACAAGGAGCGGGTCCTAAGAAACCAGACCGTCATTGTACATCGGGGAAAGGTTGTTCAGGTTGATGATTCAGCCAAGGTCAGAGTTCCTCGGGATGCCGTGAGTGTAGATGGCGGAGGGAAGTATCTCATGCCTGGTCTCGCGGACATGCATACCCACACCTGGGGAGAAGCAGACTTTTTCCTTTTCATTGCGAACGGTGTGACGACCATTCGCAACATGTGGGGCAGCAATCGACAGCTCGCATGGCGGGAAAGAATTGTCAAAGGGTCCATGGTTGGACCAACCATTTACACGGCCGGTCCACTGATTGATGGCGACCCGCCTATCTGGAATGCCTCCAAAGTTGTTGCGACTGAGGAGGAAGCCGAGAGAGAAGTCGCGCGGGAGAAAGAGTTGGGTTATGATTTCGTCAAGGTCTACAATAGACTGTCCCTTGAAGCGTACCGAGCCATTGTCGCTTCAGCAAGGAAGCACGGAATGTCTGTGGCAGGGCATGTACCGAATGCGGTTGGGTTGGAGAAAGCTTTGGAGCTGGGACAAGATTCAATCGAGCATCTCCAAGGGTACATCGATGCCATCCAAGCCGACGGCTCTCCGGTAAAGGGAAAACTTGACCCAGAATCGAGAAGGACTGCTATAGATTTCGTCGACGAGAAGAAGATCCCTCAGGTCATCGCCGCTACACTGGCCGCAAATTCCTGGAACTGCGTAACTCTGGTTGTGTACCAGAAATTCGTTTCGGCCGAGGATGCCGGAAGGCTGCTGGATGACCCGCGAATGAGGTTCGTTCCGCCTGAATGGTTGGCAAGCTGGGACCCGACGAAGGACTTCCGCCTGAAGGATATGAGCCCGTCGGACTTCGAGAGGATGAGAAAGGCGGATGCGCTGAGAGCAAACCTGACTCGGGAACTGCACAGGGCAGGTGCAAGGATCTTGTTGGGTACGGACACCCCCAATCCATTCGTGATCCCAGGATTCTCCATCCATGAAGAGCTCCAGAATCTGGTGGATGCTGGGCTTACACCCTACGAAGCGATCAAAGCTGGTACAAAGAGCGCGGCCGAGTTTCTGGTCGCTTCAGGCGAATTTGGCACGATAGAGGTCGGCAAGAGAGCGGACCTGATCCTATTGAAGGCCAACCCACTGGAAGATGTGGGTACCATTGCAAGCCCTCTCGGGGTGATGGTCCGGGGTCGATGGTTTGCCAGGAAGGAGCTTCTTAGAAAGCTCGACGAGTTGGTTGCTACGTACATGATTGATGAAGAACGTCTCGATGGTCTCTTCCAACCATTTTCGAACGAGGGGCAAGACCAACTCCATGCCAGCTACTTGGTCAAATCGTCAGATACTCCATTGGGTAAGGAGCGATTGGTTCTGTCGAAATTACCCCACAGGGGATTCCTCATTGCCTCCCAGTCATTGATGAATGCGCCTCCACGAATCAACAGCTTCGTCATGCGTCTGGAACTGAGCAAGGACTGGACTCCCGTCTCGCTCTCGTTAGAGGGCAAGACTTCTGAAGGCAACAGCAGCGTGAGCATGAAGCGGAACGAAGGAAGCGTGGTGATATCGGGGTACCAGCCAGAAGAATCGGAGTTCCGGACTGTGAAGGAGGAGCCCGAAGGTATCATTTTTGGCTCCCCCCACGTGGCAAGCTACTTACCTGTGATCAATCGGCTGCAATCCTTGGACGTGGGACAGAGGTTGGAATCGAGAATGCTGAGAATAGAGACAGACCCTGAACTGGATTTCATCGACACAAGACTGCAACTCGAGAGGAAATCCGACGCCGAAGTACAGGACAAGGATGGGAAGCGTAAACCATTGCGAGTCTATGGTATTACAGAAACTAGGAGTGACGCCTCCTACGTTGGTACGCTGTCGCTGGACGACCTTGGCAGGCTACTACTATTCGAGAGAGTAGAGCAATTGGGATTGGCCCGTTTTGAGTTGGTTGATTATGACGGGACATCCGTTTGGCCACGCCCGAACTGACTAGCCGCCCCGTGCGGCCATTTGGACATTGCACAGGGGAGTTCAGGTAGACTTTCCGACCGGAAAAGTGGTCGGAAGTCCCGGCGACCGCATTGCGCCAATGAATGCCTAAGGCAGAGAAACTCTTATATCGATGGCAAGAGCGTTATACGTTAGGGGTAACGATGGAGACTGTCAAAGTGTCGAGGAAGTACCAGGTTGTGATACCTGAGAAACTGCGCCAGGAGGCTAACATCAAGCCAGGCGACAAGATGGTAGTCATAGCAAAACATGGAATACTCCAGTATGTCCCGGTGCGGCCGCTCAATCAAACCAGAGGAATGATACACGGACTTGAATCAAATGACCTCCGAGACGAGACCGAGCGAGCTTGATAAGCGTCGACAGCTACGGGTGGATCGAACGATTTACTGAGGGCCCGAAGGCAGTGGTATACAATCGAATCATAGACTCGATTAAGCCGAGCGAGTTGATCACATCGGTAGTTGTATTGTACGAAGTATACAAGAAGGTCAAGAGAGCGAAAGGAGAAGAAGTAGCCCTGGAGGCTGTTGCAGCCTTGAGTCAGACGACAGTCGTACCCATTGACCAGACACTGTCGCTGGAGGCCGCAGACTACAGTCTCGAACACGACCTTCATTTCGCCGACGCTCTTGTTTACGCCACCGCACGTCAACAATCGGCGGAGCTACACACGAGCGATGAGGACCTCAAGGGTCTTAAAGGGGTAACCTTCGTTTAGGCTGGAAAGTGTCTTAGCGGCATAGTTCACTCGATTCCCCGATGCTTTGCCAAACTCTCTATTAGTAAATCCAGATACTTTCCGCCCAGCATGCTGGGTGGAAGTCCCGGCGACCGCACTTCTTCATTGGTTGGGGCTGTAACCTCCGCGACTTTCGACTGGAGCATAGTGCCCCGCGGGAGTTCTACCTACATGGAAACAGGCGATTCGGAGGCGATAGGCAGAAGTTAACTTACACATCTACTTCGACCTATGACAGACGAAGCTCGAATCTAGCCTGGATGGGTCGGGGCCCCTGGTTTGAGCCTCCTCTACAAGGAGACAGGCTTGGCCACACCGGTAGAGCTACCATTACGCCCCTTTAACTAGCCCTCCAACAACCCATTACTTACTGGAAGGAATAACGGTAGGATGTGTGAAAGTAATTGAGTTTCGGACAGCGCGGAGGATATGGCAATCGAGGAGGATTCGGAAGAGGTTCTGGTTCCTTCAACAAGCCAGTCGAAGTTGGCAAGGAGTACAACGTAAGTATCTCTGACACCAGCAAGCGTGGTGAAGGCATCGCAAGGGTCGACGGATTTGTGGTCTTTGTCCCTGGCACGAAGCAAGGCCAGAACGTGAGGATAAGGGTCACACAAGTCTCGGAGCGGTTTGCGTCTGGACAGGTCGTACAGAGTTCAGAGGCCACAGCGGCACCAGCCTCTGAATCGACAGGAAAGACCACGAGTTAATCGGTCGTAAGGTCTCTCGCACGAGTATTGGTTGATTCATAGAGTCAACCATTCCCATACTATTCTCACCTCACTCCGGCGGCGACTTGGTCGCCCCTTGACTCTTGACCCTCTCGTGGAGAACGTGAAGGGACAAGGGGGTGATCTTTCTCGCCTGATCGTTCCTAAAGAGAAGAGATATCAGAAGAGCGGAAGTTCTCGGCTCTAGAGCACCCTCATCGCTCCATCTCGATGCCCTTGGTCTCTGGGCAGAACATGATGGCCAAGAGGGAGATGGCGCAGTAGACTACTATCATCAGCGACACATACGGCCAGCCTTGGATAGCGCCGCCCGCGGACGAAATGAGGGCCGCGGCGATTAGTGGAGCCAATCCTCCTCCCAGGAAGATGCCGATGCTGTGGCTGAGGCCGACGCCTGAGAACCTGTAGACCGAAGGGAAGAGTTCGCTGAACCACGTTGTGGCCAGCGCAGTGTTGACGGTTGTCGTCAGGAGAAGCAGGATCACCCCAATTGTGATGAACAAAGAGCTCTTCGTGTTGAGCAGGATGAAGAACGGGAACGCCATGAGGGCAGGAGCGAGGGCCCCGGCCAGCATCACGAGCTTCCTGCCTACCTTGTCAGCGATGATCATGAACCCAATCACCTCGAAGATGGCTATGATTCCGGCAATGACTATCCCGAGGATCAGCGGCGCGGATGGAGCCCCCAAAATTGCCAAGTATCCCGACGCGAATGTAGTGAGAACGAAGAATGCAGCAGATGTGGACATCGCGGTCAGCGAGAGGAGGAGGACAAGCCTCCATTGCTCCTTGAGGACCCTTACAGCCGGCATCCTCAGAGTCTTCTTCCTCGCAACCATTGACATGAATATCTCGGTCTCTGAGAACGAGTACCTCGCTATCGCCGCAATGATGAGTCCTGCGGCGCCCAGCATGAAGCAGATTCTCCAGCCAATTGCGAAGAACTGGGCATGGCCAAGAATCCCGAGCAGTGTTACGAAGGTCGCGGATGCGACGACTGCGCCGATTATCTGTCCCTGTCCGACCCAACTACCCCAGAAAGCCCTCCACTTCGACTTGCTCGCCTGCTCAGTTATCCAGGTAGACGCTCCTCCCCACTCCCCGCCGAACCCGAAGCCGTGCAGGAACCGGAAGATGACGATGAGAACCCCGCCGAAGATGCCAATCTGAACGTACCCGGGCGTGAGAGCAATCCCCACCGCCCCAATGCCTGAGGTAACCAAAGTGAACACGAGCGCAAATAGCCTCCCCCTAGTATCTCCGTAGTGCCCGAAAGCGAAGGCGCCCAAGGGCTGCGACAGCATCCCGACCAAGAACGTGCTGACTGAGAGCACGAGTGCAGACAGCGGGTTGACATTTGGGAAGAAGATCGACGGCCAAACCGCACCTGCAGCGAGGGCAGCCAGGATCAGGCTGTAGTTCTCGACGGCTGTTCCGACGAAGGACATTGCCGCGACCGAGGCGTTGGTATGGACATGAGGGGCGGCGATGCTCCCTGATTTTGGTAGCGTTTGTCCCTCCAACTTCTCCTCACCCTTGAGGCTGGGCCTCAGGCGGTGAGTATTTGACCCAAGGGATGATTTTCGGACGTGAAAATCACCAATGAGAATCAGGCCGCCGACTTATATCCTCTGGAACAGCGCACAAATCAATGAATAGAGCAACGTACGAGGAGCTGCTGGAGCTCTGCAGATACAGGAGGAGCATACGCAAATTCAAGCCTGACCCACTCCCACAGGGAACGGCAGAGAAGATTCTCGAAGTGGCCAGGCTCAGCATGTCGGGGGCGAACTCCCAGTCCTGGGAGTTCATGGTGGTCCAAGACAGAAAGACGATCAGGAAAGTGCAGAAGGAGTTCGTGAAGCAGTTCGTAGCGATCTGGAGCATCGAGCAGATGCGCGAACGGAAGTATAGGCACCCTGCGTTCAACGTCGGGGACGAGGAGAGGGACAAGGCAGCGAAGATGCTTGCTACTTGGGGGGAGGCGCCCTTGCTCATAATCCCGCTCTACGACCCGAGGAAGCAGTTTGGGTCTGTGCTGATTGCCCAAGGCGAGTCAATCATGGCGGGGGAGGTCACCGGCATCCTCGGCGCGTCTTCGCACGGCCACATGAACATGCTAATCCACCTGGCGGCCGCGTCACTGGGGCTAGGTAGCAGGCGCGTGGATATCGTGCGTCAGCTGGGATACAGGGAGATTTTGGGCTACCCCGAGCCTCTGCAGGCCGGACCAATCATTCCGATAGGCTACAGGGCGTACGAGCCAGGTCCGTCCACCCCGAACAGATGGCCTCTGGAGAAACTCGTCCACTACGACAAGTACGATATGCGGCTCTTCCTGAAGGACGAAGACGTCCCGAAGTACATTCTTGCCATCAGGAAGATGACCAAGGCGGCATATCGGGTCGCCCTAGATGAAAAGTAGCTCGCGATAAGGTCGGGAACGGCGTCCCATCAAGAAACCTGAAAGAAAATTTCTCGCGAGCGGCCGAAGATGTGATTCTCGAAATGTGTAAATAACGCGCAGGGATGCAGCTTCCGAAGCTCGATGCAGGAACGAGAGAGACGCAATGGTTTCCATTGGATGTGGCTAGGCCTAGCAGTGATGTTCATACTCATCGGGGCCGGAGTCTTCATCTCGAGTGTTTTCAGGCCTGCGACCGCACCTGTGACGATGATGTCGTTCCCATTCGATTTCGGTTGGATCTGGGGGCTGGTCGGGATAGTCTTCGTAGTATGGATCTTCAGTTGGGGGTTCAGGTGGGCCTGGGGCCCTTCGAGGAGATACTACAGGCAGAGCTACTGGTACCGCGACGACGCGCACGAGATACTGAGGCAGAGATATGCTCGTGGCGAGATAACCAAAGATCAGTTTGACCAGATGACTCGAGACCTAGAACAGCACGGCTGAGCAAGTCTAGTCAATGTCAAGAGAACCGAGCTGGGGCTCACGCCGCGCCTGAGAGTCGCTCTTTGAGCAGTCTCCCGACCAGTCCGCCGTCCGCCCTTCCCCTGGCACGTTTCATGACCTCGCCCATGAGCGGCGAGAAAGCCGCTTCACCCCGCTCGGAGACGAGTTTCTTCTCCTCCTGAATTACTCTGTCAATCAATGAAAGCAGCTCCTCCTGCGTCATAGGGACCAACCCGAGCTTGGCTACGGCGGTGGTAACGTCTTCAGATTGCCCCTTTCCCACGATCCTCAATACGTCAGTGGCTGCTTCCTTCGCTAGCTTTCCTCCAGCAATTGCGTCGAGGACATCGCTGAGGACCTGGTCCGTCATCTTCTCCTCGTTCACTCCCTCCCTCGCGAGCCTGACAGGGACGTCGAGCAGTATCGAGGCAATGAGCGACGGCTCGAGGCGAAGTCGCCTTGACAGGTTCTCGAACAGGGGCGCCCTGTCAGAGTCGTAGAGCTTGAGGGCCATCTCGCCGCTAAGCGAGTAGTCCTTCTCGTACCTCTTGACCTTAGCGTCCCAAGGTTCAGGCGCCAACTCTGCGACCCTCCTGAGCCTGTCGAGTGTGACCACCATTACTGGAATGTCAGTCTCGGGATACATCCTCTGCGCTCCAGGCCTTGGACGCAGAAAGCGCGTCTCGCCGTCATTTGTGGCGGCCCGCGTTTCCGCGGGCACACCAGCTGGGGCCTGCCTCAGCCTTTCTTCGATGAGCTCGACTGTGGTGTCCACCCTCTCCGGTTCGCCGGCAACCAGCACGAGCCCATCGTCCTTCGATGCGTCGACCTCACGCCTGAGTGCGCCTTCCTCTTCTGCGCCTATCCCTTGCTTCGCGAACTCGTCCGAGTGGATTACGCCTCCCAGCGAGTTCACCCTGGCGACCTCCGCGAGCTCCCGACCTAGCCTCACGCCCGGATAGGGCTCCCATCCCAGCAGGCCGCGGAGACCCGCGACCGTAATGCAGACGACCTTGCCGTCGTCTCTCATTTGCCTGTGTATCACCTTGGAGCCGGTAGCCGAGAACTGCGAGGAAACATCGCTGTGGCGGCAGCGGGCGTCCTTGATCTTCCTCTTGACAATCTCTTCGGCGACCTTGATCAGGCCCATCTGTCTGGCAGCTTCGTACGCCACCACCTTCGGCAAGAGGTTCAGCTTCTGCACTCCCTTGACCTCCACCACCTTTCCCCCCATCACAGACACGTTCAGGTCCTGCCGTATCGTTCCCAGCCCCCTCGCCGCACGCCCCGTGGACCTGAGCACCCGACCGAGATGGAGGGCGACGTCGCTGATTGCGTCCGGTGTTGCTGTGACTGGGTCCAGTGCTATCTCGACGAGTGGGACGCCGAGCCTGTCAAGCCCGAAGCGCCTCGACCGGGCATCCTCATCTAGTATCCTCGCAGCGTCCTCCTCTACGGTCACAGTCTGCACGCCAATCTTCATTCCTCGAGCGGTGAGGGCCCCGCCGAGCGCTATGATTGCTGTCCTCTGGAAGCCGGAAGTGTTCGAGCCGTCGATTACTATCTTCCTCATCACGTGAACCTCGTCGAGGACGCTCGAGCCGAGCAGGCTCGCAATCAAGACGCACCCGTCGACCGCTTCCGCGTTTAGAGGATGAGGAGGTTCTTCGTCTGCCTCAACAAGGCAGGAGGACTCCGGGCTCCAGGCGTAGACATTCGACTTTCCCTTCAAGAACTCGAAGACTGCCGCTGGGTCGACCCTGCCAGTCTCGCTTTGCGCCGGCCTTAGCCTCCGCTCGAAAGAGTAGGGGAGCTCGTCCGACTTGGCGATTGGGCAGGCGCAAAAAAGCTTGGTCGATGTGGCGAGCTGTTGGTGGATTTCGAGCCCCACCTTCAGGTTGATCTTTTCTGGGTCGAAGGGGAAATCCAAGGGCCTCAGCTTGGGAATAGGCGGGCGGTCGTCTCTCCCGCCAGATTCTGCACCATCAGTCGCTTGGCTTCTTCCGGAGTCTTAGTGTTGCCCAACGCCCACATGGCCTTTACGAGGGCCGTCTCTGCGAGCATATCATCGAGGGGAACGACTCCCGCCGCAATCAAGTCCCTGCCTGTGTCGTAGACCTCCAAGTCGACTCGGCCGTTGATGCACTGGGAGGTCATGAATGCGAGTCCGCCCTTTGAGATGTAGTTTCGCAGGGCCGTCACGTTCCTGGAGTTCACGTGGCCCAATCCCGTACCCTCAATCACAAGCGCCCTAGTGCCTTGGCTCTCGAGCGCTTCGACAAACGAAGGGGGCATTGTTGGATAGAACTTCACGAGCGCCACCCTCTCGTCGAAGGCGGTCCTGGGTTTGAAGTCAGAACCGTGCCCTCGATGTGGAAGGGAGTCGTCTAAATGATCGAACCCAGACCTTCCCCAGATGGCTGCCAGTGGGACGCCGACGGACTTGAAAGCGTCACGCGCACTTGTGTGGAACTTCCTCACTCTCGTCCCGCGATGGAAGGCTACCCTGTCGTCGCTTTCGTCGAGATGCATCGCGACGTAGATGCCTGAGAAGCCGGCGCCCGCGGCTGCTGTCACAGAGCCGAGGAGGTTGAGGGTCGCGTCAGTCGACGGCCTGTCCGAGGACCTCTGCGCTGCAGTTATGACGACAGGGATTGGCACCCCTGAAAGCGCGAAACTCAGCGCAGCGGCCGTGTATCCCAGAGTATCAGTCCCCTGTGTGATCACGACCCCATCGAACCTGTCTTGCACGGCCCTCATCACCCTCTCGGCAAGCTTCGACCAATGCGAACTCTCGACGTTCTCGCTGAAGATGCTGAACATTACTTCGGGTTCTACATTGGCGACCTCAGAAAGTTCCGGAATGAGGGCGTAGAGTTCGTCGGAGGTGACCACAGGGTGCACTCCCCCCGTCCTGTAGTCGACCCTGCTCGCGATGGTGCCGCCAGTGCTGACTATCAGGACCCTGGGCAACCCCTCCTTTGATTTCGGGGTCGGGGGGACGACGAAGGAAGGCTTCTCGCCCTTCGCCTTGACTTTCACTCCCTTGAGTTTAGAGACTGCAAGACCGACGTTGTAGCCGCTGCGAAGCTTCAGGACAATGTGCTCGTCGTCCGAGTAGAGATAGCGCGGAACCAGTGTACCTGTGACCTCGCCCCAACCCGTGGTGACCTCGAGTACGTCTCCGATAGTCGCACCCGCTCTCTTGAGAAGCTCAAGCGCAGCTCCCCTGTAACCTGCGAGACCGTCCATGCAACGTGCTTCGAGCCTCGTCAGTCTTTAAAGTTCTGCTAAGTTGTCGAGACATGCCCTAACCACCTAACTTCGGGACTTCTGCTCGGAGGATTGGAGCCGTCGTCGCCTCGTTCCCCTTCACAGCTTCATCTGTGCCCCGCGCTCCTGCCTGAACCATTGGCAGACATGGTATCTTCCCGCGCCTCTCGATGTTCACCGCAGCATTGAGGTCGCGGTCGAGCTGGCACCCACACGATGGGCATTGCCAACTCCGTTCCGTTATCTTCAGCTTCTTGTTGACATGGTGGCAGTAAGAGCATTCCTTGGATGTATTCCTAGGATTGACGAACTCGACCTGGACTCCGGCCCACGCCGCCTTGTAAGCAATCTGCTGTTGGAGCTGTCGGAATGGCCAGAGGTTGGCCCTTCGGCGGGAGTCGCGTCCCTTTCCATTCCCCTTCCTGTGGGCCTTCCGAATCCCATTGAGTCGTTCAAGGATTATTGCCTGCCTGTTCTTGACGGCCTTCTCAACGACCTGCTTGGAGATGACGTTGAGGGTTTGCGTGACGCGTTCCTTCTCCCTCCTTGAACCAGCGAATTTCCGCTTCAACCGCCTGTCGTTGGGATGCCTAGCGTAGAACTCGCTGCGCCTGACACCATATTCAGTGTGAAGTCGCGCGACTTTGGAGAGGTCGATTCGGGTGCCATCGCTCCCAACAATGGATTTGTGGTTCAGGTCGTATCCGACCTTTCTCAGGGGCTCGGCGACCGCCGTCTCTTTCGAGAAGGCGATGACGATTGTGAAGTCGGTCATAGTCACCGAGCCCCGCTTGAGGGTCGTGTTCATCAGGAAGGAACGTTGCCAGTCGCCGTATTGAAGAGGTATCAGGATTCGCTGGCCTTTCCTGTTTGGGAGGCTAAGTATGCCGTAGTTGAGGGAGTAGCTGGCGGAGTCCATCTTGAGCATTAGCCTAGAAGCGAATGGCTCCCGCTGCCAGCGGCGGTGCTTCTTGACTATCGACCAGGCGATCTCGGCCACGGAGTAAGGGTAGCAGGAGACGACGCCATATCGCTCCCGGAACTCGCGGTAGATGCGACTGCGTAGTTTCAAGCGACCCTTGATGCTCTCGACAAGGCAGATGTGGATAGCCTGGTTCACCATCATACGAAAGTTTTCGAGGAGTTCTCTCGTCTCTGATGTGGGTTTGTACGTGAACCTGACGGCCTTGACCGACTTCACGATTACATTGTTTTGGTTTCTATTTGACCGCCCATGCCTCAACCACCTAACAGAACTGCATCGTGCTTGGAAAGGCTTTATTGCGCCGCAGAAGCAGGAGCCGCAGAGATTCCAGAGGAGAGTATGGATGTCTGCTGAGAGGAGAGTGAGCGTCGAGGTCTCGGACCTCAGCCGCGAGTTCAAGACCAAGGAGAGCCCCGTCGTAGCCCTGGACAGGGTGGGGCTGAAGGTGTACGAGGGGGAGGTCTTCGGCGTGCTAGGTCCCAACGGCGCGGGCAAGACCACCATGATCAGGATACTCGCGACACTTCTGCTGCCGACCGGGGGCTGGGCGAAGGTGATCGGATTCGACGTCGCCACCGAACCCGAGAAGGTTAGACGCGTCATCAACATGGCAAGCGGGGCAGAGAAGGCAGGCTACGACTTCATCAGCGCCAAGAGGAACCTCTGGTTCTTCTCCCAGCTCTACGGGATACCGACCGATGAAGCCGAGAAGCGCATAACAGAGCTCTCGGAGATGCTCGGCCTCACGAAGTACTTGGAGAGGAAGTTCTACGCGCTATCAACCGGGTACAGACAGAGGGCAACCATCGCAAGAGCGTTCATCAACGACCCCAAGGTCGTCTTCCTTGACGAGCCCACGATAGGCCTGGACGTCATGACTGCGCTCAGTATCAGGGAGTTCCTCAAGGCTCAGGCGAAGCAGCATGGCAGGACGATAATCCTCGCGACTCACAACATGGCGGAGGTGGAGGCAATCTGCGACAGGGTCGCTATCATTGACAAGGGGAAGATCATTGCCTCTGGAACCCCAGATGCTCTGAAGAGGTCTTTCGGAGCACCCGCGCTCGTGATGGAGGTCTCACCTCCTCCGACCAGTCTGGACATGCTCGCCAAGGTTCCCGGCGTGAAGGGGTTCACCTCGACCGCTGATGAGGAGAGGGGCCTGTCCACAGTCCAGGTTGTCGTGGAGAACGACGGAGCGGCGTCGGAAGCGGTGAAGGTCGTCGAAAGGGCCGGGCACAAGGTCGTCGCGACGTGGCGCAAGGCTGCGACGTTGGAGGAGGTGTTCGTGGCGCTCGTCGGCCGCGGTTTCAAAGAGAGGGAGGAGCAAGGTGAAGAGTAGCGCCTGGTTGAGGGCGATGAAGGCGAGGGCTCTCGTAAGGCTCTGGAGCATTTTCGGCGAGCCCCTGTGGATAGTGGTCAACATGGGTTTCCCAGTCCTGTCCTCGCTGGCCCTCTCGCTTCTCTACGTCAGCGCGGGCCTGGCCGCGTACACGGGTTTCGCAATCCTGGGAGGTGTGATGGTGTCTTTCTGGGGCAACGTCCTCTGGTCGATGGCGAGCCAGTTCAACTGGGATAAGGAGGAAGGCCTCTTCGAGGTGTATCTCACTTCGCCAACCCCGATGAGCGCGCTCTTGATCGGGATGTCGGTGGGCGGGATAGTAGGCACGGTGCCGTCTGCGGCGATCGTGACGGCCATCGGATGGGCTCTGTTCCACCCTCCAATCGCCCCTTCCTGGGGCGCCGTGATACTAACTTTCAGTCTCACCCTGACCGCGCTCTATGCCATGGGGATGACACTGTCGTCCCTGTACCTTGCGGACGGCAGGTCGGCTGAGTCGCTGAACGAAGTCCTTCAGGAGCCCGTGTCGATGCTCTCAGGCGTCTACTTCCCGTCGATAGGCAACTTCTCTCCTTTCCCGTTCGCGCTCCAAGTCGCAGCATCGCTGATACCCCTCACCCTTGGGATGGACGCGCTGCGCAGGTCACTTTTCTTCTCTCAAGGGCTTGCTGCCGTCTGGCCCAACCTGGTTGCCCTCGCAGTGATGTCGGTTGTCCTACTCGGTTTGGCGAGCTTCGCGCTGAGGGCGCTCGAGAACAAGGGGAGGAGGGATGGGACGATAACGGTGAGAATAAGATGATGATTAGCCTGAGGTCGCTCTTCGCGTCCGCGTGGATGGGAGTCCAGCACGACCTCTCCTGGACCAACCCGGGCGCTGCACTCATGCTGAGGACTGTCGCGCCCATAGCGTCGGCCATGACGACGTCGATAATCTACTGGTTCGGCTCGAGCACTGCGGGACTCTTCGACCCGACGAGGCTCGCGTTCGTCCTCGTCGGTTCTACACTGTACGCACACATCGCCTCTTACGCCTGGGTCCCGACGCAGGCGATAGCTGAAGGGAAGAACCTCGGAGTCTTTCCTCACATCTACATCACTTCCCGTTCCTCTGCGCTCTACCTTGCTGGTAGGGCGCTCTCTGCGTTCGTGAACTCCACGATTACTTCGATGGCCGCCCTCGTCGTCGTCTACTATCTGTTGGGTTCCTTCTTTCACACCTCAATACCGCTCGTGATCACACCAGTCTCCGTAACGCTATTGGCCGTGGCGCTGCTCGTGAACATACCCGGCGCGTTAGGGCTCGGGTACTTCCTTGGGGCGTACGCGTTGTACGCGAGCAGGTTCGAGTGGGCCCTGCCGGGCTACATCGCTGGGCTGCTCATGGTCTTCTCTGGCGCCCTCTTCTCTCCGTCGATTCTCCCCTGGCCGGTCTCCGTGGGAGCAGCCGCCCTCCCCTACACCCAGTTCATCAATGCCGCCAGAGACGCCATCATCTACAACCTCCCCCAGGCGTACGCAACCGCGCTGCTGTATTGTGTAATAGGAGGGCTTGTCACGCTGGGGGCAGGCCTTTGGGTCTACTTCGCGGCTGAGAAGAAGGCGAGGAGGAGCGGCGTCATTGACAGGCGGCTCGCGTAACACAAGCAAGACGAAAGGCTTTAATGGCTGAATATCACATATGTTATAACATGAGTGGCTACACACACCCCGAGGTCCTCGTCAACACCGAGTGGGTCAGCCAGCACCTGAATGACCCGAAGGTCATAATCGTCGAGGTAGACTACGACCCCGCGTCTAACTACTCCCTGGGCCACATCCCCGGGGCTGTCCTCTTCGACTGGCGGAAAGACCTGAACGACCCTGTGACGAGGGACATCCTGTCTAAGGAGCAGCTCGAGGACCTGATGGGGAGGAGTGGTGTTTCGAACGACACGACTGTGGTCCTCTACGGCGATTTCAACAACTGGTTCGCTGCGTACGCGTTCTGGGACCTGAAGTATTACAGGGTCGAGAACGTGAAGCTGATGGACGGCGGCAGGAAGAAGTGGCTGCTCGAGGACAGACTTGTCACCAAGGACGTCCCTGCATTCCCGCGGCAGACCTTCAGGGTGGGGTCGCCCGACGTGAAGGTCAGAACTTACAGGGAGGATGTGAGGAGGGCAATTGGCAAGAAGGAAAAGGTCCTCGTTGACGTCCGAGGACCGAAGGAGTTCAGCGGAGAGATCACGGCGCCCCCAGAGTACCCGAACGAGCAGGCACAGAGAGGAGGGCACATTCCAGGCGCGAAGAACATACCTTGGGCGCAGGCTGTGAACGACTCTGACGGCACATTCAAGCCAAGGGAGCAGTTGGAGAAACTGTACGCCTCGGCTGGCGTGACCAAAGACAAGGAAATAATCACGTACTGCAGGATAGGCGAGCGGTCTTCCCACACGTGGTTCGTCCTGAAGTACCTATTGGGTTACCCAGAAGTCAGGAACTACGACGGGTCGTGGACGGAGTGGGGGAACTCGATCATGTACCCGATTGGGAAATCGGGGACTTCTTGACGATGAAGTGGAAGAGGCTCCCCTCGCGAATCGACTCGAGCACTCGGTTGCGAGTCTGAAGCTCCCACCTCGCCATCTCGACGTCGGAGGTAGGGTCGTCAGACACGATGTGGACGATTGTCCCGGAGGGCGAAGCCCCAAGCAGGTCGTTCAACCTCACGAGCACGGCCGAGCACTCCACTCCTATCTCGAACATCTCGCGGTCTGGGAATTCCGCGAAGCACCTCAGCCCGAGCTCCTTCAGCCTCGCCTTAAGCGACTGGGAGACCTCGCCCAGCGGTTTCATTTTGGAAGGACCGCCGAGGAACTCGAGGATCGCAAACCAACCCCTCCCGTAGGGGTCCCTGTTGATGAGCCTGGGCTCAGAGAATACCTCCCCGTTGACTGAAGAGATTACACAGTCGAAAGGTGCCCTGACCACGTCGAAGTGTCTGGGCCCCTCGACCGAGCCAACGCTCTTGCCGATTGCTACGCGAGTACCGGGTTGCTTGAACGAGACAGAGGTGAACCCTCCGGAGACCCAGTTGAGTTGAGGGGCCACCCCAATCGTGTAGAGATGCTCCTCCCTCCGTCCCCACGTCCCGCTGTCCACGTCGTAGAGGAACGAGTCCGGGAACTCGCAGCCCCCGATCTTCATGGCGTGGGGTTCCCGTTGTTGCTACCGGTTAGTTGCTTGACCATGTACGGGCCGAGCCTCTCGTAGCCGAGCCTCCGGTAGTAGTTGCGGGTCCCGACCGCGCTCGTAACGAGCAGTCTGGACGAGCCGAACTCCTCCCTGGCCACCCGCTCCATCTCTCCCATCAGCGACGCCCCGAGACCCCTGTGCTGCCAAGCGTTGCCGCTCTTCGCGCCTATCCCTACGACAGTACCGTACACTCTCAGCTCCCTGACCACCGCCGACCCGCGCATCTCTTCCCTGTGGGCGCGTTCGGATGGTAGCCTGAGTCTGGCGAAGGCTGCGATACGGCCGCTCCTCCCGTACTCGTAGGACGCGAAGAGCTCCGTGCCACCGGACGCGGGATAGCGCTCCAGCCCGAGGCGGAGCTCGTCTTCCGATTCGAGGTCAGAGGGTTCTGCAAGGGCGACCTCCCTACACCTGATGCATTGACACGGCGACCCCTTTGCCCTCGCCCTGGCGAGGACGAGTTCCCTGAGATTGCCGTTCGTCACGCCCGCTGATATCTCATAGGCAGGGATTTCGCGCTGGATGCGCATTATCCTGTGCCAACGAGGCACGAAACGCTTCATCTGGCTGAGCAGCTCCACGACGGTACCCAGCTCGTACGGCTCGTAGAGGCCCGCCTGGAACTGCCTTTCCAAGGAGGCCCCGCGGACCACGAGGGTCGGGTAGACCTTCATCATGTCAGGACGGAGCGACTCGTCGTCGAAGAGCCTTCTCAGGTCTTGTAGGTCCTCCTCGGGCGAAGCGCCGGGCAGGCCCGGCATCATGTGGACAGTAGTCTTGAGGCCAGCATCCCGGGCAACTTGGAATGCATTAATCGAGTCCTCGACAGTGTGACCCCTGTTGCTCCTCTTCAATGTGGAGTCCCTGAGGCTCTGGACTCCGATCTCGAGCCTCGTTATCCCGTAGCTGAGCATCAAGTCGATGTCGCGCGGCCTGCACCAGTCGGGCTTGGACTCGAGGGTCAGCCCGACACAGCGGCTTTGGGCGCCCTCATTTGCAGATTGCGCGCTTTCGAGCGAAGACGAAGCCGTGCCGTTGAGGCCATCATAGACCCCCTTGACGAAGGACACTTGGTAGTCCGTAGGTACGGCGATGAATGTTCCTCCCTCGATTATCGTCTCCACCTTGCTCGTGTCGTGGCCGTTGGCAGTGTACTTCCTCAGGCACTCGCGCACCTGCCTGAACGGGTCGAACTCGGTGGCCAGGGCGGAACGCATGCCCGGGCTTGCAGGCAGGTAGCTCTGAGGAGTCCCCTCGGTCGGCCCACCTGGGCAGAATGTGCACGTACCGTGGGGGCAGGAAAACGGCGCTGAAAACGCAGTTACAACAACGATGCCCGATGCGCTCCGGCGCGGGTGAACCCTGAGAATTTCCTGAAAGCGTTGCCTGCCGTCGGTCGGAAGCGCGGCGAGTACCTCCGAGTTGGAGACGTACCTGTCCAGAGAAAAGTCGCGAGCGGCCTTCCTCTTCGCCTGCTGCAGCCCTTCCCGGGAAGCTATCTCTCCGCTGGCGATGCGGCCCGCTATGTAGGAGACAGCTTCTGGGACTCGGTCAACAGACTGGGCGGTCACTGGCGCATCCAGTTCTGTCCCGGTTTGCGCTTCAGGGTAAAGCGCTTCTCGAAAGTCCGGTGGTTCCTTACCTTCGGTATTGCGCTGGGCTTCGGCTTCGCTTCCAGCTTAGGAGTTTGTGATCTAACTTTTCCGGCTTTAGTGACTGGAGGCAGCTAGCTTGTTGCTAGACTGCTGACTCCCGTGGGTCGGCATGCTTTGTTCTCATCCTCCTTTGGATGGCTAGCTTCGGTTGCGTAATTTAATCTTTCGAGGCAGGCGCAATCGCTGGCTGGACGGGTTCTGACTGGATTGCCCCGCCCCGGCTGACAGACAAGGTTGCTGAGTAGGCAACCACCAGGAACCCGCATGAGAGGAGGAAGACCACCGCCTCGAAGACATTCGTGTCCAGACTCGCGAATGGTACAAGGGCATCTATCAGCCCCATCGGCAGCGCGGCGTAGAAGAAGCGTCTATTCCCTGTAGCAGCTGCAATCACGCACAGGACCCCCCACGCGACGTGAGCCAGCATGGAGGAGACCCTCTCGAGAGCGCCGATGAGGACAGATGGAAGGAGGTTGAGTGGTGGGAGGAAGAGGTAGGGTGTGGTCGAGACGAGTTGATTGTAGACAACCTGGGCATCGCCCGTCCCCGATCCCAGGAGCAGGTACAGGACGCTCAAGTTGAGCAGCGAGAGCAGACCTAGCAGGACGCCGTTCTCCCAGAAGGCCAACGAGAGCCCGAACGGCACAGAGTCGGAGACCTTCAGGTTCCTCCTCCGAGCACCGTAGAAGGCCAGAAGATAGGCGAAGCCGACCTCGAGAAGGACAGTCTGCAACCCATAGTATAGCCCTAGCCCGAGTGACATCCGTCCGAAGTAGGCTACTACTGGAGCCAGCGTGAGGATTTGAATCGTGTATTTTGCGGCGATTGCGGCTGCATAGGCAACTGCAGAGAGGCCGAGGAGGATCCCACGAAACCCCCTGCTTCTCCACCAGAACCATATTGCGCCGACCGACATGGCTATCACGAGGATGGGCTGCGCGAACAGCACAGGGTCGATGTTCTGCATCTGTCAGCGCTGCCTGTTCATCGGAACGTTAAACCCTTTAATCGAGCGAGCTGAGGGCGTCGCCGAACTCCGTTGGAGCAACTCACGATCTATACAACCGAGGCAGGCAGCATCCTCCTGAGGGCGGGCGAGGCGATTGGCGCGGCAAAGGCCGCGTCGCAACTTCTCGACAAGGCGAAGCAGATGGGTGTAACCGCCGTAGTGGTCTCCAACGAGTCGGAACTTTCTTCTGCCCGCGCCGTCGGCCTAGAAGCGACCCTCATCAGGCCGGAGGACAGAGAGAGGTTGGACGCGGACAAGATTGGCCTGATAGTGAGGTCGAGACTCGCCCCTGACGAGGCGTCAGCGCTCGAGATCATCAGGCAGCAGTCAATCGAAGCCGCAGAGGCTGTGATAAGAGAGGCCTCAGCCAGGCCAGACCTCCACCTCGTCCAGGCTATTCAGGCTCTCGACGACTCTGACAAGTTCCTCAACACGACTGCGACCAGGGTTTCGGAGTGGTACGGACTTCACTTCCCCGAGCTGACCCAGATGATGGCCGACAACATCGGCCTCTGCAGAGTCGTCGTCGAAGTGGGCAGGAGAGACGGGTTCAGCAAAGAGAACCTCCAGGGCAGGGGGTTCACGGACAAGAAGGTAGAAGCGATACTAGCGGCCAGGGAGAGGTCGAAGGGAGGGGAAATCTCGGACGGCGATCTGGGCAGGGTGAAGGCACTCGCCACGCTCGCCCTCGAGGTCGCCTCCCAGAGGGACAGGCTGAACACCTACGTGGAGTCAATGATGAAGAAGATAGCGCCCAACGTAACCGACGTTGCGGGGGCCACGATAGGGGCAAGGCTGATGGCGAAGGCCGGCGGTCTAGACAGGCTCGCCGTGATGCCAGCCAGCACGATACAAATTCTGGGCGCAGAGAAGGCACTCTTCAGGGCGCTCAGGACCGGAGCCAAGCCGCCGAAGCACGGCATCCTCTTCCAGCACCAGGAGGTCCACGGAGCCCCGAAGTGGCAGAGGGGGAAGATCGCGAGGACGCTGGCCAACAAGATAGCGATAGCAGCGCGAATCGACTACTTCAGGGGCACGGAGGAGCTCTCCGTCAAGGCGGGCCTGGACCTGAGGCTGGAACAGATCAAGGCGAAGTACAAGGAACCGCCCAAACACAAAGCCGAGAGGGAAGAGAGGCCTGGCAGACAGGAGGGCAGACCCCCATTCCGGCGGCCCCCGAGGCGCGAAGGGTTCGACCGAAGGCAGAAGCAGCGCAGAAGATGAAGCTAAGGAGAGAGGAGAGAGACGGCAGAACGTCCCTCCTGACGAAGAACCTCGTCCCGGGAAACAAGACGTACAACGAGGACCTTCTCATTCGGGACGGGGTCGAGTTCAGGACTTGGGACCCGTTCAGGAGCAAGCTGGCAGCTGCGATTCTGAAGGGGCTCCCCGACGACCTGATAAGGGAAGGCGACAAGGTGCTCTACCTCGGCACGTCCACGGGCACTACCCCATCCCACGTCTCTGACATCGTTGGCGAGAGTGGTCTCGTCGTCGGCGTCGAGTTCGCGCCGAGGGTGGCCAGAGAGTTCGTGGAGAATGTCGCCAGGAAGAGGAAGAACGTCATACCGTACGTGGCCGACGCCCGGGACCCGTCAAGCTATTCGCTGACCAAGTGCGACGTCGTGTACTGCGACATAGCCCAGCAGGACCAGACCGAGATTGCAATCCTGAACTGCCGGAGGCTGCTAAAGAAGGGCGGCAGGCTGCTTCTGATCGTGAAAGCGAGGAGCATCGACGTCATCAGGGAGCCGAAGGATGTATTCAGGGAGGAGTCGCGGAAGCTGGAGGCGGCTGGCTTCCATGTCTCTCAGATGATAGAGCTCAGCCCGTTCGACAAAGACCACGCTCTGATCTACGCGACCTACTGAGGACCTGCGGCCTCGAAGACGCTCTGCCCGAACCTCTTCCATGTCTTCCAGCTCTTGCGCGCACTCTCCGGAAGCGGCTCGCCTCGAGCCATCTTCTCTTTGAAGAACGCCCTCGTCTTTGGGTCCGACGGATACCCGGAGCCGAAGTCGCCGAGCTTTCTCCTGAGCTTCTCCACAGACCTGTCCCTTTCCACCTTCGCCACAATTGAAGCTGCGGAGACCACGGGAAAATCGCGGTCGGCCTTGTGGGCAGCGACCACCGTACAACGCCTCCTGAGGTTTTCCATTATCACACTTCTGAATCTGCGGGGGCTTGTGTCAGACGCGTCAACGATGACTTTGGTGGCACCCAGGCCGCCGATCACCTTTGCGAAGTAGATCGCCTCCAGATGGTTAAGCTTCCTGTACTTCTTGCCAGAGCTCACGACCGCGTCAATCTCCGAAGGTGTGATCTGCACAGTCGACACACGTTCACACTTTTCCAGAATCTGGTCGTAGAGCCGGTCGCGCTGGCTCGCGGAGAGGGTCTTCGAGTCGCGGACACCCATTCTCTTCAGCGACCTGACAGTCTCTGCCTTCACGGAGACTCCTGCCACAACGAGAGCCCCAATCAAGCACCCGCGTCCAGCTTCGTCAGCTCCCCCGACAAGCATGGCCGCTTTCTGTGACTCGCTGCTTGCCTTAACTAGATTTCGGGGCGCCAAAGACCGCAATCAATTCCGAACCGAGTGTCTCCGCAGTCTCATCCCTGTTGTTGACGTCGACCTCGAAGAGCGTCTTGGCCCTGCTTCTGAGCTCGGTAAGGAGGTCGTCCTCCATCCTCTCGTGGATGACGGCCAGAACCGGCTTCCCAGAGTCGATGCATGTCTTCACGGCGCGCCGGAACTCGGGGCTGACGAGCTCCATAGGCCCGACCTCGTCGATCACGATCAGTTCGGACGACGCAACAGCGTCGAGCAACCCCTTCGCACCGACCGAGGCCAAGTCCCTGAGGTTCACCCTGTACTTTCCGACCCGCGGCCCCAGACCCCCTACCAGCGAGGCCAGCTCTCCCTGGGTGCCGTTCGTGAGGTCCCTCACGTCGAACCCGACACGCTGCGCCTTGACCCTCCTTTCAGCTGTGACGCATCCTCCCACGATCACTCCCCTCGCCTTCAGCCTAAGGACCACGCTGGACACGATTGTGGACTTTCCGACACCGGGCGGACCGGTGACAAGCCAAATGCCTCCCAAGCCGCACAAGCCACTGTGGAGGGCCTAGAATAGTATGGCGCAGGGGCAGGCTGACCAGCTGAGAACGACAAGGCGTGCCCAGACGAGGATCGAAAGGTCTGCAGTCTCGTTCCTTCAGAACCGTTTAACATCGCAGTGGCGTTGGCTGCGCCGAGAAGCCCTTGAATCTCGTCACAATCCTCGAAGGCAAGACAAGACTGACCGTTCCCAAGGCGAGCGTTGCAGGGCCAGTGCCTCCGACCACGCCCGTCTTCTTCAATCCAGCAGCGTCCTTGAACAGGGACATTTCCGTCGCCGTCACCCAGGCGGACCGGGGGAGGACGTTCTGCGACGCTTTGGCGGGGGTGGGAGCGAGGGGCGTGAGGGTCGCAAATGAAGTGGGAAGACGGATGGATGTGACCATGGTGGACTTCAACAGCGATTCGCTCAAGCTTGCAGCCAGGAGCGCCCGACTGAACGGTGTAAGCAAGAGGTGCAGTTTCGTCACTGAGGAGGCAAACACATTCCTCCACTCGCTGTTCAGGAGGGACCAAAAGTTCGACTACGTCGACATCGACCCGTTCGGCACGCCAGCGCCTTACCTGCAGGCTGCTTTCAAGGCAGTCTCCGGCGGTGGGCTTGTCTCCGTCACTGCCACGGACACCGCAGTGCTGTGCGGAGTCTATCCACACGTGGCGAGGCGACGATACTGGGCGACGCCCCTGAACAACTCGTTTCACCATGAGACCGCTGTCAGAATACTTGCGAACGCTTGCAGGCGGGTCGCAGCGACCATCGATATCGGCGTTGCACCCGTCCTGGCACATAGCACGCGGCATTACCTGCGCGTTTTCCTACGAGCTGAGGTGGGCGCCTCGAAGGCCGACGAGTCGATGAAGAATGAGGGCTACGTGATAAGGTGCGCCAAGTGTGGGCACGTTACTCAAGCGACGGAGCCGTCCAGCAAGTGCGAGAAGTGCGGCGCGAGGGCGAGGTCCGCAGGGCCGCTCTGGGCTGGGAGGATGGTTGATCAGGGAGTACTGGAAGCGACGTTGCTTGCGTGCAGGAAAAGGAAGTTCGCCATGGCCGCCAAGGTCATCGAGTCATTGGTCGGCCTGAACGAGTTCCCTCCGTACAGCTACAGCCTTGAGGAGATATGTTCGACGTTGAAAGTGGCGAGCGTCTCTCCCGAGAAGGTTGCAGAGTCTCTCGAGTCCAAGGGGTTCAAGACTCACGGACAGCCCTTCGAGAAGACAGGCCTGAAGACAGACGCCTTGCACGAGGACGTGGTGTCAGCTGTGAGAGAGGCGGCGAACCGGCGCGCTGGGAATGGTCAGGACGGCTTCGATGACCCAGTCCAGCCTTCGCAGTAGTAGTAGAGCTCCGAGCTGGCGCTCCTGCTCGCCTGAGGCTTGACGGTCCTGACTGTCCGGAACCGCTTTCTGAGCTCGTCCCGAGCCTCCTGAGACCGCTCACCCTCGAAGATTTTGAGGAAGGCGCTGCCACCCCTCCTGAGGATGACTTCGCAGAGTTCCAGGGCCCTGAAGGTGAGGTCCACCTGACGGATCTGGTCCAGCTCCCAGACACCTGAGACGGACGGGGAAAGGTCTGAGAGGACTACGTCGACCCTCCCTCCTGTGAGCTCCAACACCTTCTCGAGGACGCCGGAGTCGTTCACGTCCATGACAATCGTCTTCACGTTCTTGTCCTTGAGACGGATTTCATGCAGGTCGATGCCTACAGCCAGGCCCCGCGGCCCTACAATCCTGGAACAGACCTGCAGCCAGCCGCCCGGCGCTGCGCCCAAGTCCACGACCCTGTCCCCCTCGCCGATGAACCCGTACTTCTCGTTTGCCTCGATCAGCTTGAAGGCTGCCCTGCTCTTGTATCCCTGCTCCTTGGCGAGCCTTCTGTAGAGGTCACGCCTCGCCTCCTGAAGCCTCATTTTCTGATGAGCTCTTCTGGACTGAAGGCCGACGGGAGGAGTTCAGCTGCTGTCGTGTCGGAGGAGAAGCCGTCCGTCCCCCTCCTGAAGACCTTCATCCTGGGGTTGTACTCGACCATCACCTGCCTGCAGGCCCCGCATGGCTTCGTGAAGTCGTCTGACTTGCCAACGACAGCGATGGCGACCAGGTCGAGGGAGCCCTCCGAGACAGCCTTGAAGATCGCAGTTCTCTCGGCGCAGCACGAAAGTCCGTAGGACGCGTTCTCGATGTTGCAGCCCGTGAAGATCTTGCCGCTTGAGGTGAGTACGGCGGCGCCTATCCTGACTCCGGAATAGGGGGAGTACGCCATTTTCATTGCTCTCCTTGCACTGGCCACGAGAACCTTCACTTGCTCCTTGCTTGTCATCGGTGATTACCTATCTCAGTTGGACAGACTCGGCTTCGACCGGGGCCTTGGGCTCCTTCGACTCCCCAATCACCCATGGGCCGATCCAGGGGCAGATGTATGGACTGACCTCCCCGTCTATGGAGCACTTCGGCTCGTACTGGCAAACTATGCACGGCGCCTTCTCTATTGAGGCCATGTCCGTGGGGAAGCGGAGCGGGGTCAGCTTGTACGTCCATCTTCCCTCCTCGAGGACCTTTACCCTCCCTATCAGGCCCCTCCGTTCGAGCCTAATTGCGAGCCTGGAGCCGTCCCTGCTAGTGAGGCCGAGCTCTTTCCAGATCTCGCTCTGAAGCACGCCGTCCTTGCCCCTCTCCACAACGAGTTTGTAGACCCTCGACGTCAGGTCCACGAGCTCCTCCTCGGTCCTCTCCACCGGCTGAGGCGGGGCCTTCTGCTTGACCTTCTCCTTCTTGGGGACCTGCTTCTTGACAGGCTTCGGGGCTGGCTTCCGGACAGGCTTCGCGCGGGGCTTGGCCTTCTTCACTGCCTTCGGCATTATGAACCGAACTCCTGCCTGATGACGTAGTTGTCCAGAATCTCCCGACATCTGTTGCGGACCGTGACCTCGGTGACCTCTGCGAACTCGGCGACCTCGCGCTGTGGTAGGTGCTCTCCTATCATGACCGAGGAGAGGTAGACGTATGCCGCAGCCAGACCAGCGGGAGCCTTCCCGCTAGAGATCTTCGAGTCATTCGTCTTCCTGGAGAGGTTCAGCGCGAGGTGCTCGACCCTCGGGTCGATCTTGGCCATGTTGATGAGCTTGGAGATGTACTTCTCGACCGAGGGCGGAGGCACATACTCCTTCTCGACCTCCTTCAGGACGAGCCTGAAGTACCGCGCAACGCTCCCCTTCTCCATGTTTGCAGCACGAGCGACCTCCTTGAGGGTCCTGGACACCCCGCACTTCCTGCAAGCTAGGTAGACGGTCGCCGCCGTCATCCCTAGGATGGACTTGCTCTTCGCCACCTTCATCCTGACTGAGGTGCGGTAGATCTGAGCGGCAGTCTCGGCCACGTTGTCCGGGAGGTTGAGAGCGTCGCAGAGCTCGCTTATCTTCGAGAGCACGTTGGAGAGCCCCCTCTCCTCGCTGTTTATGGTTCGCGTGCGGCTCTGCCACTTCCGCATCTTCTCCACCGTGGCACGCATCGCAGGGTCCAGGTACTTCCCGTGAGAATCGCGCATCGACCTGCTGATCTCCGTGGAAAGGCCCATGTCGTGAAGCGCGAGTGTCGTGGGTGAGCCGACTCTAACCCGCTTGCTCTTCTCCTCAAGGTCAATCGCCTTCCATTCTGGGCCCTCGTCGGCCGGGGCCGATGTGACGTACCCGCACGTCGGGCAGACCCGCTCGCCCTTCTCCGTGTCGCCGATGAGCGTGTTCCCGCAGACAGGGCAGTAGGTCCTGAAACCGTCTTCTCGTTTGCTCCAGAGGCTCAACTCGTTCATCACTCCACGAAGGCTGGGTCTCCGTCCTTGCCGAGACGGCTCGTTGCAACGCTGACCGAAGCGTAAGGTGACCTCACAGGCCCGATTAGCTCTACGATTCTGCCCAGCTTCTTACCCTTGTTGTCCAGAATTGAAGTGCCCGGCTTGACTTCCCTCGAGAGGAGGACAATCAGCCGCCCACTCTTGGCTTGGTGAAGAATAACGCCAACTTGAAGCAAGGAATTCATCATGGCTATCTTCCCACCTTTAAACGTTCCCAAGGGTTGTCTACTTTTTCTGACCCGATCGCTGATGCCCCTGTTTTTTCAGGGCCTGACCCCTGACGACAGAGAGCTCCTTCGCTATCTTCAGAACGAGACCATGTTTGGGCTTCGCCTTCTTGATTGAGACATAGCCCGACGCTCTTGAGGCCGAGGCCGGGAATGAAGCCTTCTGCGACGTGGGCTGGAGGTTGAGCCTCCTGCAGGCATCTTCGAGCTCCTCCAGAGTCGGTGCCCTGGTGGCCATGCTGAGCGGCACCCTTCTGCCGCCCGCCCTCTTCAGTTCCGAGTTGAAGTAGTCGAGCCAGATGACGTAACTCCCGTAGTCCTTCATTTCTTCTTTGTCAGGACCGCGTTTACTACGCCGTCGTCTGTGGGCCTTGAAGTGATCTTCGCCTCGCCGGCCTCTGTCTCTATCACTGCACCCTTCGTAATCACGCCTCGCCTCCCGTAGTCTCGGTTGGCAGGGCTCTGCTTGACTCTGAGGATCTTTGACTTCGTTACCTTTCCAGTCGAGTCGGCGACGTTCGCCGTGTCTGCCGTGACCAAGCCCACGGAGACCCTCCCTCCCCTCGTCCTCGAAAGGCGTTTGGTCGTCGCCCCGACGAGCGGCTCTATGGCATAGCCGTCCCTCTCGAACGCGCGTCTGTCCCTGCTGGGAATGTATCTTCCGCCCGTCGACTTCCTCTTTGCCAGGTTCTCCAAGGCCCGTGTCATCTCTATTGCGCCTTTAGGAGAATCGCCCCGCTTGGGGTGGTGTTAAGCGTTTTGCTGAAGGGTTCTGTCCAGTCTTCGTTTGGTGGCGCTTAAATGGATCCGGGCGGATTCTGACTATGCGGTCAACCATCTCTGTCAAGTTCTGCTATCGGCCCTCTGCCGACCTCTCCTCTCTTTTCGAGGACTTCCGCCTGATGTGCAACGACGCCATTGGAATCGCCCTCAAAGAGAACCCGAAGAATAGGTTTGGGCTCATCGAGTCGGCTTATCCCCGCCTGAAGGAATACGGCCTCCACACCCACTACATCCTCTCTGCCTGCGAGGTGGCCTACTCGGTCTATCGCAACAAGAATCGAAAATCCGACCCGTACATCGAGCAAGCGTTCATCAAGCTGGACAACCAGACCTACACTCTGAACCATCTTCTGCTGAGAATCCCAATCAGGCCAAGAGAATTCGTCCATCTCACGCTCCAAGGTTCCGACTATCACCTCTCCTTCATCGAAGAACCGACTCTCAAGAGGGGTTCTGTGACAATCACTGACCGCACAATCAGTTTGGCCGTCTCGAAAGAGGTTGTCGCCATCGAGCCTCTGGGAAACGTCGGAATCGACGTGAACGAGAGAAACGTCACCGCGTCTGACACTCTCGGCAACACAAAGGTCTATGATACATCTCAGGTAGCGGAGGTCAGAGAGACCTACCGAGCTATCAAGGCGAAGATAGGCCACAGAACCAGACAGGACAGAAGGGTCGGCCAGAGACTCTACTCCAAATACGGCAAGCGCGAGAAGGACAGAACCATCCAAGCCCTCCACAGGGTCTCGAAGGCCATAGTCGAACACGCCCGGAATAACCGTCTTGGAATCAGGATGGAGAAGCTGAAAGGAATCAGGAAGCTGTATCGGAAAGGGAACGGTCAGGGAACATCATACAGAGGAAGGATGAATTCATGGACTTTCCACGAAGTCCAGAGGCAAGTGGAATACAAGGCGGCATGGCTCGGCGTGCCCGTCTCCTACGTCAATCCGAGAGGCACGTCCCGAAACTGTGCAAAATGTCACTCCCGCATGGAGTCGCTTGAGGACAGAAGGATGCTCTGCCCTTGCGGTCGGGTCTGGGATAGGGACGTGAACGCCTCAAGAAACATCATGATGGCCTGCGCGGTTCCGCAGGCTCGGTCACCAAAGGGAAGCAGTGAAGGGGAACGAGACGACGATGGCTCCAATCCTCAGAGCAGATTGGTGGAAGTCAGGTCTTCTTCTTGACCAAACGAAGACTGGACAGAACCTGCTGAAGAAATCTGGGCTGATCCTACCTTAGGGCCAGGTTCTTGGCTTCGAGCTGCTTCTTCATCGCTGCCAGGTCCGTGCTCAGCCCGAAGTAATCTGCAAACCTGGGCGTTGTCTTGTACACCTTGCTCCTGCCGACCCGTTCTCCGACTACGAAACCCACGTCTGCCAGCTCCCTGAGATGCTGGTAGACGTTCGAGGACCGCTTCAACACAAGCTCGCTCGTGTGGATCGGTTGGAAGTAGGCTATGAAGGACAGAGTCCTAGTAGCCCCGAGAGTGAGCAATGGCCTGGTCGCGAACTTCCTGGCGACCTGGGTGTACTCAGCCTTCAGCTGCATCGCGAACCTCGGGCCAGAGTATTCGACCACCTCGACCGCCTTCAGGCTTCCGTTGACAGTCTTTGCTATCTCTCTCGCGACCATCACAGCCTTTCTCTGCGACGTCGTGCCAGCAACCCTGGCCAGTTCCTCTGCGTCGAGGGGTCTTCCGGAAGCGTAGAGCGCGGCCTCCACCTTTGCCGTCATCTCCTTCGACGGCTGCTCTTCCTGGGTTTCACTCAAGCTGGCCCACCGAGACCACCATGGCGTCCTCGTCGGCCTCCCCCTGGTCGATTACGACCTCGCCTCTGTTCGCCGCGAAGAGGAGGAGGATGAAGACGCGAGCGGCGTCGATGGGCTTGAGTCCCTTTATGAGCTCGGAGAGCATTGTCCTGCCGGTGGCTCTGAGCCTGTCGGCCAGGATCTTGCGGAATTCCAGGAGAAGGGCCTGAAGCGAGATGACGTAGTTGTCGAAGTTGGGTGGAGGCAGGTCCCCCATCGGAAGCGGGTTCGCGGCGCCGCTCTCCTGGTCGATTACGATCTGCTCCAGAAGGCGCGCGAGCTCGTCGAACAGCTCCTCGATGTTCGTCGAGTAAACCTCGTACCTGAACGGCATCACGATGAATTGTGGGGGCTCGGTAGCGTCAATCATTCTCCTCTGCGCCCGGAGGCGCTCGAAGAGGAAGAGGCTCTCCACCTTGAGGCGGTATATCGTTGCCGACGACAGGGCGGCGGTGCCCGCTGCCCTCATGTCGACTGTATCAGAGAAGGAAATCGCCTGGAGGAACAGGCCGAGGAGCTCTGATAGGTTGATCTCCCAAGGACTCTTGCGCTTTGCCAGCGACGGGTCGACCAGCATGTTGAGCGGCGGCCTGGACAGGAGCGCCTTGTCACCCACTGCTTACCGGCACCTCCGCTGGCTTGTAATGGACCACTCTCGAAACCCCTCCCGCAGAATAGACACCGTATGTCATGTTGCTCTGGGCGACGAAGACGTCCCTCAGAGTGATGCCCACGATCTGGGCTTCTGATGCCCTGTCCTTCAGGAACTCTGCAAGGTTGCCCGAGTTGACGGCATCCAGCGCAGCGTCAATCTCGTCGAACATGTAGAAGGGGTGCGGCTGGACCTTCTGCATGGCGAGTATGAGGGACACACCCGAGATCGCCTTCTCGCCTCCGCTCAGCGACAGCGATTCCCTCGGGGGGTTGGTTCCGAACCTGGCCTTCAGCATCAGCCCACCTGTGAAGATCTCCTCGGGCCGCTCGAGCTCGAGCCAGGCCTCACCTGCTGTCAGTCTGCTGAAGATGTTCTTGAACTCGGCTGCCACCTTCTCGAATGCACCAGCGAAGACTTTCTTCTTCTCCGCCTCGACGCTTTCGATGAATGAAATAATCGAGTTCCTTTCCTTCTCTAGGTCGTTGTGGCGGACCGAGAGGTTCTTGTAGCTCACGTACATGTCGGAGTACTGCCTGTCGGCGCCCCTGTTCACCGAGCTGACGACTTCCTTGTACTCCACCTCTAGGACCGATAGGAGCGATTCGCTGTTCTCGAAGACCTCAGGTTCTGAAGCGTATCCCATCATCCCGAGGCTGCCCAGTAGTTCGGAGATCCTCTCCTGGGTGGACTCGGCCTGGCTCGCTAGCCCGAAGAGCTCCTTCTGGGTGGAGGCAACCGACTTCGAAATCGAGTCGCGCTCCTCCTTCAACCTCCTGATTTTGCCGTCGAACTCCTCAAGGACTGGCTGGCTCCTCTTGGAGGACTCCAGCACCTTCTGGATCTTGTCGTCCAGTGTCCGCTTCTGTTCTGCAAGCTCCTTTATCCTCTTCGGGGTCTCCATCACGAACTCGCTATTCGCGCGGAAGTCCTCGAGCGAGTTGTTCAGGTCGAGCTCGTTCTCTGCGAGTGCCCTCATGAGGACGTTCTCTAAGTTGTGCTTCTCCCTGGAGTGGTTGAAGTTCACGTCGGAGATCCTGTTCCGTAGGAGGTCGATGTCGGAGGTGAGCGACTGCTTGGATGCCTCCAGCTCGGCGACCATCGAGTCGAGGCCGAGCGACTGGACATCTGCCACCTGCTGCTGAAGGGAAGCGATTGCGCTCATAATCCCCGCTCTCTGTTCTGCGAGCGTCCCCAGCTTCGCCTTGATCCTCTCGACCGCCTTTGCCTGTTTCTGATACTCGGTGTTCAGGTTCCTGAAGTTGCCCCTGTAGCGGCTAGCCATCCTGTTGTAAGTGGCAGCCTCGGCCCTCAGGCTGGCGACCGAGACAGTCCTCTTCACCCTCTCCTTCGTGAGGGTAATCGAGTCTGACTCCATGCTCTGGAGTTCGGACTTCCGCCTTGCAATCGCTCCCTTTAGCTTCCCGACAGCGTCCTCTATCTCACTCATCCCCTCCATGTTGACCAGACCCTCCATCAGGTTCATGAGGACCTCCTGGTAGCCGAAGGTGAACGCCCTCCCCCCCGACTCGAAGGTTTCGCCGTCGAGTGTGACGGCCTTGACCCCTTCCGAGGCCATCATATAGCCGACAGCTTCGGATTCAACGAGCACCGAGTCTCCAGCCAGGAAGTTGACAAGTCCGGAGTAGCGCTCCTCGCACTTCATCGCGTCTGAGAGTGGACCGACGACGCCCGCAGACTTCTCCACTTCCACAGACCTGCATGACTCGACCTCGCTGAGCGGAATCACCGAGAAGATCTTTGCCTCCAGCGTCTTCGCCGCCTTGATGAGCTGTGTCATCGACCGCAGGTCCTCGACTATGAAGGCGCCCATCCACTTGCCCATCACCGCGTTCACCGCCTTGGAGTAGACTGGAGGGTAACTGACCAGCTGACTGAGCCTCCCTACGTAGCCCGGGACTCCACCGCTGGCGCAAAAGTCCTGAAGCTTTGTCTGGCCGAGCCTCTCGCCGGCAAGGCTTTCCGACACCTGACGGAAGGCTTCCTCCTTCGATACCTCCGCCATGGCCTTCTCCAGAATCCTTGATGCCTCTTCTATTGAAGCGAGGAGCCTCGCACGCGTCTGGCTAACCCCAGAGATGTCGGTCTCGATCGCGTCGAGTTCTTTGTTTGAGCTCTCGAAGTGTTCGGAGAGTTCCTTCAAGCTCCGCTCGAACTGTTGCAGAACGCCGGATGTGCTGTCGACCCTCTCCTTCAGTTCGGCCAGCCTCTTCTCCTCCGGTCCGATGCTCGCGCTGAAAGCGTTGATTGAACCGTCGACGGCGCTCATCCTGTCCTTCAGTTCTGATATCCTGGTCTGCGCACGGGCGGTGACCTTTCCCTTCCTCTCAATTGTTCCGCGGAGCGTCTCAGCAGCAGAGAAGAGATCATCGAGCCTGCACTTCAGTTCCAAGTGCTTCGCGTCGAGCCTCTCGAGCTCGGCTTCGAGTTGCCTCGCCGACGCTCTGCTCGCGCTCACGTCCTTCTGTTTTGCAGAGACGGTTTCCTTGAGCTGCGGAATCTGTTCCTGCTCCAACATCCTTACATTCTCCTCGGCCTCCTTCATTCCCGATTCGAGCCCGGCCAGCTCGTTCCTCACGTCTGTCAGCTGGAACTGCAACTCCAGCTGGCTCGAACCCCCGCCCTGGACGACGTCGGCGATGAACTTGTTCTTCTCCGCCTCGACCTGGGCTATCCTTGTCTCGAACGATGTGAACCTTCCGCTGAGGTCGGCCAGCTTTGCGTTCATCTCCTGCTCCTGAGCTTTGAGTGACGAGAACCTCTCCCTGAAGTCGTTCATCTTCCTCGATGTTTGCACGGCCCTGAGCCAGTTAATCTGCGACTCGAGCTGGTTGAACCTAATCATGTCGTTCCTCTGCGACTCGAACGACTCCAGTGTGCTCTTCATCTCGCCGATGCGAGCCATAGCGACCTCCAGCCTTTGGTCAGCCTGACTCAGTTGCTTTTGGGCCTCGGCCTTTCTCTCGTCGAACTTTGCGATGCCCACGACATCCTCGATCAGCCTCCTCTTATCTTCGGGAGTGAGGTCTGCCACCTTCGTCGCCGCGCCTTGGGGGACAATGTTGAGACCGCCGGCTGCGAGGCCGGCGAGGTCCAGGATCTCGGTTAGTGCACCCCTGGTCGTCTTCTTCCCATTCAGGTAGTAGACGTTCTCGCCGTCATCCCTGAGCTCCCTGGTGATTGTCACGAGGTCGGAGTCGAAGGGGACTGCCCTGTCAGAGTTGTCGAGTTGCAGCGTCACCCTGCAGGCGTTTGGCTTCTCCATCCCGGGCGCGGAGTTTTCGCCAGGGTCGAAGATCAGGCCCGTGAGCTTTCCGTTCGCTGCCCTCAGTTGCTTGGGCGAGTTCTCGCCTATGGCGAACATTATTGCGTCTGCGATGTTCGACTTGCCGCTGCCGTTGGGGCCGGTGATGACTGTGAACCCTTTTTCGAAGTTTACGACCATTGCGCGGGGACCGGAGGACTTGAATCCTCTCATCTCTAGCTTTCGAATATACGTCAATGGTCAGATGTTCCCTGCTTGGGGAGAGCTCAGCCAAGGGATATAAGCACTTGGTTCTTAGGGTTGAAAGATGAGCGTATTCGGTAATCGGCGCAAGAAACTGCTTTCCCTTGCCAAGGGGAAGCAGCTTGTCGCCACAAAGCCAAGCAACATCTTCTATCTGACCGACTTCTGGGGAGGGGGGGCAGCTGTGGTGCATGAGGACAGGACGCTCCTCGTAACAAGCGCTCTAGATGCCCAAAGGGCGAAAGAGGTCGGAAAGGAGGTTGAGGTGGTCGTAGTGAAGCGATGGGCTGACCTGCCCCTCAGAGTGGGGAGAGAGCTGGAGAGTGGCAAGGTCTTGGTTGACGACGACAGCCAGTTCCGGAAGGGGAGAAGGTACGGGTGGTCGCCAGGCCTTTTCCTGGAGGCGAGGCGCGTCAAGGACGAGGTAGAAGTTGCGAGGATCAACAATGCCTCCCGCGGGCAGGATAAGGTCTTCGAGGCGCTTGAACGCGAAATAAGACCGGGCAGGACTGAGTGGGAAATAGCGGCAGAGGCGCTGAAAATCGCTACAATGAGCGAATTAACCCAATCTGGCTCCGATTCGGCGTTAAGTCCCATAATCGTAGCTTCGGGGGAGAATGGAGCGCTTCCCCACGGAGAGCTAAGCGAAAGAAGGATAAGGAATGGCGATTTCGTCGTTGCGGATATATTCTTTAGGTCTGAGGGATACAATTCGGATGAAACAAGGACCTTCGCAGTCGGGACCGTCAGCTCAGAGATGAAAGGGCACTACAGGGCCGTTCTCGATGCGCAGGAGAGAGCCTTGGAGACCGTGAAGGAGGGAGCGACATGCGGCGAAGTGAACGAGGCAGCAGTGAAGGCTTTGAGGGTTCATGGAGTCGAGAAGCATCTCACCCACGGAATCGGACATGGCGTCGGAATAGACATACACGAGTTGCCCTCGATCTCAAAGGGCAGCAAGGTGAGGCTGGTTAGGAACGACGTAGTGACAGTCGAACCAGGAGTCTACTTCCCCGGTAGGTACGGCATCAGGATCGAGGACACAGTCAAGGTGGACAAGAAGCCATTTCCGCTGACCCACTACACCAAAGAACTTGTCACAGTGGGGTAGTGCCTCTCCTGCAGTGGTCCCGCCTTCGTGCTGCCGATCTCTAACACATCGACCCTCGGCTTGAGCGCGGACGATGCCAGCGCTGCGGCGACCTTTTCTGCATCCTCTTGGAAAGCAATGGCGTGCATCGCGTGTCCAATCATGTTCTGGCTCGCGTAGGCTGCCCCGGCTGACTTCGCCGTCTTCAATAACGCTCTCACGTCCGCGCGCATCAGGTCCAGTTTGTCGGAGAACCACTCTCCAGACTCGGCAAGACATTCCAACGTTGGGTCTTCCATGACCCTGGACAGAGCCTCCGTGCCGAGCGTGTTGACCTTTGCAACAGCGCTCTCCGACGAGAGCACTTGGTCGTTGCGGAAGGGCGCAAGAGATGCCGTGACCACAATGGCGCCGGCAGGAACCTTGACGTTCCTGAACTTCGCCACTCCTGGGGCGCCAGGCTCGTAGATGACGCCCGCACCCACCCCGTCGTAGGCTGCGGAGACCGTGCCCAGGCCTGTCTGTTGGATTATCTCCGCCGCGTGCGCAAAGTATGCGATCTGCTCCTTTGACAGGTCCAAGCCAAGCAAGGTGGATGTTGCGAATACCGCTGAGATGGCGGAGGCTGCGCTCGCGCCAAAGCCATGACCTATTGGGACCTGCGTGCGTTGTTCGAGCCTCATCTTACCCGGTCTTTTGCCGCTCTTCTCCAGCAGTAGCTGCACTGCTTCCCTTGTAGTCCGTGCGTCATACTTCGCATTGCCGTCTACGATTATGTCCAACGCACGGCCTTTACCCGCACCCACGAGGGTAGCAGAGGTGACAGCGCCCTTGGAGAGGATGTAACCCCCGCCGGTGGCCCCTGCGTGTGAAAGGTCCCTGCTCTTCTGGTCGTAGTGGACTGCGAAGAAGTTCGTTATTGTTGCAGGAGCGAACGCTTCGGCGGTCCTAGCCTTCAGCTCTCTTCGCACTCAGTTTCGACCCCGCGACGACGCTCGTGATGGGCGCAAAGATTAGGACGAGGGCCGCCGCGACTGCGAAGTAGGTGGTAAGGCCGGGCCAGAGGGTCAACGAGCTGGGGGCGAGCACAAAGAATACGACGCCGAGAAGCAGGAAGAGCACGGCGAAAGTTGTGGCAACGGCCGTGCCATTCTTTCCCACACCTGTCGACCAGTCGGGCTCGTATTGGAGGATGCGGGACCTGCCGAATAGTGGGCGGACAGAGCGGATCAACAGTGGTACCCCTATTACGATCGCTGGTATAGAAGTCATGTTCCAGAAGACAGTCAGGCCCAGCACCAAGCCCGCCAGATCGAAGTGAGTAATCAGGTAGTTCACAGGCGTGAAGACTGCCGCCCCGAAGGAGACGACTGCGATGGCAGCGATGAGGTTTCCAAGCGTGACAAACGAGATTGCCCCTGCAATAAAGGCGGGCCAGCTTCTATATCTCTTGACGAACCATCCAAACAAGAGAATCCCGACGAAGTTTGCCGGAACCCCGGCGATGAGGCTGAGGGCGGGGTTTGTGTTTCCCAGTGGTGTGAGGAAGAGCGCGTCCCCCATGAATGTGCCAAGACCCGCGCCCACAGCGACCGGGACCGTCTCGGATACGACAGCGAAGAAAGCAGGAAGGAAGATCCCGATTAGGAGCTGGCCCACACCCCAGGGAGTTGGAATGAAAGCCGTGATCCCCTTGCCTATCGCGTAGAGAACTGCCGTTATCGCGATGATGCTTACCTTGGTCGAAACGTTAGAACTCGCGCTGGGCGGGGATGAGTCCATCGGAACGAGGACGCGCGTTCGATATATCAATATATTCTCTAACATCTATAGAGATATCTAGATAGGACCGTGAGGGCCCACTTGTGGAATCGGTTCTCAATTGCTTGCCGCCGACCGTGAGAGCCGGCCGAGACCCCTGGAATCCAGCCTGTAGACAGACCATTCTGCCAGCCTCTTCGCTCCCAACGCCTCGTAGAACTTCATCGCCCTCCTGTTCCAGTTCAGGACGGACCACTCCATCCTGCCACACCCGCGTCTGGTCGCCTCCTTTACGCACCTCAGGAGGAGGGACCTGCCGATGCCCGAACCCCTGAACTCGTCTAGGACGAAAATGTCTTCGAGGTAGAGCGTCGGCCTTGCCAAGAAGGAAGAATAGGTGTAAAAGTAGAGAGCGTATCCCACTGGCCTGTCATCACGGATAGCCAAGAGGAGGCTGACCCGCTTCCTCTGGAAGATGTCTCTCAGAATTCTTCTTCGCGCGGCTGGGGTCGGAGGCTCGAGCTTCTCGAATCGTGCGAGGGCGACGAGCAGCTGCTGAAATCCTTCCGAGTCGTCTCTGGTGCCTTTTCTTATCGTCACTCGATCATCCAATGCTAAGGTTGTCTTGCATTCGACTAGATAAGCGGGAGGTGAAATACATCTTCGCACCATTGGCTTCGCCTTCCTGAAGATGCCGCTGCGCTTCTCCCGTCATCTATATTACCCGCAAGCGCGACGCAATCACGTTGACGGCGAGGGGACTGATTTTTCACTTGGTGGACGTCTTCGCAGAATCCCCTTATGGCGGCAACGAGCTTGCGGTGGTACGCGACGCGAAACGACTCTCCACCAAAGAGATGCAGAAGATCGCGCGCGAATTCAACTTCTCGGAAACGACGTTTATCACCTCAAGCGAGAACTCGAAGACCAAGGCCGCTCGTCTCTTCAAGGTGAGGATATTCACTCCCTTGCGGGAGCTGCCGTTCGCCGGCCATCCAACACTGGGAACGGCCTATGTGATACAGAAGTTCGTCATTAGGAGACGGGTGCCAGAAATAACATTGGATCTCAAGATCGGGAGGATTCCCGTCACTCTCGTCTACGGTCGGGGCGGAGAATTGGATAAACTCTGGATGAGGCAGGTAGAGCCGACCTTTGGAAAGGAGCAGCTCGCTGCTAGCGAACTCTCCAAGGTCCTTGGAATAGGGTCCGATGACATCGACCCGAGGTTTCCCATCGCGGAAGTTTCGACGGGCGTGCCTTTCATCATCGTCCCATTGCGCAACCTCGGCGCTGTCAGGCGCTGCAGGGTTGACGGGAAGTCATACCGCGAGCTTCTCCAGAGGGTGGGGGAGGAAGGAATACTGGTCTTCTCTCCCGAAGCCCGCGAAACCGGCGACGATCTGAGCGTGCGAGTTTTCGTCGAAGCGTTCGGAATACCTGAAGACGCGGCAACGGGCAGCGGCAACGGCTGTCTGGCGGCTTATCTCTCACACTACAAGTACTTCCGAAGCGAGGAAGTAAACGCCAAGGTCGACCAGGGGCACGAAATCGGAAGGCCCTCCAGGATCTACCTGAAGGCTAGCGAAGAGGGAGGGAAACTTCGAGTCTTAGTAGGAGGACATGTCGAGTCAGTCGGCGTGGGTAAGTTCGGATGAACTCATGAAGCCAGCGGGCCCGGAGGGATTTGAACCCTCGACCCCCAGCTCCGCAGGCTGGTGCCCTGATCCGTGCTAGGCTACGGGCCCAAAGAGAAGCTGAAGGCGAGGCTAGTTATGTTTTGGGGAGAATAGGGCACAACATCAGAGGTAGCGCTCAATCTCCTTTCTCAGGAGTGACCTGTGGCAGCGCGTCTCGTCCTTGTCAGTGCAAAGGAGTGTTACCGTCCCTTTCTTTGACTCTGAGGCCAGCTCCATGAGCACCTCCTCCTTTCCCTTGAGGCTCTTCACGTACCGCGAGGAGAACTCTTCCCAAGTCACCTTCCCTTGCTTCCATTCGTGAATCAGGTCCATGTCCGTGCCAAGCTCCTTCAGCCACTTGTCGACCTTGCCCTTGGATATCCCTCTGGGCCAAGTCCTCATCACAAGGATTCTTTCGCCGTCATCTGGCCCGGGCTTGTCGTAGACCGACTTGGCGGTCTGTATCATGACATCACTCTGACGTGATTCCGGCCTTTATCCGTTGCAAGAGACTGACAAGCATCGCCCCGGTCAGCTTGCCAGTGTTCGTGTTCCTCGGGCTCGGATGGTAGCCAGCGTAAAGCCGCCTGCCTCCTGCAAGCGGATAGGAGGCGCCGTGTATGAAACGCATTCCTGAGACGTCCCTGCCCTTCTTCCTCTCGCTGTCAACGACTGCCCTGAAGGCCATGCTCCCGAGCGCGAGGACCACTTTGGCCCTCTTCAGAAGTGCGAGCTCCGCGTCGAGGTAGCCGCTGCAGTTTGCGAACTCTGCCCCGGTCGGTCTGTCGCCCGGCGGGGCGCACTTGACTGCCGCTGTCACGTAGCACTTGGTGTAGACAAGGCCATCGTCTCTCGACTCCGAGACTGACTGGTTCGCGAAACCTGCAGCGCAGAGCGCCTTGACTAGGAACCTGCCGGAGCCGTCGCCAGTGAAGACGCGGCCAGTCCTGTTCCCTCCGTGGGCGGCAGGGGCCAGTCCGACCACGACAAGTTCAGCCTCAGGGTCGCCGAAGCCCGGGACCGGCCTCCGCCAGTAGCGCTCTCCCCTAAAGGCGGCCCTTGGCGCCACTCCCTCCCTGAAACGGACGAGGCGAGGGCAGGCCCTGCAGGTCACTACCTCCTTTCCCACACCTGAGAGCGAACGAAACGTTGTCCGAAGTGTCAGTTTCATCTCTTCACTGCGTCGAGGAGAGCCTTTCCCACGCTCTTTGGACCCGCGTCCATTACGTACGGACCGAGCCTGGGCCCTCTGTCAGAGCCAACTAGGATTGAGTAGACCGCCGGGAAGAAGTCGCCCGGCTTGAGACCGTGCCCCTTGACTGCCTCGAAGGCCGCGTTCTGGACCTCGTCGGCGTTCTTGGCTGCGACTATCCTCTCTGCGAACTGCTTGATTGCCCTTGAAACGGTAGGGGAGACCTCGACGTGCTCGGGTGTCCTCTTTCCCTCCCTCATGCCCCAGGCCGACGCCCACGAGATCTTTTGCATCAACTCGGGCGACGACTCCTTGACCATCCCGTATGCGACCAACCGCTTCAGGACAAAGTCGTGGACTGATCCTTCTGGGGCGACCGAGGCCAGCTGCGCCATTAGCTTGTACGGGACGTGGACAGGCTTCGCATTCGGCGGCCTCAGCAGCATGGTGTACTCGTACAGTCCCTTGAGCCGGGCGTCCTTCATCTGGTTGGGGTCCCTTGTCTTCGAGAAGTAGTTCTCCTCCAGGTCGTCGAAGTCCTCCACGTATACGGGGAGGTCATCGAGCGAGACGCTCCTGGCTCCGATTATCCTCTTGTACATTAACAGTCTAAGGCTCTCCGGGGACGCGTAGTTCAGCCACTCCTGCGGGGTTACCAGGTTGCCGACCGACTTGGACATCTTCTTACCGCTCTTGTCCTGGAAGAGCTCGTACCTCGCGTGGTGGGGCGGAGGGAACGCGAGGATGTATTCCGCCACCCAGTCGTTGATCTTGACAGAATCGCCGATCTCCTTCCCGTATGCCTCGAACCTGATGTCCAGCGCCGCCCACCTGGCGGCAAACTCCACTTTCCACATCAGCTTGCCGTTGCCCTCAAGGACACTCGCCTCTCCCTCGAAGCCACAACCCTTCAGGAAGCTGGAACCCAGCTTGGTCCCCTCACACCTGTAGCCGACGGTCGCGCGCTTGGCGTCGTACGAATGCGCCTGCGTCGTGTATATCCTGTTGCACTGTTTGCAGACCGGCGTGTACGGCAGGCTCTTCTCGTACTTCGACTGCCCCACCATCTCTTTGATCTTCCTGCCTATTTCGTCTGCCCTCGAGAGGATGACCTTGATCCGCTCGTTCAGCAGCCCCTTCTCGTAGGCCTCGGCACCGCTCTGGAACCTGTACTCTATCCCCAGTTTGTCCATCGCCTCCCTCAGGAGGGAGCCCACGTGCTCGGCGTAGGAACCGTGACAGCCAAAGGGGTCGGGTATGCGTGAGACGGGCTGTGCAATGTAGTCCTTGAGCCACGCCGGGAACCCGGCAGGCACCTTCCTCAGGCCGTCAAAGTCGTCGGAGTATGCGATGAGCTCCGATTTGTAGCCCGCCGTCTCGAGCCCCAGTTTCACCCCGTAGCTCCTGATGGCGTCCCCAACGCTGCCGATATGGGGGATGCCCGAAGCGCCCAGGCCGCTCTCGACCCTCAATAATCCGAGTTTCCTGCCAAGTCTCTCCTCCCTAGCCAACACCTCGGAGGCGACCTTGTCGAGCCACGTGCCCCTGCCAATGATGCTCGGCTCCGCTCTCAAGTCAGGACGAATCTCCAGATGCCTCGGCTAATTAGGTTGCCCCTTATTCCCTTATCGCAGCGTTGAACTCCGCGAGGCCGTTCGGCCTGTAATACCTGCCTCCTGTGAGAGTCGCGATGCCCCTCAGCTCCTGGGAGGCGGAGTTAGAGAGCTCAATCGCGTCGAAGGCCACCTTTGCAGCCTTTAGCTCCTCCGCGCAGTTCTTCACAGGTTCCCCATCGTTGCCGCCGTCGCTGATCAGCTTGACCCTCTTCTCCCCCCTCAGCGAATCGGCTATCTCGCCCAAGCTGAACCTGATCGCGTCGACCAACGGGCTCCCGCCCTTGCACGGCATCTCGTTCAGCCTGTACAACTCAAGACTCGCCGGCGCAGGGTTGAGCGGCACGACAACGTCGAGTTGCGTGCTGCCCGGCGTGCCCAGCAGCCTATAGAACGTGATGCCGATCCTGAGCGGCCACGGTACGTAGGAGACGGCCCACCTTTCGTTCACGAACCCCAGCAGGCCCACCCTGACGATGTCCATCCTTCTCATGCCCGAGGCCTTGACCTTGTCGTTCATGCTGCGCGACCCGTCGATGATGAAGAACAGGTCCTTGGCCTTCGACTCGTCGTAGCTCAAGGAATCTCGGTCGGGCCGAGAGCTAAACGTATAAAAGCTCATGGCCGAAGGACGTGCGGATATGGCCTACAGAGTCGCAAGTCAGGCTCCTCTCGCCCCTAATCCTGTCATAATGGCCTGCATGGGGCACGCGGGAGTCGGAATCGGCGCTGAGGCCTACAGATGGGTGCTAATCGACGTTGGCGCGGACCCGAAGGCGCCGACTCTGAAGGGCGAGAAGCAGCAGCTCGAAGTGCTCCGTAGATACGGCAGCACGATTCTGAGGTTCGGTGCGTCCATGAGGAAGGGAGAGACACCGCTCGTCCCGAGGGCTCTGCTGATTGACTTGGACCCCAGGTCTGCCAATCTGATTCTGCAATCATACCCTCAACTCTTCGCCATGAAGGACAAGCACGTTGTGTACGGCCTGGGAGGCGCGGCGAGGAACTGGGCGGAAGGGCGTCTGAGATTCAGGAACGAGATAGTCGGCAAGCAGGACATAAAGTCGAGGATACAGGCGATATCTCCCGAACCCGTCAGGGGCTTCATAGTCCCGTTCAGCATGGGAGGGGGAACAGGAGGTTCGTTCTCCTCCGAGTTCATGGCCTACGTGAAGGGGGACAACGGCCTAGGCCAGGCAACGATTGCCACCTTTGGCATCCTTCCGGAGTTCGGCTGGGACCCGGTGATCTTCGGGCCGGCTCAGATCAGCATCACGCTCAACATGGCGTACCAAATCAGGTACTCCGACGCCCCGATCCTGATGGACAACAAGGAGCTCAGGTTCCACGCAGACAGGCTGAAGGATATGTTCAAACAGAGGAGCTCCATCGTCGACGAGCTACCCACGCGGTTAAGGGTGGGTTGGCACGACTACAGGGACAAGAACCTGCTGGCCGCACATGCCATTGCCGAATTCATGAATTCTTTCATCAGGGAGACTGAATGGGATATGTCGAACTACAGGACCTGGCTTGCGGCGAGCAAGCCGAAGTTCGTAGTTCCGTGGCTGATACCGCTCGTTCCGAAGGGCGGATCGGACCTGAGAGCCATAGAGCAGGCGATGTCGGACGGGAATGAAGGCGTTCTCTTCGACCTTCAGGCCGACGGAGGAGAGATGGAGAAGGGACCAACCGACTCTGCGTGCGTTCTCGTGAAGACTAGCGGCAGCCTTGAGGCAGAGGAGCGGGAATTCTTCAAAAAGCTACTGGACGACAGGTACGGCGTGAAGGAAAAGCGCATTATCTTCATCAAGATTCCCACCATGCCAGGGGAGCCCGCGGCAGCGTGCATTCTCCTGAACTTGAAGGCGGTCGGCAAGAAGCTCCTGCCCATAGTAGCGGAGGCGGAGGACGCTTGGGACTCCTACAAGGATGAGTATCAGAAGAAGGAACTCACACACGAGGAGTTCAAGAAGGCTGCGATCGAAGTAACCGGCCACATGGGTTAAGTCAAAATGGACCTGTCGGAACTCGAGGTCGCAGCAGGAAGGCTCTTGGAGGAGCAGAAGAGGCTCCGCTCCATAGACTCCGAGCTGACTATGCTGAAGCAGGAGCTGAGGGAGATGCCGAGGAGGGAAGTGAAGGACAAGAGTTTCTACGCTCTGATAGGGCTCAACTACGAAGAGCCGGGACACTCCAACAGGGAGGCCGAACTCAAGAAGGAGAGGGAGTCGGTCCTCAAAAGCATCCGCGAGGCCGAGGGCACGATAAAGAAGGGCCTCACGTCTCAGGGTCTCGTGATACCCCTCGACCCGAACCCGACAGTCGTTGGGGACATGTTCACATTCAGGTTCAGGTCGCAGACGACATTCCCAAAGACGATGGAGGAGCTGGGCGAGCTGCTCGGACTGTCGTCGCCGATAAGGATAGGTCCAGTGATGATTTACGCGGACAAGATAGTTGTCACAGAGGTCGACCAGTACTTCGCGAAGGAGAAGATTGTAGAGGCCTTCGACAACATCCGTAAGTCCGTGAACCTCAGGCTGACGCAGAGGCGGTAGTCGCAACAAACATTTAGAACCAGAGGCGCACGGGGGAGCTGAAGGCGTTGGAATCCAACAAGAGAATAACCGACCTGTTCGAACGGGTAAGGGCACCTTTCAAGAAGCTGGGCGAGACGGTCGGCCAGACGGCAAGCAGTGACGACGACCTGATCCACGCAGTGATACAGAGGATAGATGTCGAGGGAGAAACGTCGTTGCCGGAGGCTCAGCCCCAGGGTGGATACGACAGGGAGGAGATGTACAAGAGGCTGCTGAGGCGCCTGGACTGGCAGGTCAGGAAGTCTGGCATAGGCGCGGAGGAGCTGGTCAGGACATACGGGGGCGAGGTGCAAGCTGTTCTCCTGCACAAGTCGTACGAGCGATTCAGGAACAAGAGCTCCGACGTTTTGAGGGGTAAGTTCATAGAGTTAGGTCTGAAGAACGTCCAGCCTGGCGTATGGGTGCTCCCGCCCAACAGGGTGCCCTCTGGTCTCACCACGCAGGATGAGCTCAGGATGTGGGTGCGGCGCGAGCTTGCGAAGCCGCTCGGGAAGGACTTCGATTACGTCTTCTCTTTCGTTGCGGTCGTTGACCTGAAGAAGGTGATTGCGGAGAGGAAGGGCATAAGGAAGATGCCAGTCGCGAGGACGATATACAACGTGCTGGAGGTCGACGAGGTCGTGCCCCCCAGCCACCTCTACGCGACGCTGAAGTCAAGGAGCATGGGTGTCAGGGACATAATACTGAGCGGAGACTTCCCGTTCCTCGCGAGCGCGTTCGCCGAAGACGAAGACGTCGCGGCGATTAAGGAGCACGAGGAGGAGATCGCGACTAGGCTTAGGAACGCGACAGGGTCGAAGAGCGCGGCCCTGGAGGACATAGCCAACCTCGGAGCTGACATAATCGGGGCATCGCTCGAGGGAATAGTCGCCCACCCGAAGGACCTTGCGCAGAGGCTCATAGTCGAAGCACAGTACTGGATGAGGTTCCTTGGCGGTTCCGTGCCTGGGATGAGCTTCCTCAGCGGCTCGGCCCCAGAGTGAGCTCTACCTGTAGTACGGGACTGCGACCTTCTCCATCGGCTTGCCTTCTCTGGAGGAGCGGACCTTCTTTATTGCCTCCATGAAGTGCTCCATCTCCACGACCGCCTCTTCCACGTGCTTCGTGGCGTCGTCTGGTTTCGGATACTTCGAGATGAACTTCTGCAGGACTATGGAAACCGCAGTGTTGGTGAGGGATGACATGTCGGCACCGCTGAAGCCCTCTGTCATGTCTACTATCCTGTCTATGTCCACATCCTTGGTCACTGGCACGCCCTTCATGTGGATCTTCAGGATCTCCCTCCTTGCCTCTTTGTCAGGGAGGGGTATCTGGATCAGCTTGTCGAACCTCCCCGCCCTCAGCAGCGCAGGGTCGACCATGTCTATCCTGTTTGTGGCTGCGAGCACGACGACTCCTTGGAGGCTCTGGATTCCGTCAAGTTCCGTGAGTAGTTGGCTGACTACCCTCTCCGTCACCATGCTGTCTCCCCCCATTCCCCTCGTCGGGGCAATGGCGTCCACCTCGTCGAAGAAGATCACGCAAGGCGACGCTTGGCGGGCTCTCCGGAATACCTCCCTGATTCCTCTCTCGGACTCGCCTACCCACTTGCTGAGCAGCTCAGGTCCGCGGACGCTGATGAAGTTCGCCTCGCTCTCCGTGGCTACTGCCTTTGCGAGCAGCGTCTTCCCTGTGCCCGACGGGCCGAAGAGCAGTATCCCCCTCGGCATGGTGTACCCAATCTTGTCGTAAAGGTTCGGGTACTTCAGCGGCCATTCGACGGCCTCCTGAAGCTCCTTCTTCACTGTCTCGAGGCCGCCGATTTCGCTCCACTGGACGTCAGGAGTCTCCAAATAGACCTCCCTCATAGCGGAAGGCATCACGTCCTTCAGCGCGTCCTCGAAGTCGACCATCGTGACTATCAGCTTATCCAGCGTCTCGGGGCTGAGCCTGTCCTCCTTGAGCCTGATGTCAGGGAGGTTCCTCCTCAGCGTCTTCATCGCTGCCTCCTTGCAGAGGCCCTCCAGGTCTGCGCCAACGAATCCGTGGGAGACGGCAGCTAACCTCTCTAGGTCCACCACCTTGTCCGAACTGACGTTCTTTTCGCCGTCGATGTTCTGGACGAGGGGCATGTGCCTCGTGTGGATTTGGAGAATCTCAAGCCTTCCCTTCTTGTCCGGCACCTTGATCTCAATCTCCCTGTCGAACCTTCCCGGCCTCCTCAGCGCAGGGTCAATAGCGTTCGGCCTGTTGGTCGCTGCGATGACTATCACCTTGCCCCTCGCTTCCAGTCCGTCCATCAGTGACAGGAGTTGGCTTACGACCCTCCTCTCAACTTCGCCTGTGACTTCCTCCCTTTTCGGCGCTATCGAGTCGATCTCGTCGATGAAGATTATTGTCGGCGCCTTCTCCCTCGCCTCCTTGAATATCTCCCTCAGCCTCGCCTCGGACTCTCCGTAGAACTTGCTCATGATCTCGGGGCCACTGATCGGGATGAAGTGCGCGTTGCTCTCCGTGGCTACTGCCTTTGCGAGCAGCGTCTTCCCTGTGCCCGGGGGACCATACAGGAGCACTCCCTTTGGAGCCTCAACCCCGAGCTTCTCGAAGATTTCAGGGTGGCGGAGGGGAAGCTCGATCATCTCCCTCACCTTCTGTATCTCGTCCTTCAGCCCGCCGATGTCCTCGTAGGTGACCTGTGGGACTCCCCTCAGGGCCTCGCCCTTCTCGGAGATGACGAAGACGGTCCTCTGGGTGATTAACGCAGCGTCCGCGACCGGGCTGACGCCGACCACCTGGAATGTCAGTCGGCCTCCGAAGTAGGGAATCATTATGTTGTCGCCCTTGGTTACGGGCACGCTCTCGAGCGCGTCGGCCAGGTACCTCTCGTCGATCGGAGGCACTGCCTCGAGCGGTGCAACCACGACCTTCTCGGCGGGGGGCGCCTTCACCTTCTTGACCGCCACCACGTCGCCGATCGCGACACCCGCGTTGTTCCTGATCAGACCATCAATCCTGACTATGCCCCTGCCCTCGTCCGACGGGTAGAGCGGAAGGCACTTCGCGACTGTCCTTCGCTTTCCCTTTATCTCGATTACGTCGCCCGTCGAAGCGTCGAGAGCGTCCATGGCGTCATAATCTATCCTGGCCACGCCGCGCCCCACATCTCTGGTGTACGCTTCTAGGACCTTCAGTTGCACTTGTTGCTGGCTCACGCCCGAACCACTCTCAGACAACGTTAACCCTCCTTGAGCCCTTATTAGCCTTGTCCTTCAATGAGAACGAAATCTCAAGGACACCGTTCCTGTACTCTGCTTTGCCGGATTCTGGCTCAACCTGTGCCTTGAGTTGGATCTCGGCCCTGTACTTCCTCCCATCCCTCTCGGCCTTCAGCATGGCATTCCCGTCAGTGGCCGATATTTCGATGTCGCCCTTCTCGACGCCGGGCATGTCGAGCACGAGTCTGAGCACGCCATTCTTCAGGTCCAGCGCCTGTTCCGTGAGCGGAACCCTGTAGCCGTCCGCATGCTGAGGATTGTCGCCAAAGAACTGGACGCTCGGCTTGCCTTCTGGCCCCAAGCGCATCTGGAAACCAGCCATGAACGGTTTCGAGAAGATCTTAGACCCGGAGATACCCTCCCTGACTGCCTCCTGGATGTCCTTCTCGAACTCTTCGAAATACCTGTCGAGTTCGTCGAGCATGTCCCTCAAGTTCCTTCTCTTGTCGTCGCTCATGCGATTAAGAAGAGGTTAATTAACCAGATATTAATTAACTTTCCCTCGGACGCACCTATTTTGACGCAAGTCGAGTGTAGACGCGACGCAAACCCTCACTTCCCCGTGGCGCAATTTCCCCACCCTTCAGTCGAGGGTCAATAGTCGGAACCCGAATTCTCGAACGGCCTTCCGGACCGAATACGAAAGCCCCACGCGGCCGTTGCAGGCCACATTGACGTACACAACGCCGTCAACCTGGCCGCTCTCAATTGCATACTTGTAATCAGTCATCTGGGCCTTGACCTCACTTGAAGGGTAGAGACGGCCAGTCTTCACCTCGTACACGGTTCTGGTGGTGTCGTCGTAGAGGTCAGGATAGATTTTCTCCCGCCGAGAGTTTCGGAATATCCGCCCTGATTCAGGCTTGACCCCTTGGTCAAACAGCCATCGTCGTGCGATGCTCTTTCCGTAGTCACCTATCGCGTTCGCGCCAAACCTGCTGACTGATTCTTCATCAAGACTACGGTAGATAGCAGTATCGAAGCGACGCCGCCTACCCTCCCAAGGGTTCGCTTCTTGTCAGCTCCACACAAATAGCGACAATCTGATTTTAAGCGCCCCCAAAAGAGTATGCTACTGCGATGGGATTTCTCGTCTCCTGAGGAGCTGCCTTAGGTGTCTCATGAAGCCGAATATGTGTGGCCACGACGCAAGACCGTGACAACTCGACAGGAATACCCAATGGGTCACATAACCGCGAGATCGGTCCGGGAACTGCATAGTTGACCACGACCCAAGAGTGAAATAACTGCACTTGGGGTTAGATCACGACGTGAACGACAATGAATCCTTTGAGCTGTTAGCATCGAGGTCTCGGCTGAGAATCGCGGCCCTCCTTTCAACTAGACCGAGGACCCTCGGTGAATTGGCGAACGAGACTGGAGTGTCCGTCCAAGCGGTGCTGAAGCACCTCGAGAAGCTCAACAGGCTGGGGATTCTCGAGAAGAGGAAGATTTCGGGGAAGAGCATTTCGGTGCGGAAGCTGTATTCAATCAAAGGGGCGCATGTGGGAAACTTCTCGACCGGGGACATCACGATAGTCAGCGTGACAAAGAGGCAGCCCGCCGGGCATAGGAGCAAGGACCCAGTCGGAGAGATGCAGAACTTGGCAGAGGACGTCCTAGTCCAGAAAAGGAGGATTAGGGAACAGGCCAGGAAACTCGGCCGGGAGATAGGCGAACTTGTGGAATCAGAGGAAAGACTAAACGGTCTGGTTCAGTCTCTGGATCTCGATGACGAAGAGCGGCTGGTCCTCCTGACTGCATTCACCGAAGAGACCCTCGAGGATGCTGAGAAGGCGCTTGCGAGGACCCACGGTCTGACCGACCCTAGAAGGTCTTTAGAGAGGGCAATTGGGAAGGCGAGAAGGGTTGGCAAGAAGTAAGAAACTCGTGATGGTGACGAACGACGACAGCGTCCAGAGCAACGGAATCATCGACCTTGCGAGGGCAATAGCGAAGTTCGCAGACGTGACCATAGTCGCCCCCGAACAGCCGCAGAGCGCGACGGCCCTAAGCCTGACGTTCCACAAACCGCTGCGGGTCAGCCAGGTCGACAGGGAGGAGTTCAGGGCGTACGCTGTGTCAGGCAGCCCAGGCGACTGCGTCATGATCGGTGTCAACAAGCTCCTGCCAAGGCTTCCTGACCTGGTGGCCTCAGGAATCAACATCGGGGACAACAACACATTTCAGGATGTGCTCGCGTCGGGCACGGTCGCGGCTGCTCTCGAGGCTGCGCTGACAGGCATCCCAGCGATAGCCTTTTCCATGGAGGTGAGGAGTGAATCCCTCTTCGCCCTCGAGTACGACCAGCCTGATTTCAAAAAGGCGGCAGAGTTCGCCGCCGAGATAGTCAGAGATGTCCTCGAGCACGGGATGCCGAACGGAGCCGAGCTGCTGAACGTCAACTTCCCGTCCAAGGTCGACTCGGGGACGGAGATAGAACTCACTGAAGTCGGAAGGAGGAAGTATACTGACAAGGTCCTCGTGAGGAAGGACCCCCACGGGAGGGCATACTACTGGCTGTTCGGAGAGCGCCTGTCAGAGTTCCCAGAGAACTCGGACGCAGAGGCAGTCCTGATAAAGAGACGGGTCTCGATCACACCGCTCAATCTCCGGATGTCCGGTCCGATCACTGACGGTCTTCGCAGGATGAGAGAAAGGGTCGAGGAGAGGTTGGAAGGAACGAGACGAAGGCGATTCTCGAAGGGTAAATAGCATGAATCGCGCAAAGGTCAGAAACGTGAGACCTGCCCCCGGAGGATGGTCCGAGGTGGCTGAGGCGATGCGCACACTGAAGCTGTCCCTCCCCGTGAGGCTTCTGGTACCCTCGCTTCTCGTGACGTCCTACCCCAAGAACGCAATCGGATTCTCATTCGGGGGAGGGAGGGTCGGAGTTGCACTCGGTGCTGGGCTGTTCGGGGCCTCTCTCGCCCTTGGCGCGCTTCTTTATCCCGTCGCAGGCCTGCTGGGAGTAGGTTTCCCGCTCTGGCTGCTGGGGACGGCGGGGACTGCGATGTTCCTGAGCAGCCTGAAGCCAATCGCGTTTGTGAAGCCCCTCTGCTCCCGATGCAGGCTCTTGCCAATCATTCAGGAGCACGAGGCGATCCACCTGTCCGGAGTCGAAAGCGACGACGATGTGTGGCGGTCGATGAGGTCGCGGCACAGCTGCGCGAGTCTCTCCCTCGACGGCGACCCGAGCATCTGCTGGTTCTGCCCAATTCCAAGGCGATTGAAAGAGCACTGAGGGTACGGTAATGGTACACAGAGTTGCTGTGGTGGACCGCGATCTTTGCCAGACGAAAAAGTGCGGGTTGGAGTGCATAAAGGAATGTCCGGTCAACATCAACGGAGAGGAGTGCATCGTCCTCGACAATGAGAAGATCGCCCTAATCTCGGAGGAGTTGTGCATCGGCTGCGGAATCTGCGTGAAGGTCTGCCCCTTCGATGCAATAGACATACTGAACCTCAGCGAGGAGCTGAAGACCGACAAGATACATCAGTACGGGGTCAACTCCTTCCGCCTCTTCAGGATCCCCATCGTCCGCAAGGGCCAGGTTGTTGGCCTTGTGGGAAGGAACGGTATCGGCAAGTCGACCGCGCTGAAGATACTCGCAGGGGCGCTCATCCCGAACCTAGGGGACTACGAGCGGGAGGCGACGTGGGGAAGGTTTCTGTCCTACCTCAGCGGGCGGGAGATGAAGGAGCACTTCGAAAGGGTTGAGGACGAAGAGCTTAGGGTCTCGCTCAAACCCCAAGCGGTTTACAAGATTCCGGAGGCGTGGCGGGGCGACGCGGATTCGTTGCTCCGCAAGATGGACGAGACAAAGAGCTTCGACAGGGTGGTGGAAGCGCTGGGCCTTCGGGAAGCCTTGGGGAAGAAGGTCCCTGACCTGAGCGGAGGAGAGCTTCAGAGAGTCGCAGTAGCTGCCGCAGCGATGAAGAGCGCTGACCTCTACCTCTTCGACGAACCCTCCTCCTACAACGACGTCTACCAGAGGCTCGCCGTTTCAAAGCTAATCCGGAGCCTTGCAGAGTCTGGCAAGGCTGTCCTTGTGGTCGAGCACGACATCGCGTTCCTGGACTACGTCGCGGACTACGTCCAGATAATCTACGGCGAGCCCGGAGCCTATGGAGTCGTCTCGGGGCTCTACGCTTCGAGGACGGGTATCAATGCGCTCCTCGACGGCTACCTTCCACAGGAGAACATCAGGTTCAGGGATCACCCCGTCTCTTTCGGGCAGAGGTCTGCAGTGGAGACAATCGAAAGCGAGACGCCAGTGGCGAGCTATTCGACGCTGAAGAAGGCGTACGATGCCTTCAAGCTGATTGTGGCCGGGGGCGTCATCAATCAGGGGACGATACTCGGAGTGGTCGGAGCAAACGCCCTCGGGAAGACCACATTCCTGAAGATGATTGCGGGCGAGGAGAAGCCTGACGACGGGGAGGTCTCCATCGACGCCAAGGTCGCATACAAGCCGCAGTACCTGTCCTCCGAGTTCCAGGGCACTGTCAGCGAATTCTACTCGGCCGTCCTGGGCAACAAGTACGACGACCCCGTCCTCCAAGACTCCCTGGCAACCCCCCTGAGGATGGAGAAGCTCCTCGCGAGAAACGTGGGGGAGCTGAGCGGCGGCGAGCTGCAGAAGGTGGCGATAGTCGCGACGATGGCCCAGGACGCGGAAGTCTACGCACTCGACGAGCCCTCTGCATTCCTTGACGTCGAGGACAGGTTCGTGGTTGCTCGCGCGATAAACAGGATGGTGAAGACACGGGGGAAGGCGGCCATTGTCATAGACCACGACCTTCAGGTGGTCGACCTGATCTCAGACAGGTTGATGGTATTCGGAGGCTCGCCCGGCGTGAGCGGCGAGGCCACGCCGCCCCTTCAGAAGGACGACGGGATGAACACATTCCTCAAGCAGATTGGATTGACTTACAGGAGGGATGTCAACACAGGCCGCCCGAGGGTCAACAAGCCCGAAAGCAAACTCGACCGGGAGCAGAAGTCAAGGGGGGCGTACTACTACGTCCCCGCACAGGGTGAGGAAAGTGCCCAGGCCGACTAGGGGAGCCCTGGAGAAGACAGGAGTCGATGCAGCATCCGGGCGCACTGAGACAGGAATCGACGTCATTGGCGATATCGCAATCGTGAGGCTGACCGGGGCGGCGTCGGAAGGCGAGAAGCTTGCCGCAGCTGTTCTTTCGGAGATGAAGAACGTGAAGTGCGTCTTCGGTCAGGAGGGCGGGATCGAGGGGGAGTTCAGGCTGAGGCGATTGAGACACCTGGCAGGAGAAGACAGGACTCTCACGACACACAGGGAGAACGGCTGCTCGTACAAAGTCGATGTCGCGAAGTGCTATTTCTCTCCCCGGCTTTCGACAGAGAGGCTGAGGGTCGCTGAGTCGGTGAGGAGCGGGGAGGACGTGCTGAACATGTTCGCAGGGGTCGGACCGTTCTCAATCCCGATAGCGAAGAAGAGGAAGACGAGGGTGACCAGCTGCGAGCTGAACCCCTACGCATGCGACCTGCACAGGGAGAACAACGAGCTGAACAGGGTATCTAGACTCGTCGACGTAATACACTCGGACGCGATGATGCTGCCCTCGAGGGTCGGGTTCAAATTCGACCGAATACTGATGCCCCATCCTTCTGCGACCTTCAGGTTCCTGCCAGTCGCCCTGTCCCTGCTGAAGCCCGGGGGAGTGATTCACTACTATCGCCACGTGTTGGGAAGAGACGTTGCAGAGGCTTCCGAGAACCTGGACAGAGAGCTCTCCGCCGCCCTGACCGCTGGGACGAAGTGGACCGTCAGGAGGGTAAGAGAGGTCGGCCCGAGGTGGGTCGAGATGGCGGCAGAGATCCGGCCTGCCAGCTAGAATGGAAGGCTCTGGCTGTACCTGTAGATGTGAGCGATAATCCCGAACGAGACCAAGACCGCCCCGACGTCGAAGAGGGCCATGTTCCTCAACCCCTGCGATATCGCGGAGACGGCTAGGCCGTTCAGCGCCACCTGGGCGAAGACAAGGAGGAAGAACAAGGTGACCACCCACTTCTTCGAGAGAATCTGACCCATCGGCGAGACCGCCTTCCTGACACGCTCCTTCGACTTGATGTACCTGAGGAACGCATACGTCAGCCCGAATGAGATGATTGTGACTCCAATTATGGAGGCGAAGTAAAGCTGGGGGGGGACGAGGAGCCTCGCGAGAGTCGGCAGCGACGTGTTGGGGTTGATGTAGAAGCCCCAGGCTGTAGTGACTAGGATCTGCGCGATGCTCGTGATGCCGAGAGCTGTGAAGAATGGCCTGTCCCTCCAGTTCAGCTTCTTGGAGGTGTCGACGAACGGGATGACCAGCGCCATTAGGAAGAGGAGACCAGGCATCAGGCCGCCCATCACGAACTTGTCGAACTCCGTCCTGAGGAGCGCGTAGATCCCGGTCAAATACCACTCGGGGATCGTGAGTGCAGGGTTGCTCGGGCTGTAGGGGATGCTGAGCTGGACTGGGAATATGCCCGCGATTATGAAGATTCCACCCATCACGGCTGAGACGATTGGCAGGTCGAAGACTAGGTACCGCGGAAAATGTATGAACACGAGAACAATCATAATCATCGGCAGTACGAAGACGTGATAGGAGTAGAGCCTCAGGACGAAGTCAGTGAAGCCGGACCCGAAGGTCGCCAGCCTCAGCGCCCCCCCAATCAGCGGGGAGGCGTTCGCCAAAGATGAGCCGATCTCGATTGCGAGGCCCGCCCTCTGGTTGAAGATCAGGTCGTAGCCGGTGTAAGCTTCGACCCCAGTTATGATTCCGAGGATGATCCCGGTCACCCAGAGCACCTCGTTCTTGATCTTGAACCTGCCGCTGAAGTACTGATAGTACATGTGGAGAATCGCAAGAAGGACCATCGCATTGGATGCCGTGTAGTGGATGTTCCGGAGCAGCCAGCCATACGGAACCTGGTCGTTGATTCGCGCGACGCTGCTGAAAGCGCATGTGATGCTGCCGCAGCCCGCGAGCGTTGGCTGGTAGTAGATCATGAGGAACCCGCCGGTCACACCGAGGAGAAGGAAGGTTATCCCCGTGAGGACGCCCAAGTATCCTAGAGGGCTCACGAACCTCTTCGGGAAGGTATACTGTATCCCCATCCAGACCGTCCTCTCTAGCCCGTCGACGATCCAGTGGTACAACTTCGATATCAGGTTCCTCGGCGGCTCTGCTTGCTGCGCCTGACTCGTCAGATCACCCTTTGCCCTCCGCGGCCGGCAGGATGTATGTGTCGTAGCTCCCGTAGTTCCTGCCGTACCCTATCACACCGTTGTGGTCCACGTCCCAGATGGGTGGTTCGATGTACAGGTCACCGTTTGGGTCTGCGGTCAGCGTCAGCATCGGTATCGCGTTTGTCGGTGACGGTTGCTGCGAGGCGGGGCCTGCCTTGGCCAAGCCGTCGGGTATCTCGTAGATGCTACCGTGGCACGGGCATTCGTATTGCTCGTGGGTCGGCGCCGGGTTGTAGTTCGGGCTGCACCAGAGGTGGACGCATACCTTGCTGAAGGCCACGAACGCGGCCGCGTCCTTGGCGTCCCCGTTGAAGGGCGCACCAGCTGGCAGCCTAATCAACTCGAACTTCACGAAGGTGTCTGGGTTCTGCGCGTCCAGGGTTGCGTCACCAGTCGAGGGGTACGTCACAGCCCAGTGCGAGTTTGAGGGGAAAGTGTTGAGGTCGTTCACGTTGACTGCCTTCCCCGCCGCCTGGCCGAATTTCGGGTCGTTGTCTATCACCGCCTTCTGCCTCTGGTACTTGCCTGAGCTGCCCACCGAAGAGGAGAGGAATGTACCCCAAGGGACAAACGGCGTGATCGAGAGTATCGCACCCACGGCGACCATGGCCTTCAGGAAGTTCCGCCGGCCCGAGCTCTTGGGCGGCAGCGGTCTCGAAGGGGGAGTCGGCGGCGGAGTCACCGCTGGGCGGGGAGGAATAGGCGGCGCAGCAGCCACAGGGAGAGGAGGGACGGCAACTGGCGGTCGCTGCGGAGGCTGAGTCTGAGGGGGAGCTGCAGGTGTCGGTGGGACTCGTGGCGTCGGCGGTACCGCGGCCTGCTTCTGCTTCTTTTCCTCTTCAGGCTGAGAGGTGGAGGAAGACGTTTGCTTGGAATCCTCCGACATACTTGCCGAGTGGGGTGCCTAGGCGGCATTTTTAACTTTGATATGGAGAAATTGAAAACCGACAACATCGTGACAATAATTTTATAGACCGTTGTGGGGTCGCCGACCTAGTAAGCGATTTTGGCCAAACCCAACAGTGGCACGGCAGCGGTAGGCGTGGTGGTGGCGATTCTCATCATCGTCTCTGTGGCGGCCATAGGGTACTTCCAGTTCAACGTCGCGCCGACGCTGTTCACAAGCACCACGACGACCACAACCACGTCGGGCGGACTGCCGCCTCCGGGCCACTTCGTCAACGTGTCCATCATCCAGGGGGCGTCCGTGTCCGGAGATGGTTTCAGCCCGGCCGTTGTGACTGTAGTGATAGGAGTCAACAACACGATAGTCTGGACGAACAACGATCAAGCTCCACACACGGTCACAGCCAAGGACAACTCGTTCAACAGCGGGAACATGAACCCAGGCGCCGTTTTCCAGTTCACTTTCAGCAACCCAGGGACTTACAGGTACGGCTGCAACTACCACTCGTGGATGGCCGGAACCGTCGTAGTCAAGTCTGGCTGAAGCGACAACGCGGAAATAGCAGTCAGTGCCGAGCCGGACCATTGAAGATACTCGCTTCCGCAGACGACCTTGACGAGCTCTCAAGGGACGCTGGCTTCATAGTCAAGCGCCCAGCAGCTGCGTACGTTGCAGAGACCGAGGAGGACGTGTTGACCGTTCTCCGGTCGGCCTCGCAGCTTGGCCTGTCCGTCACTCCGAGGGGGTCTGGGACCTCGATACCAAGCCAGGCTGTGGGCAGCGGCTACGTGCTGCTGCAGAACGCGAGGCGCGCAGACCTAAGCGATCCCGGCACCATAAGCTGCGACCCGGCCTTGGTCAAGGCTGACCTGAATGCGGCGCTGGACCCGCTGGGAGTCTGGATGCCAGTAGACCCCTCGAGCTACAAGTCGTGCAGCGTTGGCGGGATGGTCTCGAACAACGCGTCTGGCGCAAGGACCTACAAGTACGGCTCGACCATCGACTACGTGCAGGAGCTGCGAGTTGTCCTTCCCGAGGAGGGATTGAAGGTCGTGAAGCCTGTCGGCATCGAGGAAGCCCTGCATTCGGGGGGTTCGACAGCCAAGGTCTCGAGCCTCCTCATCGAAAACGGGAAGGCGATAAGGGATGATTCTCCTAAGGTCACGAAGAACTCCTCTGGCTACAGGTTGGAGAAGATCATCCACGATGGCATGGTCGACCTGCCAAGACTCTTCGTCGGGTCGGAGGGGACTCTTGCAGTGACGACAAAGATCAGGCTGGCCACCAGACCGAAACCAGTTGAGCGACTCCTGATCGTCATCGAGACTTCGCTGGCCGAACTTGACAAGGTCGCGGCTGCCCTGAGGGAGCACGGTCCCAGCGCCGTTGAGCTCGTGGACAAGTCAGTGTTCAGACAGACAGGAAGGGAGGAAAGAATCAAGTCGCTCTCCAGGACGGAGGAGGACTATCTGGTCTTCTGCGAGTTCGACGGGCTTGTTCGGGGCGAGACCTCGCGAAACTTGGAAGAGGTCGCACGGGACAAGACTCTGGTGCAGTTCGACCCCGTGGTGCTGGAAGACGCTGCCGAAGTCTCTCGGGCCTGGGAGGTCAGGAACGAGACACTGACGATAGCAGGCGAGATTAGAAGAGGGTCAAGGGTCCCCCTGCCCGGGGTGGAAGACCTCGTCGTTCCCCCGCAGTTGCTCGGCACGATGGTCAGGCTGCTCCGCGACTCGTTCGAGTCGAGGGGGCTCGAGTACATCTCCTATGGCCACGCAGGAGACGCCAACCTGCACATGAGGCCTCTCTTGGACCCAGGCTCGAGCAGCGACGTAAGCTTGCTGAGGGAGATCATGGATGAGTGCTTCGAGGCCGTGTGGAAGATGGGAGGGTCAATCACGGGGGAGCACGGCGACGGCCTTCTGAGGGCGCCATTTGTGGAGAGGCAGTACAGGCGTACCTACTGGATAATGAAGGAGGTAAAGAAGCTGTACGACCCGAAGAACCTACTCAACCCTGGCGTCAAGGTGACCTAGCACCGGCGAACGCACGCGCGAGCAGCCTGGCGACTCTCACTGGCTCTGGGATGGAACCCTGGAGGGTGAACTTGTCGACGATGGACAAGGCATCCTTCTCCGCGATACCGCTTGTTCTGGCATAGACAGCGTGACCCGAAGAGAGCTTGAGGCGTTTCCTTGCTCCCAGCCTTCGGTATGCCTTGAGCTTCTCGTCGGCGTGGCCGGGGAAGTGTCTGATGATTGAGGATTCTATCCCAGACGTCTCCTTGTAGGTAAGGCAGATCACCGGGACCTTCGTGCGGCTTGAGAGCAGGTCGACGTCGATGATGTTGTAGAGGCTGAGGATGGCGCCTGAAACCATCAAGAGGTTGACGTCGTTCCTCTCGAACGACCTGAAGAGCCTAGCTACTGAAGCGGTAGCGTCGTCGCCGCCGACCGACGTCCGGTCGAAGGCAGCCCCGTCGACAATGAAGTCGCCACGCATCACGGCACCGGCCAAGACCGACCACCTCTCGGTCTGCCTGAAGCTCTCTGCAACGCCAAGAACTCGGATGCCCTTCTTGTTCAGATGGAGGCGCAACCCGAAGGATGGAGAGGCCCTCCCAAGCTTTTAACCTTGGCAGACCCGGTCGGGTGTGTGGCTAGGATCTACAAGCTCGAGAAGGGGATGGGGATAACTGACGAGATACTGAGGATAGCGAAGAAAGAGAAGATCAGGACAGCGAGGGTAGAGGCGATAGGCGGCGTGAACAAGCTAGAGCTTGCGTTCTTCAACCATGAGGAGAAGAAGTACGAAAAGCGCAAGTTCAACGAGTTCATGGAGGTGACTTCGCTTCTCGGGAACATAACCCTGAAGGACGGCAAGCCGTTCCTTCACATGCACGGCACCTTCGGGAGGAGGGACAGTTCGGTAGTCGGCGGCCACCTTGTATCAGGATCTGTGTTCCCGATGCTGGAAGCCATTATCACCCCAACCAAGAACAGGGCCAAGCGGAGGTTTGACGAGGAGATGGGCCTGAACGTAATCTACAAGGTTGAAGCTTAGCACACGCCAAGTAACTGGGAGTGAGGCTCAGACAAATGCCTTCTCTTCACTAGTATGACCAAGTCGTAACTCTGAATCATCACGGCCTCGATGTTTCGGAGCTCGCTTGCGTTATAAAGGGTTCTCGGCTGGCGGCTGGGAAGGATTGGGCGGTGGGCCCGCTCAGCGCGTGACTAGCGGCAACTCCAAGATTGTGATCAGCCCGGGTCTCGCCCGCATGACCCTCTCGGCGGCGTTGACGGCGAGTGCTACCGTGGCTGAGTCACCGAAAACGCCGTTTTCAAACCGCAGTTTCAGATTCGGTTCACCGCTCACCTCGATCAGGTCGAAGTCGCTGGAGGATGTCGTCATCTCCAAGTCGAGCCTTATCCTGCATTCGCCAGCGCGGCCCTCCGCGAACTGGGCGGCCCCCATCACGTAGTCCGCTGCGCCGAGGACTGGCTTGATCCCCCATGTTACGTCCGTTGCCTCCCTCCCCAGGGAAGAAGCGATCAGCTGCAGCGACTCGACCAGCCCGACGTGGCCTATCCCCCCTTTCTCGAGGCCCTTCTCGAACTTCGCTTTCGAGAGCCCGACCCCCATCTTCGCCTGCAGCTGCCTCCTCCTCCTACCGACGTTGACGCTCCTCGTGACCCTGATGCTCCTCGGGCTCTTGGAGGCAGACGCCACAACGGCGGGGACCCAGTCCATCACGAACCCGGGGTTGACGCCGACACCGACCACCGTAGAGCCGCTCTGCCTAGCGATTCCGTCGAGCCGCACGGCGTCCTCGGAGTTCGCCCAGGAGGGGAAGGCCAGCTCCTCGCAAGTGCTGACTACCCTGATTCCTTTCCTGAGGACGAACTCGACGTCCTCGACCATATCGGAGAGCCGTGAGCTCGTCGCCATGATCGCGACTTGAACGTCGTCGAGGGGGATGTCCCTCACGTTCTGCATCACGCGGACATCACTGTTCAGGTTGGAGAGCTCCCGAAGCGTCTTCCCGGCCTTCGCTGGGCTGCTGTCGATGACGACAAGCAGGTCGTGCCTCTTCTCCAGGCAGTGCGCTGCTATCGCGCTTCCTATCGCCCCGAATCCGAAGAGAGCGATCCTGACCATGAAGGTGGCACTCCCCTCCCTTCATTTAATCGATACGCCTGGAACTCAAAGGATAAATCGACTGGGGCGCACTCAGAAAGGGTTGACCTACTCGATAGTCGCGCGCGACCCCAAGACGGGCGAGATGGGGGTGGCCGTTCAGTCGCATTATTTCTCAGTGGGCTCGGTTGTGACCTGGGCGAGGGCAGGCATCGGAGCGGTCGCCACACAGTCGATGACCGAGATCAGATACGGCCCGTTGGGCTTGGAGCTAATGGCTGCAGGAAAGAGCGCCGCGGAGGCCCTCAGAGGGCTGCTCGCGGTCGACCCTAAGCCTGACATCAGACAGGTGGCAATGGTTGACTCGAAGGGAAGGACCGCTGCCCACACAGGAAAGAGATGCATCCCCTACGCTGGTAACACGCAAGGGAAGAGCGTCAGCTGCCAGGGCAACATAATGAGGAACGGGAGGGTCTGGACAGCGATGAGGAAGAGCTACGAGAAGAACGCCAGGCTTCCCCTCCCAGAAAGGCTTGTTGCCGCCCTAGAAGCTGGCGAAGCTGCCGGAGGCGATGCTCGCGGCAAGCAGTCGGCCGCGATACTTGTTGTCTCTGGAGAAAAGACCTCCTCGTATTGGGAGGGGAGGGTGGTCGAGCTGCGCGTGGAAGACCATCCGGAGCCTGTACCAGAGCTGAAAAGGCTCCTTAGATTCAAGAGGGGCTACGATTGGGTGGACAAAGGTGACGGCTATATCGCTTCCGGCAAACTCGCGGCCGCCCTGAAGGCGTACGAGAGGGCACTCGAGCTCGTCCCCGAAGTAGACGAAATAAAGTACTGGGTCGGCGTGAGCCTGCTCCCGACCAAGCGGAGGGAACGGGGCCTGGACCTGTTGAAAGAGGTCTTTGCGAAGGACCGTAGTTACGTCAAGATGACGAAGGCAATCGTGAAAGCCGGGTCCCTGCCCATCGACCCCTCCGTGAGAGAAGCCTACCCCTAGTCGAACTCGAGCATCACGGAGTATCCAGCTATCCCATCAAGGAAGCTGCCCAGAGTGCGAACAGGCACGACCGCCGCCCCGCCCACGAACCTCAGGGTCTCGTCCGCAAGCAGGAGAATCACGGTTGCGATTGGTTTGAGGGATTCTCTCCCTTCCCTGAGGAGCCTCGCCCTTCTCCTCTGCGCCTCCGCGCAGCGGGCGAGAGACGGCACCCCCATCGTCCGCTTCCAGTGCTTGCAATCTACTGCGAGGGAGACAAGGTCGGAATGGGCGAGCAGGTCAAGCTGGGCCCTCGGACGCCTGATCACAAGATTCTCCTCCACAACGAACCCTCGGATTCGAAACAGGTCAGCGCAGAACGATTCGAACTCCTCCCAGTCCAAGCCGCCGGCCACCTCCTCGAGCCTGGCACCGAGCCTGCAGGCCAGGATAGCCCGAATGACCCGGGGGCTCCCCTTCCCCGCTGACCCGCGGAGCTCGAACTCCAGCTGCCTGAACTCCTCCTCGGCCTTGCCCGTCAGCTCTCCGTTGAGGACCCTTCTGGCGTTCGACTGTTCCGGGATCAATGCTAAGAGATGAAGGCTGGCAGGATTATAAGCCGCCCCCCGTGGTCCGAAGGTGGCAAGGCAACAGCGCTCTGGTACGCAGTCGGCGATGGCCCACTTGAATCCGTTAAATCCATGGGCAGAGAACCTCTCGGACAGTGCGGACTGTCAGCAGCGTCGAGTATGCTAGGCTCGTGGGGTTCGTTGAGCAGACTCTACGACAGTTGAGTTTCCGCTATTACACGAACGCTACAAGGAGAGTGACGGAATACGAGGTGTTCGACCCGGCGAGGTTCAGGATTCTTGTGGAGGACGCATTGGTCGAACCGGCTGCTCTTGGCCCGATTGGTGCTGGGAGGAAAGTCACAGCCATTGAAGTCCGGCGCGACATTGGGGCATCTGAGCCGGTTGAAGACGCTAGGCGCCACGCTAGGGAGTTCGTCACCAAGCTCATCTCACTTATGCCCATGGAACCGTGGAAGGGGTTGGGACTGGTTAGGTCAAGGACGGTGAAGGCGAGGTGGCTGGAGCTCGGGAAGCTCTAGGGAAGAAGAGCGGGTTGACGACGGGCAGGTACCCGCCCAGGAGAAGGCGGACGAAGACAAGAGGAGCAGGGAGCCCAATGAGAGTCCAGCGCGCCTAGGTTGGAAGGACTACATCGCGCTCTTGATCGCGGCGCTGGAGACCGTCTTCCTGCCTCTGCTTGTCGTGATCGTGGTACTGGTCTTGCTGGTCCTCCTCGTCCGCTGAATTCAGGCCTCGACGGCCGTCTTCTTCGCAAAGTCAATGTCGTACAGGCATTCGACCCAGTGACCCCTAACCGTCCGCCGGAGCTCGGGTACAACCTTTGAGCACTTATCCGTCGCGAAGGGGCACCTGGTCCTGAACCTGCAACCCGAGGGGATCGCTATGGGACTCGGGACGTCGCCCTGCAGGGCTGCCCTTCCCTTCCTCTTCGCAGGGTCCGGGACCGGGGCTGAGGAGAGAAGAGCAACCGTGTATGGGTGCTTCGGGTGATCGTAAATCTCGGAAGCTCCTGCCACTTCGACGATGCGCCCCAGGTACATCACTGCTATCCTGCGACACATGTACCTGATGACGGACAGGTTGTGCGAGATGAAGAAGTAGGTGAGTGAAAGTTCTGACTGCAGACTGACCAGAAGGTTCAGGATTTGGGCCTGCACAGAAACGTCGAGCGAGGAGGTTGGCTCGTCGAGGACAAGGAACTCGGGCTGGACAGCGAGCGCCCTAGCGATTGCTACCCTCTGCCTCTGCCCGCCGCTGAACTCGTGAGGGAACCTAGATAGGTGGTCCGGGTTCAGACCAACCAGTTCTATGAGCCTGCTCGCTTCGTGCTCCGCTTCCACAGAGCTAGAGGCGATTCCGTGGATTCGCATCGGCTCAGTGAGTGCAGACTTTACTGACTGTCGCGGGTCTAGGGACGCGTATGGGTCTTGGAAGACGACCTGCATCTTCCTCCTGAATGGCTTTAGTCTCCTGCCCTTGAGTCGGGTTATGTCCGTCCCTTCGTAGATCAGCCTGCCCCTAGTGGCATCTGTCAATCGCATGATGGCCCTGGCCAGCGTAGTCTTTCCGCAGCCTGATTCCCCTACGAGGCCGATGGTCTCGCCCCGGACTACCTCCAGGCTGACGCCGTCCACGGCCTTCACGTATCCCTCGACCCTTCCTAGGAGACCGCCCTTGATTGGGAACCACTTGTAGAGGTCGGAAACCTGGAGGAGTGGAGCTCCCTCGCTCATCCCTTCATCCTCCGTAGAGCAAGCAGGCTACCTTGTGGCCCGGCCTGACCTCAATCAGAGGAGGTTTGACCTTCGGGCAACGCTCAAAGGCCTTGGGGCACCTCGGGTGGAACCTGCAACCGGGAGGCGGGTAGATTAGGTCCGGCACCGAACCTCCGATTGTTTCGAGCTTGATATTCTCCATGTCGGGCCTCGGTATTGCCGCCAACAATCCCACAGTGTAGGGGTGGAGAGGGGACGCGAACAGCTCCTCAACGCCCGCCACCTCCACGATGTTGCCAGCGTACATCACAGCGACCCTGTCGCAAACCTCGGCCACCACCGCCAGGTCGTGCGTTATCAGTATGATCGCAGCATCTATCTTGTCTCGCAGGTCCCTCAGAAGCTCCAGAATCTGGGCCTGGACGGTCACGTCCAGGGCCGTCGTTATCTCATCCGCGAGCAGCACCTTCGGTCTCCTCACCAGGGCCATCGCAATCATTGCCCTCTGGCGCATGCCACCAGAAAGCTCGAATGGATACATCTTGAAGACTCTCTCAGGCTCCGGAAGCCTGACGAGGTGGAGGTATTCGAGGACCATCTTCTTGGCGAGCCTCCTCCTCTCCCCCCTAGAGAGGGTTGCGCCCGGACTGCCGAGACTCTGCCTCTCGCGGCGGGCGTGCACATTTCCCGGTTGCTTGACGAGCAGCTGGTCGATCTCCTTCAGCTTGAGGCTGAGCAGAGAGTCTAGGTGAGCCCTCTTGTCGGCTGTTAGAACCTCGGTAAGTTGAGAGCCCACAGACAGCACGGGGTTGAGGTACGTCATCGGGTCTTGGAAGACGAAGGCGATGTCTTTGAGACGGGACAGCCGCAGCTCGTTCTTCCTGAGCGACAGGAGGTTCCTCCCGCCCAGTGTCACCTCTCCGCCAATCACCTTGGCGTTCTCGGGCAAGAGGCCAGCTATCGAAAGTGCGGTCACTGACTTGCCACAGCCGCTCTCGCCCACCAATCCGAGTATCTCACCGCTCCTCACCTCCAGGTCAACACCGTCGAGTGCCTTGACCTCACCGGCGTAGGTGTGGAAGACCACCCGGAGGTCCTTTACCACGAGGGTCAGCCGTCCCGCTGAGCCCTCCTGCTTGGTCGCCAAGTATCTGTCTCCGGCTACCTTCTCAGTCGGGGGTCCAGTACGTCCCGTATCCCGTCCCCGAGGAGGTTGAATCCCAACGCAATCAGGAGTATCGCGAGGCCAGGAAAAAGGACGATCCAGGGTGAGGTGAAGACGCTTGCCTTTGTGATGCCGTCGTTGACGAGGTTGCCCAACTCTGGCAGCAAAGGCGAGGGCGAGAAGCCCAAGAACATGAGAGCAGCGAATGTCAGTATCACGCCTCCCACGTCCAGCGTCGCCTGGACCAAGACAGGGTAGATTGAATTGGGCAAGAGGTGCCTGAACACGATCCTCAGTCCTCCTGCCCCCATCGCCCTGAGAGCCTCCACGTATGGCTTCTCCTTCTCGCTTAGCACCTGAGACCTGGAAAGCCTGACGTACGTCGGCCACCAGATGACTAAGACTGCGAGCTCGAGGGCCCAAAGCTGGCGCGCCACGACGGTGGCCAGGATTATTGCAAGGGGTAGCACCGGGAATGCCAGGAACACGTCTGTGACCCTGAGGACAGCCTCGTCCGCAAGGCCTCCGGCGTACGCGGCTACTGCTCCGAGTGTGACGCCAACCGCGAAGGCGGCGCTGACTATCTCAAAGGCCACCTCGATGTCGGTAGGAATTGAGAGGAGGATCATCTGCCAGAGGTCTCTGCCGTAAGCGTCAGTCCCCAGCGGGTGCGGAGCGGAGGCGGGGCACGTGTAGATGTTCGCTATGTGCCAATCTATCAGAGGATTGTTCCAGCAGTTCCTCAGGGCGAAGTCTATGGACTTCCAGGCGCCGGGGTCGACTAGCAGCGGGGAGAGGAGGGCCAGGATTACAGAAATCGCGGCAAGCGCAGAACCGATCAGCACCAGCGGATTCCTGAATAGCACGTGAACGGCGTACCTGCTTTCGGAGGTTGGCTTGCCCTCATTCGCACCTGGTATCTTCCATCGCCTCAGTATCGGATCCTTGGATCCAGCTTCGCGTAGATCAGGTCGACCGAGAGGTTTGCCAGAACGATAATCCCTACCGTCGCGAGGGTATAGAGCTCGAGGAAGCCCGTGTCGAAAGAGAGCGACGCCTGGACGGCCGCGGCACCTATTCCGGGCCAAGAGAACACGATCTCGATCAGAACGACTCCTCCGAACAGGGTCGCCACTATCAGGCCCGCAATCGTTACCGCTGGAAGGAGAGCGTTCCTGAGCGCGTGCCTGTAGATTACTACCCTGTCACTGAGGCCCTTGGACCTAGCGAGGAGGATGTAGTCTTGTCGCAGCACCTCCAGCATGCTGGAGCGGAGCACCCTTGTGAGGGCGGCGATGGTCCCTGTGGCCAGCGTGAATGCAGGAAGGAAGACGGCCACCAGCGCGTCCCAGAAGTAAGCCGGATTCCCAGAAAGGATAGCGTCGAAGAGAGGCGCGCCAGTGTAGGCCGTGACCTGCCCCGGGTTGGCGAAGCAGATAGCGCAGGTGGTGCCGACCTGTCCCTCAACAGGCAGGAGGCCTACAGCGAAACCTCCGTGGGGGACTGTCAGGTAGAGCCCGAAGAAAAGCTGATAGACGTAGCCCAATACGAAGAGTGGCACGGAGTAGCCGAGGAGCGCGAACAGCCTCGATGTGTGGTCGGGAATGCTGTTGTTGTGGGTGGCGGAGATGACACCGAGGGGAAGGGCTATCAAGATCGTTAGAATCGAGCCGACCAAGGCAAGTTCGGCTGTATAGGGGAACCTCCCCGCGAAGACCTCCCAGGTCGTCTCGCCCGTCCCCGATATTCCAGGAAGGAAACTGTAGCCCCAGTTGCCGCTCAACGCGTTGGAGAGCCAGCCGAAGTACTGCTGCCACAGAGGCACAACGCATCCTGCAACGTGCTGGGAGAGTGCCGAGTAGGAGGGGCAGGATGACGTCGCCACGCCCAGAGTCTGTGCCAACTGCAGCTTCTCCGGGTCGTTCATCTTCGGAGTTATGTAGGCAGCGAGGACGGATTCCGGAGGTAGGGGCCCCCTGAGGAGCCAAAAGACAATCACGCTGCACGCGAGCAGGACGAATACGGCAAAGATCAGGCGCCGGAGGACATATTGATAGAGCCTCAACGAACCTCGGCGAATGACCGCGCTCGCATTATAAGCTTTGACGGAAAAAAGGTTGGGCGCCCTCTACTATTTGATGTAGAGGGTCGCGAAGTACTCAGGGCCGGTCCCGCCGGCCGCCGATGTTGATAGAGCAGCGTTGTAGTAGAAGCCGCCTATATTCGAGGTCATGGCCATGAAGTTCAGTGGATACTGAGTCCATAGGTACATCACCTGGTCGTTGGCCACGACGTTCATTTCGTGCGTGGCTTGGTTCAAGGCTGCTATGTTGTTGTGCGAACTCGCGTTCAGGACCTGTGACCACAGCGTCGCCATAGAGCCGAGGTTCCATCCGTCTGGGCCTGTGTACGTATTCGCTGGGGCGTACATCGGGCCGAGGAAGTCGACCGACCAAGGATAGTCAGCGAACCATCCGAGTGCGTACATGTACAGGTGTGTTGGTGAGGCGAACGCCTCGTTCAGGAGCTGTCCTGTTGGCAGCGGCACCACCGCCACCTGGAGGCCCATGTTGTATGTCGCACTGATGTTGTTGATGTTGCCGGCTATGGTGTCCATGATTCCCTCGTCGACTGTGTCGCCTACGCCCCAGTACAGGTTAACTGTCTGAGGGGTCGGATGTCCGCAGGTGCCGCTGGACCCCAGTGTGGCGCATCCGAAGGTGTTGTTGAACAGCCCGGGTCTGGCGGCCGTTCCATTGACGAAATGGAAGCTTGTGAGCGGGTGCTTCATCGCGTCCAGGAGCATGTTCTGAGCCTGGACCAGGTTGTAGCTGTACGCTGGCTTGTCGTTGGGGAAGAAGGACCCGGCTGGCGGTAGGCCAGGCGCGACGACGTTAATCGCTGGTTGGCCGAGCTTGTTGTTCAGCGTGAGCATGATGTTGGTGATGTTCACAGCGTCGGCGAAGGCAAGCCTGATCCGCTTGTCAGCGAACGGTTGGAAGGAGTAATACTGGCCTGTTATTGCGTTCGTAACGTTGGTGTCGAACGGGTCGAAGAGCACAGAGAGACCGGAGTATGTCCCGTACAGCGTCACGCCTGGAACTGTTGACTGAAGAGTGTTCTGGGTCAACCACGCATTCCTGTTCGCGAGGTCATAGAGGTGGGTCGCGTCCGGGTCGATGACCATCGCCTGGCCGGACTTCGCGGCGTTCTGTAGGTCGAGTTCCCTAGTGGTGATGTCAGCCACGTAGTTCACCTTGACCGTCTGGATGCTCGGATGTATGTTCCCTGACGGGCCGCCCCAGTAGTGGGGATTGGCCGTGAGGACGAAGTCGTTCGTGTTCTTGTTGTAGCTGGTCATGACGTAGGGACCTGTTCCTGCCATCGCGCCTGAATACGAGCCGTCCAGGTAGGTTGCGGCGCAACCACCTGGGGTGGCTCCGCTGTTGCAGGTCGCGCTCAGGTCGTACAGATACTGGGTCACCTTCGTTGTGAAGTTGCCGCTGAGGGTAGGGTAGGGGAGGGTGTAGCCGTTGCTGCTCCGACTCCAGAGCTGAAGGTCCTGGTGCATCACGTAGGTCGGAGCCAGAATCGAGGCCCACTCGCCAGCCATGAGGAACGGGAACGCGGCGTTCGGGCTCATCACGTTGACCGTGAATGTGTTCGGGCCTGTGACACGGATGAAGTTCTCACCCAGGACCGCGTCGACGTAGGACTTGCCGTACGTCTGAGCGGCTCCGCTCTGTTGGGTGCTCAAACTCTTGTCAAGGAGTTGCTGGAGTATCCAGCTCGCCTGGGTGCCGTGCGCCGTGGGCGTACTGGCGTCGAAGACGAGGAGCCTGTTCAGAGAGAAGTAGACAGCTGACGCGTTGAGGGTCTCGGCGTCTTGGAATCGGATGCCCTGCCTCAGTGTGAATTGGTAGGACTTGGCGTCGGGAGATGCGGTGTAGCTCTGTGCCAGCCAAGGCACGACGGAGCCGGAGGTGGTTCCGTTGAACCAGAGCAGCTGCTCATAGACCTGCTGGAAGATGGTGTAGTCGTACGAGAAGTACGACACCCCAGTGTCCAGGTACTGCGGTGTCGCAGGCGTCTCGTAAGTCAGGACGCTCGGCACCGAGGTGGTCGTTGTGGGCGGAGCTGTTGTGCTCGTCGTCGGTGGGGTTGTCGTCGTTGTGGGTGGAGTGGTGGTAGTGGTCGACGGCGCACTTGACGTGTACAGGAAGATTGTCGCACCGGCCGCTACGACTAGAATTACAATTACTACGACTGCTAGGGTTGTGGATATAGCGCTTTTTCCGTTGCGCATTAAGCGCGGCAGAAACGTTTCATTGTATTTAAGGGTTGAAGACTGAAAAGCGGTTTTGCTCCGTCTTCGGCTGTTCCTTTCGGTATTCTCGGTAGCAGTTGTCCCCGCCTCAATATTTCCCTGAAGGATGTGTAGAACCTCCGATATTCAGCATAGAGAGAAGGTCCGCCATTAAAATGTGATTAGGATTGCTCACGGCGACACTCGCCAACCAAAGCTGAAGAAGGGGGCGACCGATTGAAGACGGAACATTACTTGAATTGGCCATTTCGCATCTCGTGGTGGTGCTACTCCACCAGTCTCACGTACTGTGTCAGCTGCGTTGTCGACCCTACCTCGGTCGCTTCGACAAAGGAACTGTAGACTGTGAACTTGTGGGCGTTCAGATAGGCCGAGCGGACGTCGGTCCACTGGGCGAGAGAGGGTACGTGATATAAGGCGAGCAGGTAGGGACTTCCAATCCAGGGAGAGGTGAATGAACGGAATCCGCAGGGTCTCCAATCCCGCCGAGTATGACAGGAGACAGTCAAGACTGCCCTTCAACTTTCCTTCCCTCTCCAGTCAAGGAACCGGAAAGGCGACGCTGTAGGAGGTTACCGATACGTGCGATTCCGAACCCAAAGCCGTGCCGTTTACGAAGTACTGGAAGGGCCTACCGTTGAACATCGTGTCATGCCCGGAAGGCGAATCGTAGACGGCCACGTCTGTCAATGCCATACCCAGTGAGGGCGAGGGGGAGAAGACTCCTTGCTCGAGAACGCTGGCGGTCTCGATTCCTAGGGCTATTCCTCTCGAGCTCAGGCACGGACCACCGAATGTTGAGCCTGTCAAGTCGTTCCCTGTGAGCTCATGCATGAAGTTAGGGAGGGAGAAATCGAAGTCGTACCAACCCGAGCTGTTCGGGAGGGCGTCAAGATGAAAGACAACGACATACCCGTTGGTGAAAGACCCGTTCGACTTCTGCCAAATCGACCCCAGGACCAGGATCACCGAAGAGAATTCCTGATTGGTGGAGTTTAGGCTGTCTATCGCGAAATGGATCCTCGTGCTCGAGTTGACCGTGGTCGGGCCGAGCAACTGCAGGAGCGATATCCTTCCGCCCTCCCCTGGGGACATTCCTGCGACGAAGGCGTTCCTCGAATCAACTGTGGAAACACCGTAGATTGCCCTCGAGCGATTACCGAGCATTATGTCGTTCTCGGCGTGGAGCATCCCCCATTTGTGGTTGATGGGACTGGGGCTGCCGAGAGGCGAGGGGCAGAAGTAGACAGGGCCCAGACTGAACCCGTTGATGTAAGCGATGCCGCTCGGGTCGCTGAAGTCCCCGTTTCCAACGGCGTTCTGAGTAGTGTTGAAGCGATGGGGCGGGTTCCAGAAGGGCTGGAGAAGTCCTGTGTAGGCCGCGAGTCCCACCATTACAGCCAGCAGGACAGCGACGCTGGCCCATCGCAAGGGAAACAAAGGACGATAATTCCTGGCCGCCTTCTCCAGATTTAAGCGTAGCCGCTCGGCAGCCGAGGGTGCACCCGGGCTGACTGACCGCAAAGGGAGACCCTTCGGCATCTCCAAAAGCCTATAGGCCGAGGGCTGGGTCGAATGCGTGGACGCGCCTGCCTTTGAGGAAAGGTAGATTGGAGAAGCTCGTGGCTTTCGCGGCCATGATGATAGCAGCCGGCGTCGGGATCTCGGCGTACGGGTTCAGTCTTCTGCACAGCCTTGAGTTCGGACCGGTGGGGTACCTGTGCCCGGCCTACGTTTGCACGTTCGACGAGTTGTTCCAAGCGGGCTACGGATGGATCGTCGTGCTCTCCTACGGCGGCATCGCCTCGTTCGCAGCAGGCGTAGCCATCCTTACGGGTTCGCTTCTCGCAAAGATGCAGGATTAGGGCAGAGCGGTCAGCGTCATGGGATGGCGACCCTCTCCGCTGTCGCACCAGTCGTGATGCCCGGGTCGCAGGTGAGGAAAACGTGCCCATAGGTGGCGTAGGTCAAACCCAGCCCGGGTGCTTCGCAGCTGAGCGTCCTGTAGACCCCGTACACTCTCTCGTTGTGTGTGGGGGGCGTCGACCTGTAGAAGTTGAACCAGTAGACGACCGGGGCCAGAAAATAGAAGGAGACCGCGGTCACAATCAGAATGGCAACAGCCAATCTGAACTTCTGCAAACCGAAACGTTCCCAGTCCGCGAGGCACTCATAAGCCTACTGCCAATCCTCTGGTCTTCTTGCAGTTTCCCCGTTTCCGCCCTGGCCGACCTGGTTATTTCTTTGTGAGGAAATCTGGCGGCCTGTCCGACACGTCGCCGGTATAGTTGCATTCTATGTACCCCTTTCCCCTTACGTCATCCTCGTCGAGCCTCGTCAGCTCGTGTGTCGCGTTCATGGGGCAACGCAGGCACCGCGAAATGGAGACCTTGTCCTCCACCCAGGGGCAAAAGACACCATCGGGTTTGAACTTGTGGACGAAAACGTGCCTAGGCAAGCGCTTTGGCGACGACCGGTGTCGGATAAAAGCTTGCAGAATCAGAGGCTGTTTATCGGGGTCCTGGCTTGACTCCAAGGAAAACTCCGCGTCTGGACTATGAAATTGCCTATGATGTAAGAATTCGCGAAGTTTGGCGAGAGGATCTCGGTGGCCGCGGTCTGGTACATCTGTGTGGCGTTCTGCTGTGTGTTGTAGGCGTAGAAGTTTGCAAGGCCGATGGTGTCGGTCGCGTCGTAAACTGCTGCCACCCACTCGTGGGTGCCTGCCACCGTCGTACTCGGGAGTACGCTGAAACCCATCATCTTTGCCTCAGTGGTGGACGCAAGGTAGTACTCGGCATGTCTCTCCTGCGTGGAAAAGAAGTTCGGCAGGTTGCCGTCGTGGTTCTGGAGGACCTTCACTACAGACCTGTACGCGGAGGGGCCGCCCGTTGCTTGGAAGACCATCCCATCTCGGAAGACGGCGTAGACCCGAATCACAGCCGAAGAGTTCTCACGGTAGACGAAAAACTGGTAACCGCCGAGGCTCTGGCTCTGCAGGCTCGAGCTCGCGTAGTTGTAAAAGGCATGGTACGCTTCCGGTTTCAGCGCGAACACGTCGACCCCCCCTCCGGGCCTAGAGCTGACCTCGAAGGAGTACAGGGCCTGGTCGACACTCACGTTGTATCCTGTGTCATATACCCTGATCAGGGTATTGTTCTGGATGGCGTACTGGGCGCCGGGCGAGGAGACTATTCGACTGAAGTTGTAGAATCTCACGAGGGTAGCGTCAGTAGGGACGTAGGTCATCCAGGCCTGCTCCTTGAACGGGATCTGGCTTGGCAGGGAAAGGACCTCAGGTCCCCTTGGAATCAAGGCGACGACGATGACCACGGTAAGCAGGGCCGCAGGAATCCCTAGGGCGATCAGGGGCTTGGTTATCCTACCGCTGCCCTTTCCTGACTTCGGCCTGGGCCTAAGCTTTACCAAGAATTCTGTCCGCAATCCGAACCGAGGTTATAAGGGAATCGCAAGAAGTTTCGGAATCGTTAAGTGTCCTTTCGCATATTCACTTCTGTGGTCCTGGCCGAGTGGAGGGAGGAACACGGAGATGCGATGGCCTTCATCATGGTTGCCGCTTCGACGCTTTTGTCAGGCATCCTTGCAGCGTACATGAATGTCGCCGAGCAGGGCGCCGATACCGTCTACATCACGGAGGTCTTCGGGACAAGGCTGTACCTCAGCGCCGTGGGGATGGGAGTCCTTCTTACCGGTCTGATAGCAGGCGAAGTCTATGTAGTCTCCAAGATGGAGCGGACCAGGAGCGTTGCCGAGGGAATCGTGCTGTTCAGCTTTGCACTTCTGTCGGGCATGCTCGCCCTCCTGTTCACGCAGACCTTCGCGTATTCCTACTTCCCGATAGGCGGGGGTGTTCTGGTCCTGGTTGTCAGCGCGGGCGTCTTCATCTCCATCTATCTGACATTCCTTGTGTTGATAGGAGAGTACTCAGAGGGAATGAAGAACGTCCTGCTCCTGACATTCAGCGGCACCATAGGGGCCTTCTTCAGCCTGCTGATTCCAACTGCAGGAATGGTCTTCGTCCTGCTGATCGTGGTCAGCATCGACGTGTTGATGACATACATCAGGGCGCGCCAGGCCGGACCTGAAGAGCCCCTCAAGCTCTCAGTCACCACCGGGGATTGGGGAGTGGGCATGGGAGACTTGATAGTGTTCGCGATGGTCACCGACAAGGCGCTCGTCTCGGCCGGAATCCAGGGATATCTTGTCTCCATTGGCCTGCTGACCGCAGGCTTCTGGGGCGCGATGAGGCTCATTAGGTCGGGAGACCACAGGCTAGTTCCAGGCACCCTTCTGGCTGCCCTGCCCGCCGCGCTGCCCATCTTCTTCGTAGTAATTCTGAGATAGGCGGAATCCTTTTTGAGTGTTTGGCGTTCCCACTTCGACATGGGTGTCCTCGGCAGGTCCGCAAGGCCCGTCCTCGCCCTCAACGTCGTCTCCCTGGTCGCAGGGGGCCTGGGGTTCCTCTTTGGCGGCGACTTCCGGACGGTCTTCTTCCTGGCGATGCTGGCATTGACGGGATTCATATTCGTGTCCGCCAGCCTCGAGGACATCCGCATGACTCCGACCGGGACCCAAATCAGGCGCGCCCTTTTCAAGGAGGGGGCGCCATATTCCGCTCAGAGGCACAAGGAAGCGCTTGAGACTGCCAATGTCATGGTGGCGATTGGGGGAATCATGCTCGCTGAAACCATCGGGATCTCCCTGGTCGTCGCGATTCTTGGTCTATAGCCTCCGCTGGGGCAGTGAAAAAAGGGAAAAGGGGTGCTAATTTCTTCTCAGGATGGTTTCCTTCGAGCGAAGACGAAGCCTGCGATTCCCACTATGATGGCTATGGCGATCGCGCCGTAGGCCACTGTAGTGAGTGTCGAGACCTGTCCCTGAAGGCTATTGATGCTATTCTGCAGAGTGGTGATTTGGGAACTGGCGCTGTTCAGTGCTGTTTGTAGTGAGTTGAGGTTGCTCTGTGATGCGAGGCCACCCAGTACCGAGGACAGCGAACCCGCAGTCACCTCGACCGGACTGGTGTACTGAGGAGCTGCGACCGGCACTGAGCCAGGCAAGACAGTGATGTTCCCGCCGCCGCGAACACGCTGGCTGTAGATTCCAGAAGTTGGCGTCGTGTACCCGGTGAAGTAGACTCTCAGCGAGACTGACCCTGGTGAGGTGGGTGTGTACAGGAAGTAGAAGGCACCGTTGGCGTCCGTGGTGGAACCCTGGACCCCGGACCAGGTCTTGTTGTCAGAGCTGGACTGCAGGACCACTTCGTAGTTGGTCCCACCGCCGCTCGCGTAGGGCTGGCCGGTGACCGGGTTGGTGAATGTGCCAGCTATCGGCTGGCTCATGCCTACGTAGAAGGCCGGAATTGGGCTACTCGTGAAGGTGCCTCCTCCGACGGTCGGATTGTATCCGGCCAATTTCAGGAGGGCCGCCGCTGTCGTTGGATCGTATGGCCTTGGCGTCAAGGAGGAGTCCTTGTAGCCGCCGACAGCGAATGGAACGTCGCCTGGGGAAGCACTGCCTACGAGCAGTTGTGAGATGATGAGGTCTCTTGGGATCAGATAGTCGATTGCCAGTCTGATGTCACGGGCGGCAGCCGCGGTGCCCGCTGGTGTTCCCTTACCCGTTCCGAGTATGGGATGCTCCATGTTGATGCCGATCTCTTGCTGGCCCGCGTTGGGCTCAGCGTAGACTTTGGCAAAGCTCAGGAGGCCTGCCTTCGCCTGGACGGCGTAGTGGTACTGTGGGTCCAGCGCGTCGACCGTCCCTGACTTCAGGGCTGCAATGGCCGGGTCTGTCTCCGAAATGTATTGGACGTAGTAGTTAGTGAGGGTGTACTCGCCACTCTTCTGAAGGGCTGTCGCGTTCCAGTAGTTTGAGAACTTCTTCAGGTGTGTTACTGCGTTGACTGGATCATAGCCAGTGAAGTTGTATGGACCGGTTCCGAAGGGGCCGGTAAACGTATGCCCGTTCGATTTGTAGGACCCAGCCTGAGCAGTGTTGAAGGCTGAGCTGGCCCAGTTGCAGGTCGTCTTGCCGTTGAGACATCCTGCATCTACCCTTTGACCGTTCAGGTAGTGCATCGGCAGTATCGCGATACTGTCGAATTCAGGATGGAAGATGGCTGCCGGAGACGTGAGGCCTTGGAAGTTACCCAATGTGACAGTGACTGTCAATCCGTCGCTGGAAGCCACCATCGAAGCAGGTCTGGCCGGGCTGTCTGGCAAAGCCGACGCCGGCTTGCCGGCGGCGGGGCCGTAGTAGACAGTCGTACCAGCTACGTTGTCGTTGACCAGCTCGGTGGTTGTTCCGTTCGTCCATGTGAACCGGATGTCGTTGCCCAGAGCAGATGTCAGCGCAGCCGCAGAGGCAGATCCGCTGTTGAAATCGGAGTAGGCTAGGAATGAGTAGAGGACATCGTTCGCTGTGAATGGAACACCGTCTTGGAAGGTGACACCCGACCTAAGGGTGTAGGTCAGTTTGTTGCCGGCCTGGCTGAATCCCGTGGCTAGGTCTGGGATAATCTGTGGAGCTCCGCAGCTGCTTCCGCAGGTTGGGAACCCGGACGGGTAGCCCAGAAGGAAGAGGGAGTCGTAGACTGGTACGAACGACTCGAAGTCGTAGTAGGACGAGGTGAGCAATGGCAACATCTGCTCGAAGTCGCCCGTGGTCCCAACGACCATACTTGTCTTGGAACCGTAGCTCACGAACTGCGGGACAGGACCAATGTTAGCGTAGTATGCATCCCACCCGTGGTAGTTGATACCTGGGTTGGTGGCATACTGCGCGGTGTCGTACTCGATCGGAATTTCAGGCCTGTCCTGGTACTGAATATTCTCCCACGCCTTCAGGTCTGCGACCCCTTGCGACGTGTAGCCTTCAGCGACTGCGGCCCTGATCTTGGCATCCGCAGTCGAATTGGTCCACAGGTAATAGTTGCCGCTGGATGGCGCAAACTGCGAAGAGTCGAATTGTAGGAACTCCGCGCTGATTGGGAAGAGCGCCGGAGTGTATCCGACCAGCTGGAGGTCGAAGCCGCCTTGGTCGAATGTCTTTCCTCTGACCGACAGGTCAGGCAGAAGGACCCTCCCGTAGACGGTACTCCAGGGCAGGAACACCTCTTTCGCGTTGATACCGACGTTCTGCAGTGAGTTGGCTATGACTGCGCCCCATTCTCGCCTGGCCGGGTTCGCATTACCCGGGGCGATGATTGTGACGCTGAAGAGGTTGGACGTAGCTGCATGTGTAGGAAGTGGAATTGCACTGAGGATGAATATGGATAAAATTGCACCCGCTAATATAGCGTTTTTGTTTTCATTCATTGCTTCGTTAAGCAATACCCGTCTTTGAGACTTTGGCGTATTTATCTGTTCCTAACCTCTCATCATCGTGAAAGGGGTCTCGCGGCACGCAAAGGAGGTCCGACCCGAGGAATGATTGAGACGAATGAGAGCCTAGCAATAGATAAATACGTTGAGAGGGCAATGAATCATCGGAAATGGGCCTAGGGCGGTACATAATTAGACGGCTCATCTACATGGTTCCCCTCTTCATCGGGATATCGCTCGTCAGTTTTGTGGTGATGTACGCCGCAGGAGACCCCATCAAGATTGTGACGGCCGCGAACCCTAGGATTTCTCAGGCCCAGAGAGCCGCCTTGTCGGCATATTATGGCCTCAACCTGCCCCTCCCCGAGCAGTATCTCCGATGGCTAACCAACCTCGCCCAGGGCAACTTCGGCACTTCCTTCTTCGCGGGTCTGCCTGTCTCTCAGCTTATCTGGAACTGGCTTCCGAACACGGTGGAGCTTCAGGTCGTGTCGATAGCCCTTTCCCTGGTAATCGGCATCCCCATTGGAATCTACTCGGCCCTGCACCGATATTCGAAACCAGACGTCGGTATGACCGTCTTTGCCCTTTTCGGGATTTCGATGCCCACATTCTGGATCGGGATAATACTGATCTTCATTTTCTCCTACGTTCTGGGTTGGTTCCCGAGCGCAGGAGCATACGGTTATCCTGTAATGTGGTGTCCGGGAGGGGTGTGCAACCCACTGCTCGACCACCTGGGTCACCTGTTCCTGCCGACCATGGTTCTCACCTACGTGAGCCTCGCACTCAACGTGCGGGTGATGAGGTCAGCGATGCTTGACGTCATGCGGCAGGACTACATCCTCGCAGCCAGAGCCAGCGGCCTCAAGGAGAGGCTCGTGGTGTACAAACATGCCGCGAGGAACGCGATAACACCGGTCGTAACGTTCCTGGGCCTTAGCATAGGAGCAATCCTCGGAGGTGCCCCCCTGACCGAGACTGTGTTCAACTGGCCAGGCCTGGGTCGCCTCTTCGTGAACAGGGTTGGAGTTTTGGACTTCCCCACGATAATGGGAATCACCATGATCATCACTCTAATGACGCTAATAGCGAACCTAATCACGGACCTTTCGTACGCTTGGATTGACCCAAGGATCAGGATAGAGTAATGGCGACACAGCCAGCCACAGAGATAACTCCCCAGACCAAGCGGAGGAGCGCCAGCCAGGCCGCCGTCGCATGGAGACGCTTCAAGAAAAACAAGGCTGCGCTTGTAGGGGCTTTCCTCATCGGAGGACTGGTCTTCATGGCCGTCTTTAACCAGCAGCTGGCAAGGTTCCCCGCACAGCCCGCCTACGACGCCTATTACCCCCTGCACCACCAGCAGTCTGCCGGGCCGCCATCCTGGGAGTATCCCCTTGGAACGAGCTTCGGAGGGACTGACGTACTTTCGGAGATAATACACGGGTCGGTCTGGACACTGTATGTGGCGTTAGGTGCGACAGCAATCACGATGGCGATAGCAATAGTCGTTGGTCTAGCTGCGGGTTATTACGGCAAGTACGTCGATGACGGCCTAATGAGGTTCACCGAAGTCTTCCTCGTCTTCCCATCACTTCTACTGATTCTGGTGGCCGCGAGAGAATTCACACTGGTTTACCACAGTGCGACGTTCACTGTACCCGTGGTCAACATCGAGCTCCCGGTGGGACTGACAGCTGTGGTCGTCATCCTGGCCGTCTTCGGCTGGGCCGGGATAGCCAGGTTGGTGAGGGGGCAGCTTCTGTCACTGAAGGAGTTGGAGTACATTCAGGCGGCCAAGACAATCGGCGCGGGGGGAAAACGGATCATGTTTAGGCACATGTTCCCGAACATCCTCTCGCAGATAATCGTGGTGGCCACCCTCAACATGGCCGGGTTCGTAATCGCCGAGGCGGCGGTGAGCTTCCTCGGCTTCGGGGACCCCAACACGGTGACCTGGGGACAGATATTAGAGAACAACTTCTCGTATGTCACTGTCGTGCCCTGGGCGGAGATATTCCCCGGGCTCGCAATACTGTTCACGGTCTTGGGCTTCAACCTTCTGGGGGACGGACTTGCAGACGCGCTGAATCCGAGGATCAGGGACTGAATGTCCTCGGCGCACGACGGCGGACCACTGCTTAATGTAAAAGGCCTGAAGACATATTTCTTCACCGAGGCAGGGGTAGTCAAGGCCCTCGACGATATCAACTTCAAAATCGGCAAGGGGGAATCGGTGGGGCTGGTAGGCGAATCAGGCTCGGGCAAGACGGTGACCGCGCTCTCGGTGATGAGGATAGTTCCGACGCCTGGCAAGATATTGGAGGGCGAAGTCGAATTCGACGGCGAGGACCTGCTCACCAAGAGAGAGGAGGAGATGAGGAAGGTGAGAGGGCCGAAAATATCCATGATCTTCCAGGACCCCACATCGTCCTTGAACCCGGTGCTCAACATCGAGACCCAGCTCGTCGACATCCTGCTCGAGCACACGGACATAACCAAGGCCCAGGCCAAGGATGAGGCGGCCAAGCTCCTGGAAGTGGTTGGCCTCCCCGAAGCCGAGAAGAGAATCGCGGACTTTCCTCACCAGTTCAGCGGGGGGATGAAACAGAGGATTGCGATAGCCAGGGCGCTGGCCCTCAAGCCTCAGCTCCTGTTCGCGGACGAGCCCACGACCAGCCTCGATGTGACTATCCAGGCGCAGGTCCTCGAGCTCCTCAGGGGACTCCGCAAAGAGTTCGGTATGTCTCTCGTCATGATCACCCACGACATGGGCATCATTGCCGACCTCACGGAGAGGGTCGTTGTCCTTTATGCGGGCAGGGTCGCGGAGGTTAGCACCACGAGAGACCTCTACAGGAACCCGAAGCACCCCTACACCGAAGCGCTGCTATCCGCTGTCCCCAGGCTCGACAAGCGCAAGGTCCTGGAAGTTATCCCGGGGAACATACCGAACCTCATCGAAGCACCCACGGGGTGCAGGTTCCACCCCAGATGCAGGTACGCCACGCAGATCTGCATGGGGAAGGTCCCTCCGCTCGAGGACACGGGCGAAGGCCACCTGGTCTCCTGCCACCACTGGAAGGAGCTCACACTAAAAGGAGAGGAGTAGGGTGCAGGATAACAACCAGGTACTGGTAGAAGTCAAGGGACTGATCAAGTACTTCCCGGTATACTCGAGGGGAGTGCTGCTAAAGAGGAGGGTCGGGAGCGTTCACGCTGTGGACAATGTTTCGTTCCAGATCAGGAAGGGCGAGACCTTGGCTCTGGTGGGAGAGAGCGGGTGCGGTAAGACGACCACTGCCAAGTGCATCCTTGACCTGGAGCACGCGGACGAGGGTGACGTCCTGTTCAATGGCCAGAGCATCTACGGGAGTCTCAGATCAGGGAGAGAAAGGAGGATGGCGGTGAGGAGGAAGATGCAGTACATCTTCCAGAACCCGTTCGCCAGCCTCGACCCCAGGATGACCGTCTACGACATACTGCTGGAACCTCTGGAGGTACACAGGCACCTCCCCAAGAAGGAGTGGGGGGAGAGGGTCTATGCACTGCTCAAGCTTGTGGGACTGGAGGAGTATCACGCCGAGAGGTATCCACACGAGTTCAGCGGAGGACAGAGGCAGAGAATTTGCATAGCGAGAGCCCTGGCTGTGGACCCGGACTTCGTCATCGCCGACGAGCCGGTGTCGTCGCTCGACGTCTCGATCAGGGCCCAGATTCTGAACCTGCTGGGAGACCTAAAGGAGGAGAAGGGCCTGACCTACTTGTACATTTCTCACGACTTGGCGAGCGTCAGGCAAATCAGCGACAGGGTCGCCGTCATGTACCTGGGTGAGATCGTGGAGATCGCTGCCACCGACGAGATATTCGACAGGCCGCTGCACCCCTACACCCAGGCGTTGATTTCTGCGGTGCCGATTCCAGACCCTGACAAGAAGACCAAGAGGATAATCCTCTCCGGAGAGGTCCCAAGCCCGATTTCGCCGCCAAGGGCATGCAGGTTCCACCCCAGGTGCCTGTACGCTACGGACATCTGCAGAACCGAGGCTCCGCCGTTGATTGAGGCGAAGAAGGACCACTGGGTGTCCTGCCACTGGTGGCAGAAATTCGCGTGATTGCTCTAGCCGATTCTTCTTCTCTGTGCCTCGACGAGGGCCTCGCCGTAACTAAGGTCGATTAGGTGTCGTCCCGGGGTGTAGACGTTCCGGGAGTAAGACATCGCGCCTGTCCCGCTCGCCTTGTGGACCACCAAGAGCCCTTTCGTGCTCAGGCCTCGAAGGGCGCCCTTGACGACGGCCTCCACAGGGAGTCCCGGGGCCTGCTTCGAAATCCTGGTGTCCAGTTCAGATTTATGTGCGGAGTAGAATTCCCTGCAGGTGAATGATTCAGTGGAGAACCTGCTGTTTGTGAGCACCTCCCAGACTATCATCCTGGCTGTGCTTATCCTGGCGCTCTTTCCTCTGTAGAGGTACACGAGGGCTGACTTCGCCGCACGCAGATATAAGACATTCGACGAAGTTGCGAATGTACAAGCGACTCGCCTTGGACTCCCAGACGGAATGAGGGCGACTCGTGGCCGCGAGATAACTGACGTTATCCTCGTCGCGTCGCTCGTGTTCCTCGCGCTCACACTCGTGCTGCCGACTGTGAAGCTCCCTGAGAGCGAGAACCACCTTGTAACTGGATCTCATGTGAACGGGACGAGTTATCAGATCGAGTTCTACGATGTGCCTCCGGTCGACGCTGGCACGCAGGTCAACATTGCATTCACTGGCTTCGCCGCGCACGGCGTACAATTCGCTCTCTCTCCCCTGCAGGGAGACACGCTGCTCAAGGCGCTCGCGTACGGAACAGTCGGCGCGGGGGAGAACTACTCATTCTCTGTGGTGCCGAACATGACGGCGGACCTCAGGTTGCTTGTCGTCTCGTTCAACGGCACGGGCTACACTGTGCAAATCAGTTCAATCTGGTCGCCGTTCTACGACCTCAGGGTCTACACCGCCCCCGCAGTCTTCCTCATACTCGCGAGCGGTGTCGCGGCTTACTACTTCAGGCAATTGGTCCCGCAGCAAAGAGACGAGGAGAAGGTTAGGGAGGAGCTTCACGCGGAAGCCCGCAAGTCCGCCTCTGGCGGCGATCTGGCCTGAGCCGACCGCGGCCTGACAATCCCGTAGACGTAGATCAAGTCGAGTATCACGAGTGCTAGGACAATTGCTTGCACCCAGTCGAGAGTCAGCGGACTGGTCAGTTGGCCGTTCCTGCCCGAGAGGGTAGTTGTGAAGGAGAGCGGAAACCTCGCGAAGAGGAAAGCGAGACCTTCCTGGGCGGCGTAACCTGCCCTGTTCGCCTGCTCGAGGATAACCCAGTAGAGCGCTGACACGAGGACGACGTTTAGCACCACCGCCTCGGCGATCGTACTGAGCTTCAAGGTCAGAAACGCTCGGACCATGGGGAATTAAGCGTTCGGGAGCTTCAATGCGAGGACATAGGGTCCGGGGCGAGGAGATCGCAGTATTTCCACGGTAACGGTCCGACAATCCGACTGGAGGAATTACGCACACCGACCTCGAGGACACGGCCAGTCGCTGAACCCGAGGCCTGATGATAGAGAGACTTGGCTTGAACTCGAATTGCATGCGGAATCCAACGGCCTTCATGGAGCCAATGGTTCGACCTTCGAGATACCCGGGGGGCGCCCACCGTCATGGCAACAGGAGCCAACTTTAACCGCCGCCAAGAACGAGGTCTTGAGCCAAGCTTGAGCGCAGCCAGAAATGTAGCGGCAGTACTGCTCGTGATAGTGCTTCTCGCCGGCTCTGCGCTCTTCATTTACACTTACACGAGGAAGGTGACTGGAATCAGCATGCTGCCGACCTTGGAGCAGGGAGACCTTGTGGTCGTGCAGCAAGTTCCAATCAACCAACTGGCCGTCGGGGACATAATCGTGTACGACCCTCCCTGCTCAGCGGAGGGCACGGCTGTGATTCACAGAGTCATCATTGTCGCGGGGAACGGCTTCATAACCAAGGGAGACAACAACGGCCTGACCGACCAGGGTGCTGACATAGCGAATGGGCCAGTGACGCAGGGCTGCATCGAGGGGAAGGTCGTCTTCGTAGTTCCCTACATTGAAAGGCTGTCCGAGCTCCCCTACGGAATCAACTACCTGCTGGCTGCCCTTATCGTCATCTTCGTCGTCTACGGAGAGCTGAGGTCAGGAAGAGACGGCAGGCGGCCCGAGGCAGCCGAGCTCGGGGACACGTGAGGGACCGTGCAGGAAGGCAGGATCGGCCCCTGTACCTTAGTGGGAAAGTGGGTCCGACTCGAACCGTTGGAGGAGAAACACTGCGAGTCGCTTCTCGAAGCAGGGAGAGGGTTCGACCGGGCTTGGCCCCCCCGCGACCTGAGCACCATCGACGGGGTGCGCCAGTGGGTTCGCGAGGCGCTGGAGGCTCAGGGCGGGGGTACGGTGTATCCATTCGTAGTTGTTTCCCAGACCGACGGCAATGTCATCGGGTCGACGCGCTACTTGGAGGCAATCCAAGAGCACAGGACGGTAGAGATTGGGTGGACGTGGTATTCGCCACGAACCTGGGGGACGGCCGTCAACCCCGAGTGCAAGTTGCTTCTTCTAAGGCACGCCTTCGAGGACTGGAATGCGATCCGCGTCCAGCTCAAGACTGATGTCAACAACCTCCGCTCCCAGCGCGCAATCCTCAAGCTAGGCGCACGGTTCGAGGGTAGACTGCGAAATCAGATGGTGAGGCGGGACGGATCGGTTCGAGACTCGGTGATGTACTCGATTGTGCAATCGGAATGTCCAGACGTCAAGATCGGACTGGAGTCCCGGCTCAAGGCCTTGTCCAAGGGAGGAGCATCCGAAGGATGATGATTGTTGCGCTCGCATCGTAGGCTTCTTGGAAGCTCATGGCTTCAGTTCTTGTAACTCTTCGGGAGATGGACAGGTAGGCGTTCGACTTGTAACTAGGGGAGATGCTAATCGTTATGGTTGGGTTGCATGAAATCAAGACAATCTCACCCAGTGAACTTGAGACCTAGAGAAGGCTATGTTCGGGAAGGCGATGTGCTTCTCGAAACCGAGCATCTAGCGAAGAGGCTTGCTCAGTGGTGACAGAGGTCAATCGCCCGCACCCTACGCATTCTGACGAAACAGGAATGATACGCGGAATGACTATAACCTACGAATTTCCATGAAAGATTAGCACACAAATTATATATACTCTAAGAGCACAACCCTCCGATTGTGATTACGCGCGAGTTACGGCCGAACTTCACCATGCCTGCGTTGTTAATCGCACTGTTGTTACTAACCGCTATCCAAGCGGTGAATGCTGCTCCCTCTCAACACGATACAGACAAGAAGTGCTTTGTCGAGCTGCCAAGTGGCAGTACCGTTGTGAGCCAAACGGCCGAAGAAACCGTGGCCATCTGGCCGGATGGCAGCAGACACGCGTATTCGTTGTCGGAAGGGAACTGCAGTGCAACGGAAGGTTACGAGGCGACGATAAACGGTTATATTGAGTCGGTCAGCAGCACGGCGAGCGTATCCTATACCTCCTTGCAAGATCAGTGGTCCGTGGTTCCGGCCCCTTCAAATCAGAACGGCGCAATTGGAGGTAATCTGATTTTCTTCTTTGACGCAATACAGGATAGCACCCCCGTCATATTTCAGCCGATTCTCGCCTGGGGATGCCAGTTCGCCACGGCCGGAGTGTGTACCCATGGGGGAGGATTCTGGTGGATATCGGCCACAATTTGCAGTGTCTCCACTTGTTCGTATACACCGGTGATTGGAGTCAATGCGGGGGACACAATGGTTGGACAAATTAGTTGGCAGACGGTTGTCAATTGTGTAGGGCCGGTCTACTTCACAGGCTACAAGGTAACTGTCACAGACCAGACGACTGGATTAAGTGCGACTCTCTATGGTTGCAGCGGGGGAGGGACGTTGGCGCTTTCTGCAGCGTTTGAAGCTCACAACATCAATTCCTGCAATCAGCTTCCCAGCGCGACATCTTTGACATTCAGCGGCGTAGGCACAAACCCCAGTTCCAATTGGTCTGGCAGTTTGACGAGCGGCCTTACGCCTTGGTGCTCCTTTGCCAACCCAACTTCTAGTCCGACCTCGGCAACCGTTTATTGGAGCTATTCATAGACGCGCCATGTGTGGGGTGAGTTCGCCGCACATTTTATATTGTAACATATTCACTCACGCTTCGTGATCGCATGAGTTCGGATGAGAAGATGCTGGACGGAGAGCTGAAAGGGAGACCCTGGGTCCTCCTCATTCTGGGGGTGACTCTCCTGGTGCTCGGTTTCATCGCATCCGCGTATTACTTTTGTAGTCTGGGCCCCCGCGGCGGATGTACGCCACCCTTTAGTTCGCGCTCGCTTATCGCGTTTATGCCTGGTTTGGGCTTCATGCTTGCTTCGATGTACGACTTCAGAAGGGCGCTGGTCAAGAAAGGTATTGGGCACTCTTAGCGAGAAACTTCAATTAGTGATAGTATGAGGTCGGATGAAAGAAGGCTACACGAGGACCCGAGGAGACCTTGGGCCCTCCTAATTCTAGGGGCGATTCTCCTAGTTCCCGCCTTCATCGGAGCCTCATTTTCTGGTTATAATTCGGGCTTCGGCGGATATACGCCACCTTTTAGCCCGCGGTCGCTCATCTTGTTTATACCGGGTTTAGTCTTCATATTCGCTTCGATGTACGACTTCAGAAGGCGCTTATCAAGAAAGATCATTGGACACCGATAGCGAGAAACCGCAATTCCTCCAAAACTCTCGATTTATTGCGTCGCTAGTCGAGTCGGCGGTTGGAGTTACACCACACAATCCTTCGACGTTGGGTTGACAAGCCACCTAGGCTCACCGCCGAGCCCAGCACGTCCGTTGGATTCGTCTCCTTCCCGCGATTTGAGCCGTCCTGAGGAAGAAGATACTTCATCTCCCGACAGCTACAAGCCTATCTTAGAGATACCTCATCTCCCTAAGAGTTACAAGAACTAGAGGTCCAGTTCCTTAAATACGATTTATATAGTCAGGCAAGTCCGCTCGGCTGAAATGCCTCAGACAAAGGCAATAATTAGCATCGAGAACGTTGTTGCGTCAGCATCCATCAATCAGACAGTGGACCTGAACCTTATCACGAAGAACTTCGTGGACGTCGAGTACCACCCGGACCAATTCCCGGGCCTCGTCTTCAGACTGAAGAACCCGAAGACGGCCACGCTGATCTTCAGTTCGGGGAAGATGGTGTGCACAGGGGCGAAGTCGGAGGAGCAGGCCAGGAAGGCCGTCGATGAGGTCGTCCGCAGGCTCAAGAAGGGGAACATACCCATCAAGAACGAGGCGGAGGTTCAGATCCAGAACATCGTCGCATCCGCCAGCCTAGGAGGCAAGGTCCACCTCGAAGAGGCAGCCAGAACCCTTCCAAAGTCGATGTACGAACCCGAGCAGTTTCCGGGCCTCATCCACAGAATGGCAGACCCGAAGACTGTCATACTGCTCTTCGCTTCCGGAAAGCTGGTTTGCACCGGCGCGAAGAAGGAAAGCGAAGTCTATCGGGCCGTTAACAATCTGCATGTGACTCTCGAAGAGAAGAGTCTCATGGTATATTGAGCCCTTTCCCCGTCATTCGCGATTAGAGATACAGGTTAGGCCTCTCGATAAGAGGCGCAGCTAGGAGTCTATGATTGGAATTCGGCAATCGAAAACCTGTTCACTTTCAGCGGGCCGTCTCCTCGAGACCGCTCTATTTTCGCGCGGGCTTTTATCACCCGCACTCTCCTGACAGTAACCCGTGAGGTACACAATCAGAGTCTATGTCAGAGATCATGATGAACGACTCGATGAGATCTGCAGAACGTTCTGCTCGATGGAGAGGGTGGCGTACAATCTTTTCCTAGAAGGAGCGGGCGAGGGCGCAATCAAGGCGATTCTCCGCGAAAGATACTGTATAGGGAACGCAAGATGGATTCAGGCTGCAATGAATCAGGGTAGAGCAGTGATGAGCTCGCAGGGGGCGAGCATGAAGTACAGAGTTGAGATGTATGAAGAGAAGGTCAGAAACACGCGAGAGAGCATGAATAAGTTGTCAAAGCCTCTCGAGATTCGGGGATGTGAAGCGAAAGTTACGAAACTCCAGTCAAGAATAGACGAGCTGAGGAGTCAAATCACTAGGAAGTCGTACCCGAGAGCCGTGTTCGGTTCGAGGAATTTCCTACACCGACTTTCAATCGCAAACGGCAAGAGGCGGAACGAGCTCAGAGAGGAATGGAAGGAAAGGAGGTCGAACCACTTCTTCTCAGTAGGAGAAGCTAGCCACCGGGGGAATGCGAATACAAGGCTGCTGCACAACAATGCTGATAACAGGTTCTATCTCGAAGTGAGGAACTGGCACGATAAGGACTTCAGGATTGAACTTCGCGTTCCAGAACACTGGTCGGGTGCTGTCAAGAGTATCATAGGGAAGGCCGGTTCGGTGAAGCTCGGAAGCAGGGGTGAGCTCCTCGAAGGAGGGCTTCCTTATTCTATCAGGATCGTTCGCTCAGCCTTTGGTTACCAAGTGCTCGCTTCGTTCGAGCTCGAAGAACCTCTCATTGAATGGAGTGGTAGGATGGCGGGCATAGACGTGAACCCTGAAGGCATCGCATGCACCATCGTATCGAGGGACGGAAACCTCATTGCGACCAGGTTCTATAGGGACAACCGCCTGATCACTGCGTCGAGGAACAAGAGAAAGTGGGTACTGGAGAACCTAGTCAACGGAATGCTAAGGTGGGCAAGGGACACACATGGATGCAACGCGGTCGCGGTCGAGAGGCTGAAACTCAAAGGAGCCTTCGACTCCTCACCCAAGACGAACTTCAAGCGCTCTAACTTCATGACAAGGAAGATGGTTGAGACGGTCAAACTTCACTCTTTGAGGATGTGCTTGGTGAACATCGAGGTGAACCCGGCCTACACGAGCATCGTGGCGATTACAAAATATGGGAAGCAGTTCGGAGGGTTCAACAGGCATCAGCTAGCAGCATTCGTAATCGCTCGGAGAGCGCTGGGACATGGAGAGGCTCCTGTATTGAGCTGTCTCCCTAAGACGAGGAAAGAAGGACGAATGTGGAACTATTGTATAAGGTATTACGGTTATCAGCCTCAAATCCAGACTTTGCTCCATCATGAACCTGTGGAATGGAAGAGTGATGGGGATGGTAATGGAGGAGGGGTGATAACAAAGCTGCTCAGAGCACCACCCGCTATTACCTCATCTCAGATGGGGTCAAGCCACTCTCTGCAAGGAGTTACTGCAATCCCAGGTACAAACGAGCGAGCGGGTAGGGTCCATCCAAACCGCCATGCCAGCGGGGGAGGTGGAGCTAGAGGGTATAGAGTTAGCCCTCCTGATGTCGAGGGGCGTCAGTCGGCGGTTATCATCTGTGATGAGGAAGATAACGCGGTTGCCAACTCTACTAGCGGCTCCCTACAGATTTTGTTATCGCCTTCAGGTCACCCTCCCGAATCAGTTCCATCGAGAAGAGCGTGTCCGCCAACTCCATGATGTCTGTAACACAGTGGAGCGTGATTCCCTCCTTGCTAAGCCGCTCCCGCGCCCCCTCCATCCTGTCTATCAAGACGACTGCGTGCTTCACCTCTGCGCCCTCCTGTTCCATTGAACGGGCGGCCGAGAGGATCGTCTTCCCAGAAGCAGCGAGGTCGTCAATCACAACCACCTTCCAGCCAGGCCTGAGCTCCCCTTCGACCACCCTCTCGTTCGCCTGCCTCAGCTGCCGCACGTAGACCAGGGGCTTGCCTAGAGCCAGCGCTGTCGGAGCTGCGACCGCCAGTCCGGCGACGGGGATGCCACAGAAGGCGTCGGCCTTCGCTGCCTTCGAGCGGACCAGGCCGACCATCGAGTCCACCACAAGCTTGTACATCCCTGGGTAGCTCGGCAGCCCTCTCAGGTTGACCAGGTATGAGCTCTCTGAACCGTTGGAGAGTGTGAATGAGCCGAACTGGAGCGAACCGACCTTGACCAGACCCTCGGCCAGGCCCTTGAGCATTCCCCGCCTCTTCCTCCAAGCCATGGAGGCGAGGCGGCCTGTTCTAACTTATAGGTTCTGTCAAGTCTTCGGAACATGTCGACGAAGACCAACTTCCACCCGTCTGCTCGGAGGATTGCTCGCGGCCTCCTGCGTCCGAGGTTCCCCTTCACGGCTTCCTTTGGATGGCCGAGCCGCACAAACCAATGCGGCCATGATGTTTTTCGAGGCGAGTTCGTCCCTATCCCAGATGATGTCGCACTCCGCGCAGTAGAGTTTCCTCCCCTGCAACGGCGCGACGCGGGAGCCACATTTCGGGCATTTTCGGGATGTGCCTCTCGGCTTAATGTAATCGACTGGGATTCCATCCCATGCCGCCTTGTATGCTATCTGCCTCTGTGCTTCCCTGAATGGCCATGAGTTCATTCTACCTCTGAACGAAGTCCCCTGTCCGTTCCCCTTTCGGTAGAGCTTGCGGATTCCCTTCAGATTCTCCATGGCGATGCCGAACCGATTATCTTTTGCATGGTTGACAATCTTCTTGCTGACACTGTGGATGGGTTGGATGGTGCGATTCTTCTCCCTCCTGCCGTACTTGGCAAGAAGCCTCTGCCGGATTCGCCTGTCGTGCTGAGTCTTCTGCGCAATCTTAGCCCTGATCGCCCTGTATCGGACCTTGACTTCGGCGATATCAGAAGTATCGATTCTCTCCGTCCTGCCCGTCGTATCAGACCAAGTGATGTTCCTCTCGTTGACGTCGATTCCGATTTGCCCGCGAGGCTCAATCCCGGCGATCTCCTTCGAGAAGGCGATGCTCACAGTGCGACCTGTAAGTGTAATCGAACCGCGCCTGAGGCTCGGGTCGTCGATGAAGGAGAGGTGGTAGTTGGAACCCTTGAGCGTGAGGGAGATGAAGTGCCTCGGTCTCGTCGGGATTCTGAGGAGCAAGTGGTTCAGCGAGTATGTCTGGCTGTCGAGCTTCAGGAACGCCTTCCTGACACAGGGGTCGGACTTCCTGTCCTTGTTGCGATATACTGCAAATGCGATCTCGCAGGCAGAGAGGATGTAGTGGGTGTGGAGGCCGTATTCCTTAAGGCGTGCATAAGCGAGTTCGATTAGAACAAACCTGTTCCTCGGCTTCTCCTTAAGTGCAATGCGAATCGCATCGTTGCACATCAGGCGGAAGTCTTCGAGTAGTGAGGATAGCTCTTCGGAGGATGTGAACTGGAACTTGACTGCCTTTGCAGGTCGCGTGTACTCAGTAGCTGCCTTCCATACTTAAGCACCACGTCCCGAAAACTCAACAGAGTTAACCTATAAAACAACGCGGGACGCGAGCTGACGCATGCCTGAGGTTTGGATTCCATACGGCGAGGTGGAAGCCATGATCACTCTTCAAGCGGAGAACCTCGGCGTGCTAGTCGACCCCGAGGCTGAGAAGAGCACCGGGGAGACGGACAGGCTGGCAGAGAAGATCAGGAGGTCCGGGCATCTTTTCGTCTGCGACTCGAGCCCCACGACCATGGAGCTCCTCAAGGAAATCGTCAGCACGATAGCGGCTGCCCCAGACCTGAAGGTCCACTCTATCAATCCCAAGAGGCTCGAGTCATTGATCCCGGACCTGAAAGGCAGGGTGATACCTCCATCCGCCGGGCCTCCTGAGGGCCCGCAGCACCCGGGTGAGTTGATGTCCGCGAATGAGAAGCTCTTCGTCGCCACGGCCAAGCCCGATCCCTTCTTCGGCATAGTCGATGCAAAGGTGGCCGCATGCCTTGGTTGGGTGGGAGGGGCCAGGTCGGCCGCTGCCGAGGCTCGCAAGGACTTCGAGCCGACACCCTTCGAAAAGACCGAGGCTTATGACGCTGTACAGGAGATGGTTGCACGGATAGGAGGCGCGTCCTTTCTGACAGTTGTGCCGAGGTCCGGGAAGGTCAGGTCGGCCCTGGAGGACGCCCCCTTCGACGCGATAAAGAACGGATTCTACAACACTTCGATGAGCCCAGCCAGGGCGATGATAGTCGGAGCTGGCGGGATTGGATACGACGACACACTCTCGAGTGCGCTCAGGGTCGTCTGGTCCAGCCTTGGCGGCGTCAGGAAGCCAGGGGAGTTGCTCCTGTTCGCGGAATGCTCGTCAGGTCTGGGTTCTAGGGCCCTTGAGATGCTGGTGACTGGCAGGATGGGAGCTGAGGTGAGAAAGAGGGAGAAGTACGTTGACGGGCTGGAGGAGGTCTACTACCTGAACAAGCTCAAAGAGGAGTACAACGTCCTCCTGCTCTCCGGCCTCCCGGAGCTGTACGCGAAGTCGAAGCTAGGGTTCACGACTGCCAAGGGTTCCGGCGAGGCGCTGGGCAAGCTCCTGCACAGGCTCGGCAAGACTGCCAAGGTCAACGTTGTGACGAGGGCCGCGGAGTGCAGGATATCGTCAGCCTAACGGAAAAGAAGCAAGGTTCTGGGGGATGGGCACGCAGAGGAACGCAAGCACAATCATGAGCAGGAATAGGGCACGTTTGGTTGGAGAGATGCCCGACACCTCGTCCAGCACCTGTGCATTCGCCTGCCTTGCGCCTATCACAATGAAAAGAAAGGCAACGACCCAATAGGTGGGAGAGTCGAGTGTCACCAGTGCTACCATGCTGAGGTAGGTGGCAACCCTCGCAGTCCTTGGCCCAAGGACAGTGGCCGCCATCTGACCCCCGTCGAAGAGAGAAATCGGCAGGAGGCTGAGAAAAGTCAGTACGAAGCCGACGGACGCGGCATCGGCGACCGGCGACAACCTGAGGTACCCTCCAGTGACTCCGGGGACGAAGGAGGAGAAGGCCGAGTCGATGGCGAACTGAATCGTGCTCGGGTTGTAGATTTGGGCGTTCTGCAGCTGCGCCCCCAACATTGGCACAGCTGATTGGACTGCGGCGAACTCACTCACGATGTAAAGCAGGACAGTGACAGCAAAGGCAGCGAGCGGCCCAGCGAGTGACAGGTCGAACAGGGCATCCCTGTTCACAGCTGGCCTGCGGGGAAGCGAGATAATGCCGAGCGAGGGGAGGAAGGCCGTGACTACTGGAATCCCTGGGATGAAGTAAGGCGTGGGAGGTGGCACGCCGTTCTTCTCTGAAGCATACCTGTGACCGAACTCGTGGGCCGCGAGTATCGCCACCATGCAGGCTGCGTAGGAGATGAATACTACGTAGTCTGGTATCCCTGGCGCGAACTGCCCGAAAGTCTGACGCTCGACCAGACCGAACACAAGAACCGAACCGACGGTGAGAAGAGCGAGTATTACAGGAATCCTCGAAGCGGAAGGTTTCAGTTGCTGTCTCTTCCTTACCTGCAGGGTGCAATCCGTCCCTCTCCCGGAGAGCCACGGGGTCAGGTCCTTGGGCTCAAGCTCCGCGCACAGCTCCTCAAACTTCTCCTTGGAACTTGGCTCGTACTGGATTCTGTACTCGACTTCGCCGTCCGGGAGCTGGAAGGTGTCATTGACCTTGAACTTGGACTTCACAATGGACTCGACTTCGAGAGGCACCCCAGACAAGGAAGCTGTGGCTTTCGTGGCGCCGATAATAATCTATCGCGAGCCCAGAGCAAGACTTAACCAATGGTCTGAACCGACGAGACAGGGAGCTTGCAGAAGGCAGTTCTCGCGCGGATAGCCGAGTACGGCATCAGACGCTGCGACAGAGACGACATACCAGCGGTCATCGGGATAAACGCGAAGACGCTGCCTGAACACTACTCCGATTACTTCTACCACGAGATTCTAGCGGAATTCCCCGAAACGTTCCTCGTCGCTGAGTTGCATGACGAAGTCGTCGGGTACATCATGTGCAGGGTCGAATATGGCTTCTCTCACCTGAAACGTCTTAGTCTTGCTAGGAAGGGGCACGTCGTCTCCGTAGCTGTCCTCGAGGAACATAGAGGCAGAGGGGTCGGCACAAAGCTCATCCAACTTGCTGAAGACGAGATGGTCGCGAAGTCTGCAAATGAATGCTACCTCGAGGTACGGGCGTCCAACCAGGGGGCAATCAGCCTCTACGAAAAGATGGGTTTCAAGGTGACCGGCAAGCTCGAGGCGTACTACCGCGACGGCGCGCCGGCTTACCTGATGGCTGTCCCGATCGGCTCATGAGGAAGAGCGCTCGATTCTCTGCGCTGGCTGCGACCCTCGAATCCGTGAGGGGGACGAGCAGCAAGAACGAAAAGGTGAGCATCCTTGCGTCTTTCATCGCCTCTCTAGGGCCCGAGGATGCGGAGGTCGCCGCCAGGGTGGCAACAGGCAGGGCCTCGCCGAGGGGGAGCAAGGACGAGGCCCAGGTGGGTTACTCGACACTTCTTGACGTCATCCAAGAGGTCTCCGGGGCGAGTAGGGCAGAGTCGTCGAAGGTCTACCTGAAGTTTGGCGACCTGGGAGAGGTCGCGCAGGTGTTGCTCAAGGAGAAGAAGGAAACGACCCTCTTCTCAGAGCCTCTGACAATCTCTGACCTCGAGGACGCCTTCGGGAGGATGCGATCGGCCAGAGGGAAGGGCTCGGCTGCCGCGAGGAAGGGCGTCGCGAAGTCTCTCCTTCTGAGGGCATCCCCGCTGGAGGCGAAGTACGTAGTGAAGGTGCTGACTGGCGAGATGAGAACTGGGCTGGTGCATGGGCTTCTGGAGGAAGCCGTGGCCAAGGCCCACGGACTTCCAGGACCCGAGGTGGCCAGGGCACACCTTCTCCTCGGGGATGCCGGTCTGCTCGCGGCAGCGGCCGCGAGGGGGGAATTGGGGAGGGTGAAGATGACCCCTTTCAGGCCCGTGAACTTCATGCTGGCTGAACCGATGTCGACTCCAGATGAGATTGCGGAACGGTTCGACGGGGTCGCCTACGCCGAGTTCAAGTACGACGGGGTGAGGGCGCAGGTTCACAAGCTCGCGAACGAAGTGAGGATCTACTCGAGGAGGCTGGAGGAGATAACCTCGGCCTTCCCGGAAGTGGTGAGTGCAGCGCGCGAGTTGGCGCACGACTGGGTGATGGACGGTGAGATCGTTCCCTTCAGCGGGGGGAAACCACTTCCATTCCAGCTCCTTCAGAGGCGGCTGCGTCGGATGGAGGGGTTCGAAGAGGCGGCGAAAAACGCTCCCGTGAACTACTTCGCCTTCGACCTCCTCTACCTGGACGGGAAAGAGCTCTATGGGTTGCCCCTGAGGGAGAGGAGCGAGGAGCTCTCGGCTCTCCTTGCAGGGCACGGGATACCGACGGCGGAGAGGTCGGTTGTGGAGGGGGCCGGCCAGATAGCCAGCATGTTCAGGCGGAGCCGGGAGTCGGGCTACGAAGGGCTCGTGCTGAAGGATCCCGAGAGTGTCTACACAATGGGCAAGAGGGGGGCGGGATGGGTCAAACTGAAGGAGGAGCTCGACTCGATAGACGCCGTGATAGTTGGCGCGGAATACGGACACGGCAAGCGAGCGGGCGTGATAAGCGACTACACCTTTGCCGTCAGAGACGGGGAGATGCTCAAGACAATAGGAAAGGCGTACTCCGGACTTACGGACGAAGAGATTGACCAGATGACAGAGAGGCTCAAGAGGATAACAGTGAAGGACTTTGGATACAGCAGGGCTGTGAAGCCTGAGATCGTCATCGAGGTCGCCTTCGACAGCATCCAGCGGAGCGACAGGCACGACAGCGGTTTTGCGCTGAGGTTCCCGAGGATCAAGAGGATCAGGGACGACAAGTCGCCGTCGGATGTTGACACGCTGGACAGGGTCAGGTCCATCTTCGCCAGTCAGAAGGTCAAGCTCGGCGAAGCATAGAACAACCTCAGCTCCCTCGCGAGGGAGCCGTAGTCAGTGACTCCGCGCCCGACAAGACCTGAGATGAAATCTGCTCGACGCTGAAGCTCGGTCGCAAGTCTCTTAGGCGAGTAGCCGTTCGCCGCTGCCCTTGCCCCCAAGACGCGCGACTCCTCGGCAGAACCATCCCATCCAAGACCTGATTTTGAGAATAGGGGGTCATTGCCCCTACCCATCTCCACAACATGGCTGACACTCCTGTGCCCCCCGTCAGGCTCTCTGACCAAGTATACAACGGCGTCAATCAATTGAAGCAGCGAAGGCGACACTGAGAGGGGAGGCTGCGTGAGCCTGGCAATCATGGAATCAATGTCCGGGGAGTGGAACGTGGTGATACAACCCGAGCCTGCCGCCGCGCTCTGGAAGAGCGCCTGGACTTCCTGACCCCTCGCCTCGCCGAGGATAACGAAGTCGGGCCTCTCCCGGAGGCTCAACTTAACTAGGTCAAAGAGCGTGATGCTCGCGCCTCCGCGGAGTGTCCTTGTGTGGAGGGGTTTCCACCCGGTGTGAGGGAGCCTTATCTCTCTCGTGTCCTCGATCGAAACAATCTTCCACGATGGGTTGAGGACCGTTGCCATCGAGTTGAGAAGTGTCGTCTTGCCCGTCGCCGTCACGCCCGAGACTACGACGAAGCCCTTCAGGTCGAGCAGCATCCAGAGGTATGCGGCGATCTGGGGGCTCAGAGTTCCCGCTTTCACGAGTTCAGAGACGGAGAAGGGCTCCGCTCGCTGCTTCCGAATGCTGAAACTGCTTCCCAGGCTCGTCACCTCACGCCCCCACGTCGCAGCAAGCCTGAAGCCTTCTGGAAGCACAGAGTCGACTATCGGCGAGAACGCGGAGATGGACTTGCCCGACCTGTGGACTAGCCTCGAGACAACCGAGTCCATCGCCTCCTGGTCGGGGAAACTCACGTTGGTCTCGAGCCAACCGTTGGCGTTCATCCTCCTGTGCCAGACCTTGACCGGCCTCAACACGCCTTCACAGGAGACGTCTTCGATCTCTCCGTCCCTGAGCAGTGGGTCTAACAGCCAGTAGCCCAGGATGTCCCTCGCCAAGAAGTGCGTCGCGGCCTGGAGCTCCTCAGAGGTGACTTCCTTTAGCATTCCGAACCTCTCCATCTCAGCGATGAGATACCCTATCGGGTCCAGGTCAACGACAGGAGAGGGAGCCAGCCAAGTGGAGAGGGAAGATATCGCAGCGGAGACAACCGACCTCAACCTCGGGTCCAGGTACGGTTCCTTGACCAAGTAGAGCCACCTCCCTGCCGCGTCGTAGATGTAGACGGCGAAGGAGCTTCTGTAACTGACGCCGCTTCTGGCCGGGATTTCGTACTGGACGAGATAGTTTGAGAGCACCCTGCCCTCCCTCGGCGGGTCGAACGGGAGGACATCGGGAGGCGACACCTCCGCATTCGCGCGGTCGCGGATTTCAGACAGACGCGCCAAGCGAGACACCCCCCATCACGATAGTCACCTGACCCTTCTCTGCCGCCGGTAGCGAGACGATGCACAGCGACCCTGACCAGTCGCCCCCACAGTTGAAGGACCAACTCGCGGTCTCCCCGTTGATGAAGACCGCCTGGACTGGGGCGCTCTCCCATCCGTAGTCGTACAGCCAAACGTAGGTCCCCGAGCTGTTGGACTGTGTGCCTACCACGTCGACGAGCATACCCGCTTCGCGCTGCCGTTGCTCCCCTGCAGTGGAGACAAGCTCGGCGGCGTTGTGGATGGAGAGGAGGGCTACGGCAGAAGTCCCGGCGAGGAGGGCGATGGTTATCGCGAGCATGGATACGGAGCCGACGACTTCGCCGATGCCCGGCCTAGAATCCGTACGTCTCAACTCTCCCGGTGAACGCAATGGAAATCTCGTGGCCTGACGTCCTGAAGGGAACCAGAAAGACGAAAGACTGCGAGGCGGTCTGCTCCATGGGGACGGCCGACAGGAGGCTAGATGGGTAGGTGGGAGTGACACCACCGGGCAGGGTTACCTGGCAGGTCGACGAGTTGGAGATAGTCACCTCATGCCATCCCTGGGTGACGGAGAGCGAGGCAGTACTGTCGCCATCAATCCAAGTGGCTCCGTTGGCTGCTACTTCCAACACGCCGGCGCCAGAGTAGACGGAGAAGAATGTGGTGAAGCCCGGGCCGCAGAGCAAATCCGTCGTGGAGTACCCTGACCCGCTCAGGTCGAGTATCCCATTAAGGGAGGAAGCTGCGTCAAGCCTGAACTCTGCAACGGAAGAAGGGGCCGAAGACGTGACCTCAAGAGTGAGCACTGAAGGAGCACCGTACACCTCATATTCGCTTGAGGAGTAGACCGGTTGAGCCTGGACCGGAAACCTGGCTTGTGAGTAGACGGTGTAAGAGAGGGCTAGCGTGACTGCAACGATAATCAATGCCGAGTAGACTTCCGCCACCGCCCTAGCGGCCGCACTATGCCTGGACCGCAAAGGCTCTCGCAAGCTGGTCGGACACCAAGGTTAGGGTGTACGTTGAGAAACCAGGGAGTGTCAAGCCGGTCAGAGTGAACTTCAGAGAGACAACGTCACCTGGTTTCAGTGTCGGGCTTCCTGCTATCACGGAAGCGTTGGTTCCGAGCTTGAAGTGCTCGCTATTGGATTGATACTGGAAGAGTACTTCGGAGAGGGTGAGCTGGACGTTTCCGTCGTTCTTGACATCCACGACCAGCGTCTGTCCGTCCCCGCCTACGCTCGCGTCAAGAAGAGACATAGACGGGTTCCTCACCTCCGCCGTCACCACCTGCCTGAACTGCGTGTAGAGCACACCTCCGAGCGCGAGGGTTATCGCCACCAGGACGACGGTTGCGATGAAAGGGCTGATACCCTTGCGGCTTGACACGCAAGATTAGCGTCGTCAGTTATTTAACCTCCAACCGCTCAGGCGCTTCCGAAGATTAGGAAGGAGATCAGGGCCGAAGCCAGCAGTGGCGGGACCCCAACCATGCTCCGCAGAGATTGGGAGTACGCCTTCGAGACGATGAGTCCCGCCAACAGCGAGGAAGCCACTATGGAGCCACCGGTGCCCGAGGCGCCGCTCTGGATCGCAAAAAGGGGAAGGACTGGGCCTAGCGATTGCATGCTGCGCAGGAACCAGAAGGAGGCTGAAGAGACGACCGGGACGACGACGCCCAGGAGGGCGAATGGAATTACGGAAGCCTGTATCGACCTGCGTGCATCGGAAAGCCTCCTGAAGGACAGGGAGAGTTTGTCGAGCTGGTCGTAGCCCCCGCCCGTCTCGAAGGAGACAGCAAGAAGCGCGAACGAGACCTTCACCAGCCACGACGGATGGGCCAGTCTTCTTCGAGCGGCGAGGGGCGACTGGCCGAGTAAGAGCAGCCTGGAGAACGCGGATAGGTCATCCCCGATTGACCTGAATCCCGCGGAACCGTCGATGAGCCTTGAAAGGGCCGGGGGCAACTCGACCCCTGCCCTGGTCAATTCGGCAAGGTCGTGCAACATTACCGCAACTTCCTTCTCGCCTTCACCCAACCTTCCAAAGAAGCCACGAACGCGGTATTCGTAAGCGGAGGCGCACCCTAAGCTCAGGGCTGCCGCGACCACAGAGTCGATCAAGCCTGCCTGATACAGCGCCAGAATCACGAGGAAGCCGAGAACAAGACAGACGAGGAGGGCCGGTGGATAGCGTGCGTCGTGGGACGGAGGTTGGGCGAAATCCATCCAGAGCAACAGAGCAACTGTCACTACCGAGAGCAAGGCGAGAGAGGTGAGCAGGAGGAATGAGGCGCCCACGCCTGGAAAGGTCCCTGCTATCATCTGGACGCCCACCGGGAAGACTGCCAAGAAAATGAAAGAAACCTCGGTCATGGACGACAGGAGAGCTGTGAACGAACGCCAGCGGTCCTCCTGAGTTGTCAGGAACCTCTCTGACTCGACCCTCACAAACTCGTGAACGTCTCTGCCTGTCTCAAGTGTCGTCAGGTACCCGTGGATGAACTCTCTCAGTTGGCGGCTGGGGTGGGACACGAAGGTCCTTTCTGCCGTCCCCAGTTCCGGCTCGATCCCGTAGGTGAGGTTCCTGGCTAGGTTCTGCGCCTCCGCGAAGAAAGCCGGGAAGATCTCGGGGCCCAGCTGTTCGATCTTCTTGAATGCGTCTGGAAGGTTGGCGTACGACTCGTGGGAGAGGATGAAGAAAAGCATGGCTACGAACGGCAGCTCGCCCTCGACCGCCCGCCTACGCCGCGAAGTTCTGTGGACTATCACCAAGACGGAAGAGACTTGCACCGGCAGGAGAGCCGCTGAAATTGGGAGCCAGATCGTTGTAGGAAGAACAGCGAAGGTAACAAGCTGGAAGATCGCGGGAATTGCTGCGACAGCGATGGCGAACCTCGCGAAGACGGAGGGGGTGACGAAGAGCATCGCGGCCTCAAGTCTAGGGGCGAAGAACGAGAGGACGGACGAGGGCGGATCGACCGGAAATAGCTTCGAGGCCGCCCCAACTACGGTCTCTATCCGGGGCACGCAAGAGATTCTGGCGGCGCTTATAAGCCGCGCCGAGGTCTGAATTGCGCTGTGTATTCGCAGATCCTCATCTGCGCTTCGCTCGCAGTCGCAGCCTATCAGGATATCAATGACAGGTCTGTTTACGACCTCGTCTGGCTGCCGGCATTAGCCGGTGCGGCTTTGGTCGCGTTCGGGGAATACCCGGACCTGCAACTCTTCCTGGTGAAGGTCGCCATCGTCGGGGGCATTGCGCTCGTCTTCACTCTTGCCGGCTACCTCGGTCAGGCGGACGCGATTGCCATGGTGCTCGTCGCAGCGGACCCCTATCGTCTCTCACCGATACCTCCGCTCTTCGCAGCAGCGGTGATTGCTTTAGGCCACATAGGCTACGAGTTTGCTGTGGGCAACGCGAGGGGGACAAAGACGATACCCATCGAGAAGTTCTTGAAGGAGCAGAGGTGGATACCGAAGGCAGTGTTGGCTGACGGAAGGCGAACAGAGATGAGCAAGGATGTTAACGTGGCAAGAGAGGAAGCAGCGACAAACTCGATGCGCGGCTCCAGCGTTGAGGTGACATACGGCGTCCCAACGGTCGCTTACCTCGGTGTGGGATACGTCGTGTTCCTGGTCTACCTTCTCTTCTTCAATACTCCCGCCTTCGTTTCTCTCCCATGATTCATTGTGGCGTCTCCCTTCCGCCGAAGGGCATGGGTCTCCGCTCTCGCAAGTCATAATTACACCCAAGAGGGCAGCGTTGCGAATTGGTCTTCATCGTGCTGGAGGGGTTCTCGGGTACGGGTAAGACCACTCTCGCAAAGCGACTGGAGGAGCAAGGATGGATTCGGCTAAAGGAGTCGGCTCACGCAGTCCCGAAGCAAGTGCCAGTCGCGGAGAGGGCCGACACGTATGCGGACTACAGCCTCCTCGGCGCGACAATGGTCTACGCGTCTGAAATCTCAAAGCTGCGTGGGAAGAGGAGGTTGGTCTCCGAAGGGTACCTCCTGTCCGACCTGGCCTACGCGAGGATAAGGTATGACTTGAAGAAAAGCAGGGCCTTCCCTGCCATGCTCTCCCTCTGCAAGCAGATCATTTCGGAGCCTGCCATGCGACCCGACCTCTACATACTACTCAAGGCAAGGACAGGAACGATTAGCGCACGGCAGAAGAGGAAGAACAGTAGGGAGAAGAATCTGAACGATTTCTTCAGGAAACGCTACTACTCTGCAATCCAGGACATTCACGAGAGGCTAGGGGAGGACAGGGTGGAAATCGTCTACACGGACTCCGACTCCAGCGCTACGCTGGGCGAGATCCACGCCCGCCTCAAGAAGAGGAAGCTGGAAACGTGAAGAAGACGCCGTGACCAACTGGGAGAAGCTCCTGACAGACGCCACTTCGCGCGTTCAGGAAGCTGTGAACGCGGTCCTTCAGGGAAGCGAGAAATCGAAGGTCTTGGGGGTGGGAGCTTCAGGTGACTTGACCCTGGTCGCCGACAGCAGAGCAGAGAGAGAGCTGATCGATTCACTCACTCAGGCCATCGATGTACGAATACTCAGCGAGGAGATTGGGCAGCTAGGCGCGAAGGACGCTCGCTATCTGGCCGTGCTGGACCCGCTAGATGGCTCCTCCAATTTCAGCAGGGGCATACCGTTCTACTGCACATCTGTCGGTGTAATAGAAGGGAACAGATTGAGGGAGGAAAAATACGCCCTTGTGCGGAACCTTGTAACGGGCGACGTCTATTACGCTGAAGCAGGCAATGGTGCAAGAAAGAACGGCAAGCGCATCAGGGCATCCAGCTTGGGGGAGGTCTCCGAGGCGGTGGTCGGGGTGGACATCTCGAGGGCGTCCCCAGCAGTGATCGAGGAAACCGTTCCTTTGATTGCATCAATCAAGCGGCAGGTCCACTTCGGAGCGAACGCTCTCGAACTTTGCCTCGTTGCCGAGGGGATTCTGGACGCGTTTGTGGACATCAGGGGAAAGATGAGAGTGACCGACTTCGCAGCTGCCCATCTCATCGCAAGGGAAGCTGGCGCCGTGATTACCTCCGCTGAGGCCAAGGAAATCGACCCGCAAATCGAGCTTGGCTCAAGGTTTGGCTACGTCGCAGCGGGGAATGAGACACTCCACAGGCAGCTCATCTCGAGACTCCGCTCTCACGCAAGGTAGGCCCTCAACTCTACCAGACTCGCGAAGTTGTAGTTTGGCTTCGGGTCCTTCACCGCGTCCCGACCGACAAGAGCGACGTCCAATCCGACCTTCCTCGCGCAGACCACATCGTTGAGCCTGTCGCCAGTGAAGAGAGTCGCCCTGGCCTCCGCGCCGAGCCTGTTCAGTGCGATCAAGAGCTGCTCGGACCTGTCCATGGAGTCCTCCCTCGTGACTACTGCTTCAAAGAGGTCGTCCAGCTTGTGCTTCTGGAGTATCTCCCCACACGCCTTCTTTCCCTGCAAAGTGACAAGGGCGATTCTAGCCACCTCGAAGAGGGAATACAGCAGCTCAGAGGCGCCCGGCATCGCCTTTGCAGAGCCCACAGCTCTGAGCTCGTAGGAATCGATGACCGACAGCAGACGTTCCCTCATCCCGGGCTTGCTGGCGGCGAGCTGCTGGAGCTTCAGGAAGAGGGGCGTATCGCTAAAGTCCTCGCCGACCAGCGCAGAAATCTCTCTCCTCACCCCTGCCCAGTCTACGGGTATCGAGAACAGAGTCCCGTCGAGGTCGAAGATGTAGGAGCGGTACTCTCCTACCTTTACAGCACTCTTTCCTTCCATCCGTCCTCCCTCCAAAGCAGAACCCCTGAATCGATGTTCCTGATCATGTAGTAACCGGCCGGGAGCAGGTCGTGTTTCGGAGCCCCTGTCGGGGGCCCTTCTCCCATGCCGAGCCTCACGTAGAGGTCGGCCAAGTTGGAGTACCAGGGGAGCTTGAGGTGCTTGAGAGCGACGTATCCCCATAGCGGCATGGTCGTGTGGAACTTCCCAGAATCGACCTCTGTCACACACGGTCTCCCTTCGGAGTCTTCCTTCATGTCCACAGAGAATGCGCCCTGCGGCGTCTTCGCGATCGCCATGACCGCCTTTTCTCCCACGCTGTTGGTCCTTCGGTCGTGGACAGTCCGTGCTACGGAGGGTGTCCCAGTTATCCCAGAGGGTGAAACGTGCTTGAGAGGATACTCAAGCCTCTCCCTGCAGTACGAGGTGACAAGTTTTCCCCCATCCCATATGCTGTCCCAGGCGATGTTCCTGCCGGGGAGGAACTCCTGGATGATGAACTCGTCTGCCGGCACTCCCTTCTCGTTCCAGAGCGCCACCCAGTGAAGAGCCTCGCTGCTGGAGTCGCACTGAAGGCTCAGCCTGGCCCCGGCACCGTGCCTGGCTCTAATCCACAGGGGCGGCGACCGCCTCTCGAACGCCTTCTCGACGTCGGAGAGCCTCGAGACAGGGAAGGTGCGCGCGACGGGAACATCAGATTCCTCCAGCTTCTTCTGAGAGAAGAGCTTGTCCTGGCCCGTCCTCATCACGCTCGGCTCGGGGAGCAGGACTGGGGCAGGCAGCTCGTTTCTCCGCTCGGACAAGACGAGCGCTTCGCTGGATGGTTGCGGGTGGATGAACCCCACCTTTTCCTTCGACGCTATCTTTGACACTGTTGGCACGAATTCGGGGGAGTCGTGCCGCGGGGTAAGATACCTTGCTGCAAGGTCAGGAAATTCGATGTAATACTTGCTGTAATCTGTGCCGATGACTCTGTAACGCCTGGCGGAGGCACCGAGAGCCCGGACGAAGTTGACGCCCGCGATCCCTCCTGCGCCTGTCACAAGTACCTTGGGTCCTGCCATCTAGCTCACTCTCACCCTCAGAGGGCCACCGGTCGCCTTGATTGCATTAGGATCGCCATCCACGCCGACTGTCCCTCCCTCAGCTGCAAACTTTCGCCCTCCTTTATCCTTGAATCGCAGGACGAGGCCTGATGGCGCGTCGTCCATCGTGTAGGTGTTCCCCTCGAGGGCCAGGGGTCTCCCCCGTATTGACCACCAGTCCGTGATGTCTCTGCCCGAGCCTATGAAGCAACCGTCCTTGAGCAGTTCGTCCAGCAGGGACGGGTAGATCCTTCCGCCCTTCATCCTTGCAGCCTCCGGATGCCACAGGATCGTGAAGAGCCCGTTGACCCCGGCCACGTGCCGTTTGAGCCTATCGAAGTCCCCGAGTCCCTCCTCCTCCGTCCTCTTCAGGTACCCCCACAAGGTCACGTCCATCAAAACCAGAGGGAGCTCCAGGATTCTCCGGGGCCTCCAACTTTCGTCGGGAGGATGGAACGGCGTGCAAAGACCGAGACGGAACCCGAGCGTATCTGTGTTGCCCACCGTCGTGTCGTACGCGAACCCCAGTTCTTCCATTATGCCCCACGTCTTTCCGTAGTCGAACTTGAGGAAGTGTTCTCTGACTCCAGTGGGCCTGATGCCGGTCGCTCCGTGGAAATCCGAGAGGGCCCTGGCCATCTTCGACTGGGAGTCGTGCGTGCCGAAATCGCCATGGAGCCCGATGTCCCAACCGGCGCGCGTGAGAGAGTTCAGCTGGTTGGACTTCCTGCGTAGGTCATAGTTCGCAGTCAGAAGGTAAAAGCTGGAACGGAGTCTGCGGGTGGACTCGAGTCCGGCGACGAGGGAGATGTTGTCGTAGAGCTGCCTGAGGCCCATCATCCCAAGCAGGAAGTCGGAGGTTGTGAACCTGCCCCTCCGTCGAACGATGTGCGATAGCGGTCTTGAGAGGTTGTCGACGTCGTGCGTCAGGCATGACGCGTACCTTGCGCCTCCTGGCCATCTCTCCTTCAGCAGCACGTGCCCCCTCTTTTCCTCGATTGAAGCGATTGCCACAGCGCCATACTCCTGGATCGAACGTTCCAGTAGGGGCTCTTCTGAAGCCGCGGTAGCCTCTCCGCGCATGGCGCTCGAGATCCCTTCTACGAGCTCCGATGGCACTGATTCCGCATCGATGTCGCCGACCGCTAGTCCCAAGCTCTCCTCCAAGAATTTGCCCGCGTAGGTCCTTTCAGAGTCCAATCATCGCCCACCACCGACTGCCGGGAACGAGCTTGAAAGGAGGCGCTCGATGTCCCTTTGGACAGAGACGTAGTCGCGTTCAGCGTCCACTACTGGGAACCCGGACTTCGCTGCAATCTGAAGGTACTCATTTCTCTCACTCCCGAGGACACTGCTCGTGTACCTTACGTGGTCGGACCTGCTGTGAATCACTCCTAGCGACTTCGAGACTGGCACGTCTAGAACCACCGCGAATCTGGGGCGAGGAAGCATGTAGAGCCACCTGACTGGCCTAACAGGGTAACCGAGGGCCTTGTACTTTACGTAAGTGCTCCAGATGTATCTGTCGTAGAGCGCCACCCTCCCTTCGACGCCTCGACCCAGAGACGAGATTAGGTAAAGGATGATGTTGTCGAAGGCGGAAAGGAGGGGGCGGAGCGGATGCCCTCTCTTCTGATTCTTGCTCGAGCTGGGCCTGGCAGCGGCGAGTCTCTCCACGAAGAGGTACCTGTGGAATGGCACCCGAGTGCAATAGTACCCCCTTCCGACGAACCACCGCTCAAGCTCCGCAGCGTGCGTTGACTTGCCGCTCCCGTCTATGCCGAGCAGGGCGACACTTCCTCCCACCCTTCCTTTTCGGAGAGAGTCAACGACCCTCCGCTGGTATTCGTCGTTGAGAAAGAACGCAGCCACGAATGAAACGAGACCGAGGCTGATGCCGAGAAAGCGTGGGACTGCTCCAATGAGGAGCGGAGCCAGGGCAGCGAGCAGAACCCTGACAGAATTAGGAGCATCGTTCAGCGGGTCGAGCCCCTTGGAGATGCTTCGCGCCACCCCGTATGCCAGGTAGGCGAGGAAGGAGGCGACGACAACCCAGGGGCCAAATTGGGGGAAGAGGACGAGGATTGCTCCGACGATAACGGCCGCAGCGGTCACGGCGAGTTTCATCTTCAAGGCGATAGCACCAGTCTGGGAACAGATACCTGTCCAGACGGGCTAAATAGTCTTGCCAGCTCTTCGAGGATTCCCGTATCCTGCGGATTTACTTCTTCGCGTCCTTGGTAGGCTCCGACTTATGTCCCATCTTGCCCTCGCCTGACATGTCAGGGATGTCAGTGATTGGCTCCGGGGGCGGGGTCGTTGCCATCGTGTACCCTATCCATGCAAGGATCCCGAGGAGAAGCGCCACAGCCAGGAACGCCGTGACCTCAAGAGTGGCCTGGGGGACGAACCACAACAGGGCAGCGTAGAGGATTATGCCGATGATGCTTGCGCCGAAGATTCCTCCGCCGATGGCTCTGTCGTTGGCCAAGGTTGTGGTTTCTAGGCGTCGCAGACCAGTGATATAACGGTTGCCTTCTTTCAGTCCAGTATGAACCTGGCGTGCTCCGGCTTGCCTCTTGTCGAGACGTAGACTCCGGCGAGGCCCCTGCCTCTTACTCCGGCTGCTACTCCCCGAGCCTCTTTCAGCAGTGCCCTTTCTCCCTCTCGCGCGATCCTGTCGAGCCTTGGCGGCAGGTCCCACCCGAACTTCTTCCTGCAACCTTCCACGTCTGCTTCGTCTCGGAACGGAAAGACGTTGAGGAGAACCCGGCCGTCGAGCCCGGCGCCCGTGAGAAGTCTTGCGTGCTTCGGCAGCGTTGTCTCTGCGTCTGTGGTTGGGGGCTGCGCGAGAAGCAGGTCTGCCCCGCTCTTCAACCTGTCCTTAGCGAGCCGCAGGCCCCGCTCCGTTCTCAGGATGGACAGGTCCACGGGCGCGAGGAGCCTGCATTTCAAGTTCGAGCGGACAGAGAGGTCGCGTACCTGCCCGAGCAGCTCCGAGACAGAGGCGAAATCGTAGACGTTCTTGGCTCCTTCGCCCGTGCCGTACCGGTCTCCCCAGACGATCATGAGACTGGTCAATCCCATCGAGAAGGCTGTCACTACGGAGGAGAGAACTGCGGGCCTGTTCGAGTCCCTTGCCGTTATGACTGGAATCGCGTCTACCCCTGACATCTCCTTGAGAAGCGCAGCCGAGTGCACTGTGGAGAGCTTGAGGCGCCCTGTGTCCTTGACGTCGGCAACAAGGATTGCATCCGCGATCTGCTGCAGGCGCTTGACCCTCTCGACGAAGTCTCGCGTCTTCTGCCTCAGCCCAATCATCGGTTCCTTGGTCTTGTCAGCGCTGAAGTTTGGTGGGAAGACTTCAACAATCGACGTGAAAGGCCGAGTCGGTTTGGGCAACTACTCGACCATCTTCTGCCTGTATGCGACCGAGGGCGGTTGCATGGACGCCTCGGCCCTTCCGAGCTCCAACGTGAGGTAGGAGAGGTGCCTACGGGTTATTCCGAGAGAGTCGGCGTCGTCGTTTATCGATTGGAGGAGCCCCTCGGCGGAACGCGACCTGTACCTCTTCACCACCCTGTGCTTGTACGTGTAGAATGTCACAACGATCTCCTTGGTCTCCCTCTTCACTGTGACCAGAAAGTACCCCTTGGAGTCATACTGGCTCCGCTCGAGCCTTGCCGGTTTCGGTTCGACTGGCTCGCCATGGAACACGTCGTCCCTGGCCATCGTCATGTTCGCGTTCTTCTCGAACGCAACTTCACGGTGAAGGCTGCGTTCGCCGCAGTGTGGGTGGACGAAGCCTATCTTGTCGCTCCCCAAGGACTTCTTGCCCCTCTCAATGAGCGAGGCGATCTCTTCCACCGTCTCCACCCTTGGACTCTGCGCGTCGAGGACGCCCAATCCTATGGACTGGTCGAAGGTTACGCGGGACGCCTCCTCGAGGAGACGTGGGTAGTGGAAGAAGTCGAGCTCCAGCGTTTGGACCCTCAGTCCCGTCAGAAATCTGAAGATTCTTGTTGTATCCCCGCATACGTGAAGCGCAAGCGGAACCTTCGCCACTGAGGCGATGTCTTCGATGAGCCCTTTGACATAGTGAGGAATCGACGACTCCGCCGCTATGTTGGGGGAATCGAGCTGGATCATCGAGACCCCGCCCTCAGCCTGGAGGTCCTCGACCTCTGGGATTAACACGTTTCTGTTGATGTCCCTAGCGAGCTCGCGCGTGTCGCGATAGGAACCCGTCGAGATTTTCGCGAACCTTGCTAGGGTGTATGCGTCTGTCACCGGCTCCTTGAGAAACAGGTGCTCAGGAAGGACGCTTCTCGCGTACTTCACGTCTCCCAGTCTGATTTTCGAGACCCTGGAGACCTTGCCTGTCACGAACGCCTCCGCCCCCCGCCAGCCTATCCCTCGGACGAACTTGGGGTCGAGGAAAAGCGAGTAGAGGTCGCCCCTCGTCTGCCCTGTCGAGAGGACCTCCATCCCAGACGCGGCGAAGTCGCTTATCGACTCCTCGATGCTCCAGAGGAATGGGTCGACGACCTCGTCAGAAAGGCCCGCAGCAACCATTTTCGCGTAGTACTCGACGTCTTCCGATGCTGGGAAGACGGGGTAGCTTCCGATTGTGGTTGTCCTCGGCGTCAAGAGCGCAACGCCTTCCTTGCATGCGATGCGCCTGAGACGACTAGGCCGAGCATCGCGTAAGCCACCTCGGGCCTGCGCGTCCTGAGGCCGCAGTCAGGGGTAGCGTAGATCTTCTCAGGGCCCAGACCGGTCGCCTTGGCTGAGTAGAGGATACGGTCCCGCACTGTGGCGACTGATGGCAGGCGGTCGGTGTGGACGTGGATGACACCGATGCCAAGCTCTCTGTCATAGCCATACTCCCTGAACAGCGAGAGGTCCGAGTATCCAGGCCGTGCCTCCGCAGTCAAGCCTCGTCCGTACGAGTCCCTGTTTGCGTACTCGAAGGAGAAACGGGAACAATTCTTCATCTCGAGGATGTATGGGAACAACAGTGCATAGCCTTGTCTGGGCGGGAAGCAACTGTGCACGCTGAAGGTTGCGCTGAGCCCCTTGGTTGTCTCGTTGAACGACTCGGCAACAAGTTTCGCGTCTTCAACCGTCTGGTACTGCGTTGCCGCGGGTATGTCAAGCTGGAAGTGTTTTCCACCATTGTCGATGAGCTCCCTGATTACGCGCCTTATCACCTTCGCAAGGTCGAGGGTGAACTCTCTCCTCGCCTCGAAGTTGCGCCGCGAGGGCGGCCCACCCTTCCTCGCCCATTTGCGAGCGTAGCTGTAGTCGTCGGACCACGACATTATTGTGATTGCGTCTGTCACGGGCACCTTGACCTCTCTTGTTGTGTTTCTCTTCACGAAGAGGAACTCATCAAGGTGGTAGTTGGTCCGGAAGACAGGCCTCTTCCTTATCGAGGCGATCCTCCAGTACTTGTTGTCGAAACTCCGCACCTTCCCGATGAAATCGAATCCTTCGATGTTGGACACCGGGGTTTCATACATCTCGGTCCTTGCCTGCTCTCCACTCCAGACGACGTCAATCCCCTCTGGCGCCCCGAACTCCTTCCCTGCCTTCTCCTGCATGGCAAGCGCGTAGAGCATTGAGAAGTCGACTATCCTGCTCTTCTCGCGGGCAGTGAAGCCTGAGCGCTTCGCCAGGATCCCAAGAAGGGTCTTGTAGCCCTTGACTTGTAACATGCTTCCCCATTCACTCGCGGATGCTATGTCCAGTTCGCCGAGAGCAATCGATCGGAACGGTTTGACCCTCCAAGAGAACTTCGGGAGGCTGCCTATCTCCTGCGTAGGGAAGGCTATCCCTCGTGTCACGAGAGCGCTCTCCTGGCCCGTGCAAGGTTCTTCAGTTTCTCGTCCGCCACCAATCGAGGAACGTACCGCAGGTCGCAGGATGGGGCAAGAACCAGTCTCTCCGTCTTGTCTACGAGGCCGCCCACCCTCTTCGCCAGCTCTCCGGGGCTCTCGACGTAGCTGCTCCTCGCGTTCGCGACACCCGCGACTATGCCCTTGCTGGTCTTCCCGACTTTCGAAGCGTCTGTCTCGGTCAGGTCGAAGCCTATGTCGTCGGTCGCGATTGAGTCGAGGAGGAACGGGAGGTATCCTGCTGCGTCCCCGAAGAATGTATGGTACCCTGTGCGGACATGGCAGTGCCTGAGAGCACTCCTGACGGCCTCTGCCACCTGTGAGAGCTCACCCTTCCCCGGCTTCTCCTCTCTGAACCTCGCGACGAGGCTGGGCGCCGACAGCTGCAGGTAGCCGGCACCCATGGATTCGAGGGAGCGGAGGATCGGGGAGAGAATGTCGTCTGCGTAGGCGAACATCAGCTCCTCACGGCTCCTGTAATGCTTGTTGTCTGAGCACTCAGCGAATGTGAGCGGGTCGGGGAGTACCACTCTTGACGACTCTTCCCCCAACAACCGGCTCTCGACAGCCTGTCCGAAACTGCGACCGTCTATCGAGATGGCGCTTTCGATTAGGGGGACGTAGTAGAAGGTGTTTGTGTTGAACCATCGCACAAGGGGCCCCTTCTTGACACCCTCAGCCTCCGTGGTGATTGGGGTCAGCAGATCCTGCCAGTGGGTCGTCAACTGGCCGTCAGATATGAACTCGAAGCCGAGCGTCTTTTGAAGGGCGATTAGCTGCCGCACGTCCTCCCCGAACTGTCGGCCCAACTGCTTCGACCCGATCCTTCCTCTTTCCCAGTCCTGGGTTGCCTGTATCGTCTTCTCAGACCTGGCATGGATGCCGCTCAGCGACAGGAGAACTTCAGTCAAATCATTTCACCGAAGATTTCTTCAGCCTCGGCCTTCTCTAGTTCTAATAAGCATCACTACTAGATTATTCTGCCGCGAAGACCGAAGCCGATGGAGCTTCCTTGCTTACTTCCTTCTGGCCTTCGCTATCTGGAGAGGGACCTGCAGAGGGACGGGCTGAGCCTGCTCGAGGTCCTCCTGTTCCTCATGATAACAATCGCACACGTCTTCACAATGCGATGATTTCGGTAATAGAGGTTGCCGGAGATTGTGGCTGCCGCGGATTTCAGTTTCGGGCTCCTCCCCAGAAGAAAGGCGGCCAAGGAGGGTCCTGCGCTTAAATTGGATTTTGCAACTGCTCCGCGAAAAGCCTACGGCAAAGAAGATCAGACGCTACTGTCTCGAAGAAGCCCGAAACTGGGCTGATGCGTTCGACGCCGGAGATTCCATTCTCAAGATTGCGGCCCGCGAGCGTGTAGACCCGGGGACCGTCAGCAACTGGCTACACAAGCTCGGGGTTGAGCTAAGGCAGGGGCAACATAAAGTCGCGCAACCTCCGCTCAAGTACCCAAATGAGTTAGTGGAACTGGCATCGTCCGGACCCAACAACGTCCTAAGACTTGTCCGCGAGCGTGCCTGGGGAGTTGACCCCACCGAAAGGGGACAGCATCAGTTGACCAAGTTCTGCAAATTCATTAGGTTGCATCAGGGTGGAATTGGAGTCGAAGAAATCGCGCGAAGGTTGGAGGTTCACCGGTCTACGGTCGCCGAATGGAGGAATGGAACTGATACGCCGTACCTTGTCAAAGTGGCACAGCAGGCACTAGCGAATCCGCACGCTGCCACGATGAAGATCATTTCGCTTAGAGTTGAATCTGGAGGAAACCTCCCCACAGAATGGTTTCTCGTCCCTGCGCAAGTCAGACATTACGAGGATTTTGCAGATGTTGTCAGAAGACTGGTTCCTAATGAAGAGGCATACTCAAGGGCTGAGCAGCTAGGGATCACCAGGACCGTTCTTGCCGACCTTAGGCCAGAACTCGCCGGTTATTCCCTTGGCATGATGTTGGGGGACGCGGGCAAACTAGGCGGGAGTCAACAGCGGTTCAAGTCAATGAATATTGATATTCAGTTTACCAAAGGTGAGGAATCCAATCTGATGCTGGGAGAATTCGCTTGCTTGTGCTTCAACCTGTTGGGACTATCGATGCACAGAATCAAGGACAAGCTTCCGAGTGGAACTCAGCTTCTGGGGGAGGACCCAACCGCTGCTTTCAGATGGTCGTCGAACCGTTCTCCGATCATCGCTTGGACCTTTCGGACTTGTATTGGGTTGGATTTTGGCCAGAACACCAGCACTAGTCAAGCACAGATGGGATGGCTTTTCGATGCCCCTTACAATTTCCGAAAACGGTTCCTTCAAGCCCTAGGTGATTCGGATGGTACGGTAAGGAACCATGTGTCAGAGATTACCAGTGTTCCCAACGCTGAATTTGTTACGAGTGTGATGAAGAGCCTTGGGATGAAGACCGCGCACACGCGATTCGAGAATCAGACGCCGATACGGTCTATCGTGTCAAACAGCGAAGCGTCCACCGTGCCAATCTTCAACGAGTTTGCGTCTGGCTACCGCTACCAGAAGCTGATGAGATTCGCAGGTGTTATCTGAATTGGCAAGGGGGGATTAGGTCCTGCAGGATGAACTGGCGAAGTCGCTGGCTACGCCTTAGCGACTGCCTTCTCTACTTGGCCCTTCTGCGTGATTTCTTTGACTATTCCGGCTGCTACCGTGCTGCCCATGTCCCTCAAGGCGAACCTTCCGAGCTCCGGAAAGTCCTTGAAGGTCTCGAGGACAATCGGTCTCAGTGGTGATATCCTCACTATCGCAGAATCGCCGGTCTTTATCGTCTTGGGCTTCTCCTCAGTAGGCTGTCCAGTCCTCGGGTCGATCTTCGCTATGATCTCCGTGATTGTGGCGGCCACTTGCGCAGTGTGGGCATGGAGAACTGGCGTGTACCCGGCAGCTATCGCAGTCGGGTGGAAGACAACTATGATCTGCGCCTGGAACTCCTTTGCAATCGTCGGCGGCGCGTTCGTCGGTCCGAGGACAGACCCTCGCCTGAAGTCCGTCTTCGCGACGCCTCTGAGGTTGAAGCCTATGTTGTCGCCGGCCATCGCCTCCTGCATTGCAGTGTGGTGCGTCTCAATCGACTTCACTTCCGCGGTTAGGCCTTCGGGCATGATCATGACAGTGTCGCCCACCTTCATCTTACCCGTCTCGACCCTTCCTACAGGGACTGTACCGACGCCAGTGATTGTGTAGACATCCTGGACGGGGATTCTTAACGGCTTGTCGATAGGCTTTGGAGGCTCAGTGAAGTGGTCCAGCGCTTCGAGCAGGGTGGGCCCCTTGTACCACGGCATGTTCGTCGATTTCTTGACAAGGTTCTCGCCCGTCCATCCCGAGACTGGGATGATGCTGATCTTCTTGATGTCGAACCCGACGTTCTTCAACAGGTTCTCGACGTCCTGCTTGGCCTCGTTGAACCTCTGCTCAGAGTACTTCACTGTCTGGTCGTCCATCTTATTGATGCAGGCGACCATCTGTTTCACGCCCAGAGTGAACAGCAGAAATGCGTGTTCTCTCGCCTGTCCTCCTGGCGCCAGTGCGACATCCTCCTCACCCTTCTTGGCGGAGACGACGAGGACCGCTCCGTCCGCCTCGGAAGCTCCCGTGATCATGTTCTTGATGAAGTCGCGGTGGCCTGGAGCGTCGATTAGTGTGTAGAAGTACTTTGGAGTCTCGAACTTCTGGAATGCGAGGTCTATCGTTACGCCTCTCTCTCGCTCGTCCTTCAGCTGGTCGAGGACCCAAGCGTACTTGAAAGAGTCGCCGGCGCCTGTCTTCTCCGACTCCTTTGCGAACTCTTCAATCATCCTCTGGTCTACGACGCCAAGGTCGAACAGAAAATGACCCATTGAGGTGCTCTTGCCGTGGTCTACGTGACCGCAAACAATCAGGTTCAGGTGAGGCTTATTCGCCATACTACGTCGCTTCCGTTACGAAACCACGCCCCCTCCGACGCTATATAAGTTTAGTGTCATTCGAGCCGAGAAATCCAGACGAACAAAGAGGCCATCGGCTGAGATTGGGCTTTGACCGCCGGCTCAGCCAGATGACATGTAGCTCCAGAGTATCACTCCGACGAGCATCACGAGTGAGCCCGCGAAGCCGGTTATCAGCGCCCCCGCCAACTCTTCGCTGAACCCGAGGGTGGTGATCCAGGCGATCACCGGGGCCCTGACGAGCCATGCGAAGAACCCGAGCGCGTATCCGAGGAGCCAGAATCCGAGCAGGACTGCTTTTCTTCCCATTGTTTAACATCCAGAAGACAGCTCGACGGTGGTAAATGATGGAAGGAAAGGATTCCTTAACACGGGAGTGGAATAGTTTAGACGAGTACCCCAAGCACGGAAAGCGCGTAGGAAGTCAGGACGCTGCTAGCCATCCCCAAGAGGAGAAGGGTCGCGCCTTCTAGGACTGCCCGTCCGTTTTTCCGCTGATCGTCCTCCCTTATACAACTCCTGAGCAGCGATCCGAACGTTGTCATCGGGTCCTTTGTCAAGCCCGAACTGGGACGTATCTAGCACCCAACGTAATTAACGGTTGTGGAGTTGTTGTCCTTATTGGAAGGTGTGGGCGAGGTCAAGAGACTATGACTCGGGCGAGGGTTATTATAGCTACGATTCGTTAATGTTTCGGCAAGGGTTGATGCCTTGCCACCTACTTTTGTGTCGAAGTTGAAGAACGCGTCGAGCGTCCATACATTCCGAGACTACATTCTTCTTCCTGGCAGGAGTAAGGCGGAGCCGAACGAAATCGACCTTTCCTCCAACTTGACAAAGAGCATCAGGTTGAGGTTGCCAATTATCTCGTCGCCCATGGACTCTGTGACGGAGTGGAGGCTCGCACTCGAGATGGCGAGGCTCGGAGGCGCGGGTGCGATACACAGGAACATGGCCGTCGAGAGACAGGTGGAACAGGTGAAGAATGTGAAGAAGTCGAAGGTGGAGGCGTTGAGTGTCGATGCGAAGGGGAGGCCTTTGGTTGGTGCCTCGGTCTCGCCCCTCGACCAGGAGAGGTGCACAGCCCTTGATGCAGTCGCAGACTTCCTCATCTCGGACGTTGCCCACTTCCACAATTCGAAGATCATCGCAGCGGCGCGGAAGGTGCTCCCCCGGCTGAGCTCTGACTTCGTCGTTGGGAACGTCGGGACAGGGCGAGCTGTCAAGGAGATACTTGAGGAGCTGCCCAGGGTTGACGGCTTCAGGGCAGGGATCGGGTCGGGTTCAATCTGCATAACGTCTGAGGTCACAAGGGTTGGTGCCCCGACCCTCTTCGCCGTTGCGGAGGTCTCCACAGCTGTAAGGGAGATGAGGTCAGCTGTCCCGGTTATTGCAGACGGAGGGATCAGAGGACCGGGGGACGCAGCTCTGGCGCTGGCGGCGGGGGCGTCCACAGTGATGCTCGGGTCGTTGCTCGCGGGTTCGGACGAGTCGCCCAGCCAGGTGGTTACTAGGAAAGGGAAGAAGATGAAGATCCACAGAGGGATGGCAAGCGCAGCGGCCAGGAGGGTGCGGTTCGCGCTCGACAGGTACAGCGTACCCGCGAAGGGGCTCGACGAGGGGATAGAGGCGTATGTGCCCTGCTCAGGGCCTGCCAAGGAATCAGTGGCCAGGATGGAGAAGGGGCTCAGGGCGGCCCTCGGCTACGCTGGGGCAACCAGCGTCAAGGACCTCTGGCGGGTAGCCTCCTTTGGCCTTGTAACCACGGCAGGGGCGGGAGAGCTGGGAGCCCACTCGCTGGTGCCCAAGGAGGCCGCGTAGATGGCGCATCAGTCGCTGGAGGGGGGCATCGCAGTCCTGGATTTCGGCGGCCAGTATTCCCACCTCATCTGCAGGAGGGTGAGAGCACTTGGTGTCTACGCGACTCTCCTTCCGTTCGACACGGGTGCGGAGGAACTGGCGACGAAGAAGGTTGCGGGTGTAATCCTTTCGGGCGGGCCGTCGAGCGTATACGACGAGGGCGCGCCCCATCCAGACCCGCGGCTATTCGACGGGGGAATCCCGGTGCTCGGAATCTGCTACGGATACCAGCTGATGATTCAGGCCCACGGCGGCGAAGTGCAGCGGGCGGAGAGGAGGGAGTACGGTAGGGCCTCCGTCAGGGTGGTCGAGAAGGGCGAAATCTTCGCCGGCCTGAAGAAGGAGGAGGTCTCGTGTTGGATGAGCCACGGAGACTCGGCAACCAGGCTTCCAGGGACACTCCGCGCGCTCGCATCGAGCGAAGGGTCACCCTACGCGGCGGTCAGTTCGGCGGACGGCAGGCAGCTCGGGGTCCAGTTCCATCCTGAGGTTTCCCACACGGAGGACGGGGAGCTCATGATTTCCAACTTCGTGCTCCGGGTATGCGGCGCGTTGCGAGGCTGGACGATGGAAGGTTTCCTGAAAGAATCCGTGGGGGAACTCTCGAGGCTCGAGGGTCGCGTCCTCTGCGCTGTGTCGGGCGGGGTCGACTCGGCCGTCACGGCAATCCTGCTCCAGAAGGCTGTGGACGAAAGACTCGAGTGCGTGTTCATTGACACCGGTCTGCTGAGGGCAGGCGAAGCGGAGGCCGTTGAGAAGGTCCTCAGTCACGACCTCGGGATTCGTCTCTCCGTGGTCGATGCATCGGAAGCCTTTCTGGGTGCCCTGAAGGGCGTGGCCGACCCAGAGCAGAAGAGGCGGGTCGTCGGCAAGGTCTTCGCCGACAGGTTCGAGGCGTTCGCAAGGAAGAACGGACCCTTCGCTCACCTTGCACAGGGGACTTTGTACCCGGACGTAATAGAGAGTGGCAGGTCCGGCGCACCCGCGTCGGTCATAAAGACGCACCACAACGTAGGCGGGCTTCCGAGCGGCCTCTCGATGGCAGTAGTCGAACCACTCAGAGACCTGTACAAGGACGAGGTTCGGAAGCTTGGAGCGATCCTCGGCCTTCCCCAGACATTGCTCCAGAGGCACCCTTTCCCCGGCCCGGGCCTTGCGGTGAGGATAGTTGGGGAGGTCACTCCCGAGAAGTTGCGGGTCTGCAGGGAGGCGAACAGGTTAGTCGAGGAGGTCCTCATGGAAAAGGGCGTCCACTCGATGCTGTGGCAGGCGTTCGCCTACGTCGGGGACGACTTGGTGACGGGAGTCCTCGGAGACGAGAGGAGGCTGGGTTACCAGGTCTCTGTGAAGGCAGTCGAGTCCGTGGACGGGATGACGGCCGACTGGTACAGGATGCCTCACGAGGTGATGGAGCGTGTCTCCAGCAGGATAACCAACGAGGTGGAGGGCGTCGTGGCTGTGTCCTACGTTGTCTCTTCAAAGCCGCCGGCGACGATCGAGCCCCAATAGGCGGTCAAGGAAAGGTTTGAAAGGGAATCCAGGAAGCGGCACCGAGATGCAGCCGACGGAAAAGAAGGTCGCAGCGGGAGAGTTCACGGTGAACTGCGCGACTGTCGGGAAAGGGGAGAATATTGTTCTCCTCCACGGCAGCGATCACCGCGAGAGCTGGAGGGTTTGGGAACCGATGCTCCCCCTGGGGGACGCCTACAGCCTCATCATGCCAGACCTGATCGGGTACGGCGGGTCCTCTGCACCGACAGAGACGCCCGACTACAGGGCGCAGGCGCGCGTGGTCAAGGACCTGTTGGAGAGGCTCTCGGTGGAGAATACGAATCTGATGGGGACGAGTTGGGGCGGTCAGGTGGCCCTGGAGTTCGCGCTCGAGTGGCCCGACTCCGTTAAGGCGATCGTCCTGATCGCGAGCGCGTACGACAAGGAGCAGCTCCAGAGGCTGCAGAAGCTGAGGAAGCCTACACTGATTGTGTACGCTGAGGACGACATGATGACCCAGCTGAAGGCGGGCTACCTCTTGAGAGACGCCATAGGGACGTCCCGGCTGGAGGTGCTGGAGCCAGTGGCCCGCGACCCTGCTCACGATTTCACGATATCGCACAAGCTGGAGAGGTTCAGGGCCCCGCTGGTCCTCCAACTTGTCAGGCTCTTTCTGTCGAAGCCGGCGGAGATGATTGCTGAGCCGCCAGAAATGGAAAACGAACTGAAGGGTATGGCGCTCAGGAAGAATGATGACGACGACACTGGGAAGCGAGAGTAGGCCTACCTAGAGGCCATGGCTACGCGTTCTTGTTCGTTCTTCTTCTTGACAGAATGGCTGTTCGGGTCCCCGTTAGCCGCGGATATTATCTCGTCGGCTAGAACCTCTTCGACGCTTCTTGCGGACGAGAACGCGGCTGCCCTGACCCCCTCGGAGATGAACCTGAGAGCGATGTCAACCCGCCTGACGGGTGAGATATCCACGGACATGTGGTACACCACTCCACCGTAGCTGAGCCTGGTCGTGTCCTCGTTGGGGGCGGCATTCTCTATGGCCTTCACAAGGACTTGTGCTGGGTTCTGACCTGTCTTGAGCTGGACAAGCTCGAAGGCTGTCTTCACTATGTTGATCGACTTTTGCTTCTTCCCGCCCATCCTGCCTGTGTTCTTTGCGTACTTCCTGCCGTAGTGCATCATCTGGTTTACGAGCCTTTCCACAATGTTTACCCTTGCCTTCGCGAACTTCTTCCGCTCGTGCCTCCCTCCTGAGTGGGGGACGAGCATTGGCTTCAGGCTGATGACTCCCTGAAGGCCTACGTCCTCAACCTTGACGCCTGTGAGGTCCCACTTGGTCCACAAGAGCAAATTCGGGTACTCGAGCGCTTGTCTGCTCATCCCTATCTCCTCGGCTTCTCCTTCCTGCCGTAGACAAGCTCGTTAAGCGACACCCCGTTCACCTTGAAGACCGTCCAGCGGACGCCTGGAATGTCGCCCATCGCCCTCTTCATCGAGCCGCCGATCCCCTGGAGCATCACCTCATCGTGCTCGTCCACGAAGTTCAGGGCTCCGTCGCCCGGCAGGAACGCGGTGACCTGCTTGCCGTTCTTCACTATCTGCACCCTGCAGCAGTTACCGGTAAGGATTCCGTTAGCGAAGAAATTGTGACTGTCGCTTCCCACAGTGATATCCTGCAAGGAGAGGTGCCGCTTTACCTGCGTGACGCTCACTATCTGATCCCACAGAAGACCGTTCTTCGGCAAGTTCCTACTGGCATCTTTGAGCCACGCCTCGAATTCGATTCCCGAGGCAGTAGTGTGAAGTGCTTCGATGTTCGTCACGCCGTGCCAGAGCCATCTGTTGACATTGAAGGTGTGAACCCAGTGATATCCCTCATGTTTGAGCGCCTCTGCGATTTCTCTGTAGGAAAGCCCAAGCCTCCTAAGCTCTATCGCCCTGATGTACGCCTTTTGAGTGGAACGCATCCGGATTTGCTTCAAGGTGAGGTACTGAAGGCAGTACCTAGCCATTGCTTGTCGTTCAGATTGGTAGGCATATCCGACCTTTCCGAATAAGTTGATCAAATTCTGGATGTTGGAGGCGAGATACACAACGATCTTGAAAGTCCTCCTCCCGTCGAGTCTCTCGACAGAAGGAGCTATTCTGGAGTTTGAGACTGACACACCAAATTCTGTAAGTAGCGACTTCATGTCCTCGACAAACTCAAGTCCACTCTGAAGGAATTCAGCGGTCTTACTCAGCGAGAATGACGGCGGACAGAGCGTGCGCCCTTTGAACCTAGGCTTTTCCAATTCGCTACCGAAATACGAGGCGAGAAATTCTGCCTTCACCCATGCTGGGGCGCGCATAATCCAACGTGGGACACGATAACCTGCCAAGGTCTTCTCGCCGACCGGGCAGCCCAGGCTCTTGAGCAGCGCGAAGAGAACAATCGAACTGCAGGCGACCGTGTTGTAAGTCCCAGAGACCGTGCGCGAACCACTGGATGTCCTGACCACGCTGGTGGCGGTCCCCTCGTAGATTGGGGAGGAGTGGAAGCCGATTGCCGTGAGGTCCTTCGCCACACAGGCCAAGTCGTTGGGAGTGCCTGAACCGATTACCTTTCCACCATAGCCTGAACCGCTGCGCGAATAGCTCAAGGTTCCGTCTCCGAAAATGTGCCCGATCAACCTCACGAGCGAGGGGAGCCTTGGGTCGTCATACCTGAGGGGAAGCAGCATCCTGCTCTTTAGTTCGGTAACGGTTCGGTCGGCGTTGGACCTTTCGGGAGTGGCCCGCCTCACATCTTCCTCTCCCACTATTACGGAGTGCCTAGATGCTCGAAGTAATGGTTCGCCTGGAAGAACCACGACCCGGTCTTGTGCAGTCACATCTCTTGCATCTTTGACTCCCCTCTCCGTGTAAATCGGGTGGTCCCCGCTTGCGACCAATCTTCGCCCACTTGCTGTGGATATCTCGAAGATGCCAGCCTGCTTTACCTCGCTGTCGGTTAGCTCGAAGTGGTCTATCGCCGGAGCGGACTGGAGTGCAAAATTCTCAAGGTTCAGAAATGAAACGGTAGGTCTGCTCCCAGCAAAGGCGGCCATTGGCAGGAAGGTATTGTTCTCCAGAAGGACTGAGGTGTTCCTAGCAACACACTTCCTGATCGCCGAGTTCGGCTGCTTTGATTCGATGCCCACCTTCTCGAGGACTATTCCCCTTGCCTGGGGGGAACCCTCGAGCGGGTCTGCCTTGTAGTCCAGCCCAAGCTTCCGCCGCTTGTACCATTTGTTGGACCAGCGGAACCTCTGCCGCTTCATCGAGATCTGGCGAGCCGAGAACTCCCCGCGAGGCGATCCAGGCATATTTTCCGATCGCACCTTTGTTGGATTCTATAAAAGGGTTCAGAGGGGACTTACTATCTGAACGTTGGAGATGTCGAAGTAACGCCGCGCGAGCAGCCTGACCTTCTCGGCGTTCCTGCCTCCCATGCCCACCGCGGCGCCCTTCTTCTTCGGGTCCACAACGACGACAACGCCTCTCGAGCCGTCCGGCCTGTCGCTGACGCGGATCTCTTGGACGTACCTCGGGCCGAGGGCGTTCTTGATTAGCTCAGAGATATCGTCGGACCACTCAACAACCTCAACCGGCCTTCTCACCGCCCTCTCCATCTTCTTCACCGACGCTCCCTCCTTTCCTATCGCGAGTCCCATCTGACCCTTCGTGACGATGAAGATCAACCTGTTCAGCTTCTCGTCAATAACGCAGTCCTTGGCAGTCGCGCCCGTCATGCTGTTGAACATCGACATCAGAGAGAGTTGTTCCGAGCTTAACTTGATCTCTGGCACTCTGTGTTCACCGGAGCAGTTGCTTCAGATTCGCTTCGCCAAGCGACATGAGAGCAAGAGCAGAGACCTTGTATGGTCTCCCTATCAACTTGGCCAACTCGGCTGACGTGAAGCTCACGTCGATCACTGGGACCTCGTGCTTTTTCGCCTCTTCCCTCAGCTTCGCGCCCACGCCCGCCGGCATTGACTTCGTGCAGATGACCGCCTTCGCGCCTTTCATGCTCGCCAGGGATTCCTTTGCGCCTATGGTGTATTTCCCACCCTTCATTGCCTCCTTCAGGAGCTTTGAGAGCTGGGCAGGTTCCATGCTTTGGTCAACTCATGTAGAGATCGATCATGCCGGTCCCGACCGGGATCGGCAGGCCGACGATGACGTTCTCTGTCACTCCCTTCAGGTCTTCCCTCTCGCCCTTGACGGCTGCCTCGGCGAGAGTTGGGACGGTAATCTCGAAGGCTGCCCTCGCCAACACGCTGCTCTTGGCTCCTGCGATTCCGTGCCTGCCTATCTGCTGTATGTACCCCTTCGAAGTCATCAGGTCTGCCACGAGGAAGATGTGCCTGATGTCGACCTCCAGGCCCTGCTCGTCGAGAGTGCTCATGACCTCGCGCACAAGCGTCGCCCTGGCTGCCTCGATCCCAAGAACCTGGGCCACCTCGTGCACGTTGTTCGTGTACACCCTCGTGGGGTCCACACCCTTGATCGCAATAACCTTGCCCAAGTTGGAGCCGGCAGCCTGGATGAACCATTCCTCTCCTTCCTTTACGACCGTGACCCTGGTGATGCCAGGTATGCCCTTCAGCTTCATGTTCTGTATCTTGTTCCTGAGGGTGAAGAGGGTCGAGAGGTCGGCGTTCTCCATGTTCACTCTGATTATCTTGCCCCTCTCAATCTGGACGTTCCTCTTCCCCGTCTCTATCACCTTTGCTACCTCATCAGCCGATGCGTCCCTGTCGGTCATCATCTTCTCGCTGAGGTGCAGCTTGATCCCCTCTGTAGGGTCGACCTCGCTGTAGTCAACGACGTTGCCCACCTTCGTGAAGAGTATCTCCTTCGCGACCTTGACCGCTTTCTCGTTGGTTGCGCCGTACTCCTTGTCCAGGTATATGTCCATCGACGGCGTTGCGGGTATCTTCCTTGCATCGACAAGCTCCATCAGCCTGGGAAGTCCAAGCGTGACGTCCCTCTCCCTCACACCTGCGAAGTGGAAAGTCCTGAGGGTCATCTGGGTGCCTGGCTCGCCAATCGATTGGGCGGCCACTATGCCGGATGCCTCCCCTGGTTCCACTCGCGAGTAGTCCAAGGCCTCCGCAACCTTCTCAAGGGCTTCCTTGGCGCCCTCCTCCGTGAGGTGTGCTGCCGCGAGCTTCTCTCTCAGCTCCCTCAACAGTCTGTCGTTGAGGGAAGGCTGATACTTCTTCAACAGCTTCTCGATGGTCTCCTCGTCCAGCTTCGTCTTTGACTTTGAGAGCAGTCCTTGCGTCTCGAGCAGTCTCTCGAGGTTGATTGGGCGCCCGTGGTCGCTCTTCGCCGGGTCGACGCCGTCTTCGCCGTAGAGGAACTGGATGAGGTGGCCATGTGGGTCCCTGACTGTCAAGTCGTACTCCACCTTGAGGTGCTCGAGCGCGTTGATAAGCCTTCTCTGCATGTACCCGCTCTGCTGAGTCCTGACGGCCGTGTCGACCAACCCCTCCCTTCCACCCATTGCGTGGAAGAAGAACTCGGTCGGAGAGAGCCCGTCGCGGTAGTTGCTCCGGACGAAGCCTTTCGCTTCTGGCGTGTTGTCGTTCCAGGGGAAGTGGCTGAGCGCCCTGCCTCTCAATCCCTTCTCGATCCTCTTGCCTCTGACAGACTGCTGTCCGAGGGCTGCGGTCATCTGGCCTACGTTCAGGCTCGACCCTCTCGCCCCAGTCCTGGCCATGATCATCCCAGAGTTCTCCGGCGGGAAAGCCTTGTCTGCTATCCTGCCTGCCCTGTCCCTCGCTCTTGCCAGCTCGTTCACGATGTACGCTTCCAGAGAGTCCTCGGGCGAAAGCCCCCTGGTCAGTTGGAGGGTGCCAGCCTTGTACTTCTTGATGAGGTCAGAGACGTTGCTGTAGGCCTCGTCCAGTGTATCCTTGATGCCCTTCTTTGCCTCATCCGGGAGCTCGAGCTCGTTGAACCCGTATGTGAAGCCACGTCTCGTCAGGAACGTCTTCAATACGCTCAGGATTGAGTTGAGGAAGCTCCTCGCCTCTTCGTTGCCATAGTCCTTTGCAATCCTGTGCAGCAGGCTGTCAGGCTCCTCCGCACCAATCACGGCTTTGTCGACGACACCGGATATCAGATTGCCGTCCCTGATGACGACGTCATTGGATTCACCTGATTTCGAAGACTTCGCCCACTTCGAGGTGAGCACGTAGTTCATCCCCTTCGGGAGGAACAGCGAGAAGAGCTGCTTGCCTGTGTACAGGCCCCTGGCCCCCGCCTCGGGCAGGTCGCCGTCGTAACCTCCTATCAGGGCGAGATTGGAGAACTCTCCGGCAGTGAGAGTCGTCTCATCCCTTGTGAGCATGAAAGCGCCTGTGATGAAGTCCCTTATGCCTCCGATTATTGGCCCACCGTATCTTGGGGATATTATTTGGTCCTGGACCTTCATCAGCATGAGCGCCTCGGAGCGCGACTCTTCGCTCTGGGGCACGTGCAGGTTCATCTCGTCGCCGTCGAAGTCTGCGTTGTAGGGCGGGCAGACCGACGGGTGGAGTCTGAATGTTCTGAACGGGAGGACCCTGACGAAGTGAGCCATGACTGACATCCTGTGTAGCGAGGGCTGCCTGTTGAAGAGGACGACGTCGCCGTCTATGAGGTGCCTCTCAACTATGTAGCCCGTTGTGAGCGAATCTGCAAGCGCTTTCCTGTCGCTCGCGAAGTCGAGCCTGATCTTCACTCCGTCGGCCCTTATGACGTAGTTGGCCCCTGGGTGCTCGAACGGCCCTTTGATGACGAGCTGCTTCAGCATCTCGATGTTCCAGGATGAGACCTTCTCAGGGATGGTGAGCTTCTTTGCGACCTCGAACGGAACACCGACCTCGCCTATGTCGAGACTGGGGTCTGGGCTAATAACTGTCCTGCTCGAGAAGTCGACCCTTTTCCCGGACAGCGAACCCCTGAACCTGCCCTCCTTCCCCTTCAGTCTCTGACTGAGCGTCTTGAGGGGCCTGCCAGACCTGTGATGTGCCTGGGGGATTCCTGAGACTTCGTTGTCGAAGTATGTCGTCACGTGGTAGTGCAGCAGGTCGACCAGGTCTTGGACGATAAGGTGGGGCGTCCCAGACTCCTTGCTCTCCCTCACCCTCTGATTGACCCTTAGAATGTCCACGACCTTGTGGGTCAGGTCGTCCTCGGACCTGATTCCCGACTCTAGAGTGATCGACGGCCTTACAGTCAGTGGTGGGACTGGCAGGACCTGAAGAACGAACCACTCGGGCCTGGCCGCCTTCGCGTTGAAGTCGAGGACCTCGAGGTCTTCGTTGGTGACCCTCTCGAGCCTCTCCCGTATTGCGACTGGAAGGAGCCTCGTGGCCCCGCCCTCCTCCGTGATCTCGTGGAAGATTGTGGGCTTTGTGAACTCGATTTGGTACTGTTGCTTGCCGCAGTGAGGACAGAGCTTGACCTTCCTCGCTTTTGTGAAGATTTCCTTCGCGATAGTCTCGACGAGCGTTGGCGCGAAGTCGGTCCTGCTCGTCAACCTGGCCTTGTACGCGTCGAGCTCCTGCTGCGGGAGAAGGATCCTCCCGCACGTCCTGCACGTCGTCTGGATGAGCTTGTTTATCTCGTCGACGAACGCGATGTGCAGCACAGGCTCTGCCAGCTCGATGTGGCCGAAGTGGCCCGGACATCGGCCGGCTGTGCTTCCGCAGGTCCCGCACTTCTGCCCAGGTTCAAGGGTACCTAGCCTGCTGTCCATCAGGCCTCCCTGGACCGGCATCCCGTCCTCGTCGTAGGTCTCGGGCTGCGTGATTTCGGCAACTGAGTACTTCCTCACCTCGTTCGGGGAGAAGACCGAGAAGTCGATGCCGCCTATCGTCTTGAGGGCTTGTTCCATCGACACGATTCTACACCTTGTCCTTTAGCTGGAGCCTCGGGGCAATGTTCAGGCTCATCATCTCCTGGAGGAGCAGTTTGAACGCGTACGCCACGACGACTGTCGAGATCTTGGCTTGGTCGCCGTCGATCTTGCAAGTGTACTTCCTCTGCTTAGCGTCGTAGTAGGCGATGAGGCCACACTTCTCGCAGACGTAGATCTCTGTCTTGTCCGCCTCGTCGAGGAGCCTGTCCTTCAGCACCATCGAGGCACCGTAGGCTATGAGGCAGTCCCTCTCCATCTCGCCGAACCTAAGACCCCCACCCCTCGCCCTTCCCTCGGTGGGCTGCTTCGTGAGCATCTGGACCTGACCGCGCGCCCTCGCGTGGATCTTGTCCGCGACCATGTGGTGAAGCTTCTGGTAGTAGACGACGCCGACGAAGATGTCGGCTGCGAACTTCTTCCCTGTCTTGCCGTCGTACATGACCTCCCTGCCGGTCGGCTCGAAGCTCCGTCCCTTCAAGACCTTCTCGAGCTCCTCTATGCTCTCGCCAGCGAAGGCAGAGCCGTCTACGGAGGTGCCCCTCAGAGCGCCCGCCTTCCCAGCGATTGATTCTATGAACTGGCCGACTGTCATCCTGGACGGGAATGCATGGGGGTTGATGATCACGTCGGGCACTATGCCCTCCGCGGTGTACGGCATGTCCTCCTGAGGCACCACGAGGCCGATCACTCCCTTCTGCCCGTGCCTGGAGGCGAACTTGTCACCTATCTCTGGAATCCTCATGTCCCTAACCCTGACCTTGAACATCCGGCCACCCTCGACGTTCTCTGTCATGAAGACTGAATCGACTACGCCCGCCTCAGACGGCCTGACAGCGACAGATGTGTCTCTCCTGTAGGGGCCCTTAATCTCGAACTCCTTGTACTCCTCCATGAACCTGGGGGGGCTCGTCCTCCCTATCACGACGTCTCCCCCTGAGACCAATGACTCGCCAGAGATTATCCCGTCGCCTTCGAGCAGCCTGTAGAACTTCTCACCCCTGTATCCCCTTATGTTCGACTCCGCAGACGGGACCTCGAACGTGTCTCTCATGCCTCCGAGGTACTGCTTTGCCTGCCCCTCGTAGAGTCTGTAGAAGAACGAACGGGCAAGTCCCCTCTCGATGCTCGACCTGTTCATGATGATCGCGTCCTCGATGTTGTAGCCTTCGAAGGAGAGGACTGCAACGACGCAGTTCTGGCCGAGGGGCCTCTCGTCTATCTTCAGAAGGTCGAGCGTCCTCGTCCTGACAACCGGGGCCTGCGGGCTCACGAGAAGGTGCTGCCTAACGTGAGGCGAGATAGGGTAGGTGGGCGAGGAGAAGCCGAGGCTCTGCTTCGCCATGGCGGACTCGTACGTGTTCCTCGGTGACTGGTTGTGCTCGGGGTACGGTATGATTGAAGCCGCGATTCCGAACATCGCAGCGGGGAAGACCTCGACGTGGGTGTTCTTCGTCGCGATCTGGTCGACTTCCATTGCGACCAGGCAGTTCTCTTCCTCGTTCGCGTCTATCAGCTCGATGACGCCCTGCTCCACAAGGTCCCTCCACGAGAGCTGGCCGGCGCCGACCTTCTCTATCAGGTCGTGGTTGAGGAGTGGTCTGCCGTTCTCGACTACTATGAGGGGTCTGAGCACCCTGCCGGAACTGATGCTGATGTAGAGCCTCGGGTAGGCCTTGTCGTTGAGAGATGAAGCGTACATGACGCTTGCGCTCGGATTGATCTGACCCTCCCTCCTGAGCTTCCTGAACGCCTTGGCGAGCCTCTCGCCGTCGTCTACGTATCCGAGGAACCTCCCGTCCATGAAGACCCTGCAGCCGTTCAGCTGCAGCTTCTGGTCGGCGTCTCTGATTTGTTTTGCCCCGAGCTCCCAGAGTTTCTCCTCGACTTCTGCGGACGGGACGCCCACGGAGATGGTAGCCGAAAGGGCGAGGTTCTTGACAAGCCCGCAGTTCACTCCCTCTGGCGTCTCTGATGGACAGATCCTCCCAAAGTGTGTAGCGTGCAGGTCTCTCGCCTCGAAGTTGGGCTGGCTCCTGCTGAGGGGAGACTGCACCCTTCTGAGATGGCTCAGGGTGCTCAGGTAGTTGGTCCTGTCGAGGAGCTGGGTCACGCCCACTTTCCCCCTACCCCAGTTGCCAGTCGCGATTGCGTTATTCAGCTTATCAGTGATTATGCCCGTCCTGATGGCCGCCCCGACTACGTTGCCGCCCCGCTTCTGGCCCGTCCTCTCGAGCTGGTACTTCATGTCCCTGACGAGGTTCCTGAAGGCTGTCCGGAACAAGTCTGCGAGCATCTGGCCTGCGAACTTGATCACCTTGTTCCCGTAGTGGTCCTTGTCGTCTGCCCCTATCCAGCCGAGCCTGAGCTCGAGCAGCTTGCAGACTGCCTCTCCCATGAACATTGCCTTGTCGTACCTCCTGTCGTCAGTCTTGCCGAGGTGCGGCAGGAGCCCCCAGTCGAGCATCGATTGAGCCCTCTTCACCCTGAACTCCTCGAGCATCCCGTGGGCGACCCTGTTGCCTATGTACACGAGAGAGTCCTTGTCCGTGGGAGCCTCGCTCGCCTTGTCGAAGGAGACCTCCAGGAGGTCCTGTATCTCTGGCTTCGGCGATATCGAGTCTGCTATGTCCCTGTCAGACTTTATCCCGAGCGCCCTCATGACGATTACGAAGGGAAGGTCGACCGGACAGCTGGGCACCTTGACGTTGATTGCGCCGTCCTGCTTCAGCGTGAGTTCCAGTTTCGAGCGGTATCCCACCACCGACGAGTAGACCCGGGACTTGTACGTGTTCACCCCCGAGACCTTCTCCGCGTCGACCAGGATCTTGTTCGGCGAGAGGTCCTCCAGTCCTACTATCACCCTCTCGGCGCCGTTGATTATGAAGTAGCCGCCAGGGTCGTTGGGGTCTTCGCCGACCTCTATGAGCTGCTCCTTCGTCTTGTCAGAGAGTTGGCAGAGCTCAGACTTCACCATTACTGGGAGGTCGCCGATGTGCTGCCGAGTGGTGTCGCGCGGCAGCCCCTCCTCCTCTATCGTCATCTCGAGCAGGATTGGCGCCGAGTAAGTGAGGTTCCGAAGCCTCGCCTCCATCGGCAGGATGCTGCTAACGGACCCGTCTATCTCGACAACCCTGGGAGAGCCGAGGGTTATCCTACCGAACTTTATCTTGTAAGGGGTGCTGACTGTCTCGACTTCTATCTCTCCAATCTCGTCGATTATGTTCTGGAGCCCTTTTGAGAAAAACTCGTTGTAACTGTTGAGGTGCTGCCTTGCCACTCCCTCCCTCTCAAGGAGGTCGCGGAGTATTATCCACGAGTTTGACCTTTGGACCTGCTTGCTCAAGTTCTATGCCTCCACCACGTACCTGTAGTATGTGCTGGTTCCGGCCGTCTCGCTTTTCCTGGTTATCCTGACGAAATCGCCCGGCTTTGCTCCTATCTCCTTTGCCACCGGGTCGGTGGCAAGAATGTAGGGAAACTGGCCCGGAGTCGCGCTGTTCCTAGCCACGACCTGTTCGGCCTCCTCCCTAGTCAGTAGTTCGTGCTTTGGAATCAGGAAGTGGGTGCTGATCTGGAACGGAGGGACTTCCTCTTCGACCTTCTTCCTCTTCACTGGCTTCCTTGCAGTTGTCTTTGTGGTCCTTGCCGGGGCTATGCCTCGGCACCTCCATTCATAACTAACCCTAGGGGACGAGAACAGTACAAGCGCAGGGCCCGACGTTTGCCGAGCAGGGTCGTGTATTTACGCTTTTCCGACGATGAAAGGGCTCTGTTGCGTTCATGGGTGTTGGGAGTCCTCCCTGTTGCGCCTCTGGTGCTGAGCGTTCTGGATAATCGTCTCCCATTTGTTCTCGCCCTCGACTTTGATTCCCGCTCTCTCGGCGGGTGTCGCTCCGTTCAACCCTTCATGCGGTCTGATGAAGTTGTGGTAAATCTGGAGTCCCTTGATTATGGGCGTGTCTATTCGCTTCAGCCCACGCATGACTTTCTCTCTGTCTCGGAACTCCCCGTTGAGCCGTTCCATCTTGTTGTTGTGAACCATTCCTGACAGTCGGATTTCCTTAATGTGTGCCGTGTGAGGGAACTCGAAATGTGAAGCTATCCCATATGTTCTCAGCCCGTCTGTTATCAGCGTCTTGGGTTGCTTCCCTGCCGTCTCTTTCGCTTTTCGGAACAGTTGGGTTGCGTTTGTGTTCTCCTTGAAGTTGGACACCTGTTGAGCAATCCAGTAGCGGGTTTCATCGTCCATCATAGAGAACAGATACTTCATGTCTCCTTTCACCTTGACGAATACCTCGTCTGCCCTCCAAGTGTCCGAGACTTGCGGGGTGAAGTCCTTGAGATATTCGTCCATCAGTCCCGTGTATTTCTGAATCCACCGATAGACCGTCGTATGATTGACGGTCACGCCTTGGAGCCTCAGAGACTTCTGCACGTTCCGAAGGCTCTCGCCTCCGAAATACATCTGCATCGCAAGCGTGATAACCTTCGGGTTCGACCTCATGCGCTCGAATCCGAAGTTCTTGGAGAACCGCTTACCGCATGATAGGCACTCGAAGCGCTGAATGTTGCCTCCCCTGTTGTGGAGTAGGCCGTCCTTCTTGATGCGTTCGGAGCCACAGCTAAGGCACGACTGGTAGTCAAGAGGCACGACGCGCCTCGCGTTCTCTATTCGCCGACGAATCTGAAGCGAGAGTTCAACCGCGAACTGGTGCTTGCACTTCACGCCTCTGAAAGCAAAGTCGGGGCAGGAGCAAGACCAACCCGCCTCTGTCGAGACGACGACATACCACGCGTCCCCTGATTGAGACTTCACGTGATACTCGAACTGGCTGACCCTGACAACGTTGGCCTCGACTTTGGCGATTGCGCTCCCCCGCGACTGTCTTGAATCAAAAACGGGAGTTGTCATCTGTCCATCAACTCCCAAGAGTTCTGGCGAGCCTCGGAATCGTCCTCTTCCTCGCCCATCTCCGCCCTGTCGATTTGCGCGGGTGTCATGTGTCCATAGGTGTGTATTAGCACCTATATTAGCGTTGTCCCTATTGACACCTATACACACATAGTTAAATACCGAGGCCGACAAGGGGAGAGCCGATGCAGAAGCGATATAATGTCGCCATGACAGAGGAGATGGAGAAGAGGCTGGAGATAGAGCGGAAGAAAAGGGCTCTTGACTCGATACCTGAGACCGTTCGATACATCTTGAGCGAGTATCTCGCGAAGTCATAGTCTTATCCCGACGATTGTAAGCATCAGCAGTATCGTCACCAAAATGATAATTATCACGCCTACGTAGCCGAGCGCGTTGACGACCCTAATCCAAAGGGGAGTGCCTTTCAATCTCAAAACCCCAAAGTGTGGCTGAAAGGGACGAAGTCAAACTCTTGATTGCCGTGGGAGTAGCTGCGAGCATCGTGGCATACTACACTCTTAGAAGTTCTGCGTCCCTTCCCTTTCCGCTCAAGATTCCTTCCCCTGACCCTTTGGGAATCGACCAAGACATCAACTTCACTCTCGGGGGGTTGATTCTCATTTTCTCTGCTTATGTCAGCGTCTTGGCCTTCGCCTATTCTTGGGATTTCTTCATCCCGTTGACTGAGAACCACCTCAAGTTCCGAGATTTTGAGAGCGCGGTGAGGAGCGTTGCGAACGCCGAATTCTTGGTTGCCGTAGGTGTGCTGATAGTCCTCTACATCGAGGTTCTCTTTCGGATTGTTGAACCCGCGTAGACAATTACCGAGCCGAGTCCCGACGCTTGACAGGCAGAGGATTGCGGAGCGAGTCCCGAGGGTTTGACTGAGCCTGACTGTTGCACGACTGGTGCCGAAGGACTGGCCTGAGTTAACGCAACAGAACCGATGAAAGGGTTCTGTTGAATCTATGGGTGATTTTCGCTCCATGTTGCGTTGCGGGTGATGGCGAGGGTCTTTCGGATTGATGAGAAGCGACCGACCATGAGCCCTATGGAAGGGATATAACAATGAACCCCTCGCGCGGGGTAAATTGCCTGACATCGATGTCCCCCTTGTCAGTCAGGGAGACGATGATGTTGGTTGTGTTCCTGCATGTGTCAAGATGGTCATCGAGTTTTACTCGGCGATATACCCAGACTTGCCGAATCCCCACATGGATGCACTTAAGAAGGCGATGGGCTATGACGACAGCGGAACATCGTTGGATGGCGTGACTGGGGTGAACCGAATCCTCGTGGGAGGGGCTCATCGGCTCGAATTTGACTGGAGGGATTTTGCCGTGTTCGACGACATCAAGGGAGAGCTTGAAGGTGGAAGACCTGTGATTGCGTGGATGAAGCCCAATCGTGCATTGGAACTCAGCCATTCAGTCGTTATCAAGGCGACAACGGATGATGACTTGAGGGTTAAGGTGAACGACCCTGAGCCTGATGACCCTAAGAGTGAATACACCACGAGCGAGTTCATGAAGCAGTGGGAGAACTCCGACAGAATCCTTATCCGAGCCAAAGTCACCGAGAGACCTCAGCAGAGGGAACTGGGGGATTACGCATGATGAGCGAACCTGTGCGGAAGATTAGGAGATATGTCGATAGGAACTATGGCGACACGATTACCGTAGCTGACCCCCTCTACTATGCAAACCAAAAGTTCTGGGTCGCCGAACTGAAGTCAGACTATCCACGCAGAATCCGTGATGACAAGAATAACCAATCATTCGTCAAGTTCCTGACGCTGAGAGACTTGGGCGAGATAAGGCTGACCGACGACAACCGCATCGAAGCGACCCCCAGAGAGGAATTGGTTGAGCGATTGCGGTCTCGTCTTGAGCAGTGGCGCGAGACGGCACAACAAATCATCCTTTCCACATCATCAGAAGAACTGGCTCCACTTGGCGCGTTCAAGGACTCCATTAACCCAATCGTACTCGTAATCAGGTGGCTGGCTAAGAAGGGGAAGCATGAGATTACGAATGAGCAGTTAACAAAGGAACCAGACCCTAGGAAGATGCTTAGGTGGATCAACTTCCTTGTGGACATCAAACTCCTTCAGCGGTCAGACAGAGGATTCACCTATTCCAATCTTTTCACCGAAATGGAAAAGGAGACCGCAGGAGAGGGAACGGAGCATTTCGTAAATCATGTGGTCGCATACATAATGAAAGACTACTACCACATGATTCGGCAGGTCTTCAGAGTGTCCAGATTCGAGACATACCTGCACATGGCGACTTGTTACTACGCGCCATCAATCCAAGCGGAGCGCATGCTCTACAGGAACGAAGACTCCCTTCTGAGGTTGTATCACAAGTGGTATAGCAAGAGTTTCTCAGACTTACGCCTGTCATCGATTCTCGACGAATTGGAGCATCAGAAGATTATGACGTGGGTCGATGACTATTGGTATGGCTCGTCTGAAATCTGGAGCAGAATCCAGCCCCTCATCTCAACAATCCCGCAAGTGGTCGAACGACGCAAGGGTTAGCTGTCGGAACCACCTGAAGCTTGGTCTTTTTTCGATAGCCCTCTTGAGCAATTCCATCCACTTGTTTTCTCCCTCGATATCGATTCCCGCAACCTCTGCGGGGGTCTGTCCCTCAAGTGCGATGTGTGGCTTCACGAAGTTATAGTGAATCCTTTGGCCTTCCGCTATGGGAGTCTTCATTGACTTCCACCCACGCTGAACCTTGACGCGCTCTCTAAGCGTCCCGTTCAACCTCTCGATTCGGTTGTTGTTTGCATGTGGCTTCCCCACCCCTGCCCTTGCGATATGCTCAGGCTTCGCTCCGCAGACAGAATCCTTCCGCGAAGGAACCGAGACGTTGCAATCTCTTTCCTGCGGAATCCTCGCAATATGACGAAACGAAGTTCTAGAGGTTGACAGACTCGGCCTCGTAAATCGCGGTACCTTCCTCCGGTCTCCTCACAATCCGGCTGAATTCCTGCAGCAGCTTCCTTGTCACGGGCCCGGCAGTCCCAGTCCCTATCTTGACCCCGTTGATTGAGCCCGCGGCAACTACCTCTGCCTTCGTCCCGACGAGGAACACCTCGTCAGCAGTGAGGAGGTCGAAGGGTGTGATGTCTCTCTCGGAGACCTCGATTCCGAGGTCCGAGCAGAGCCTGATGATTCTGGCCCTCGTAATCCCGTGGAGTATCCCGGCTGCCGATGAGGGTGTAGAGACCCTGTTGTCCTTGACGAGGAACACGTTCGTTGCGCTCGCCTCCGACACAAACCCCCTGTGGTCCAGCATGATCGCGTCATCCGCGGCCACCCTGCTCGCTTCCATCTTCGCGAGGATGCTGTTCAGGTAGTTCAAGGACTTGATTTCGTGAGAAGTGGCGTCGACTGAGTCCCGCCTCACTGACGAGATCGCAAGTTTGAACACGCGTGGCTCCTTCGGCCCAAGAATGCTCTGCACCGGCTCCGCTATCACGAAGACAGTGGGCGTCCTGCAAGTCGCGGGGTCGACGCTCAGGTCACCAGTTCCTCTGGTCAACACCACCCTGATGTAAGCGTCGCGAAGTTGGTTCTTCCTAAGGGTCTCGAGGATAACCTCGCCCATCTCGTGTTGAGTGAGAGGCACTTCCAGACGGATCACCTTCGCAGACTCGTAGAGCCTCCTGACGTGGTCGTCGAGGCGGAAGACGCTTCCGTTATAGGCCCTGATGCCCTCAAAGACACCGTCGCCGTAGAGAAGTCCATGGTCAAACACGGACACGGTCGCCTTCGACTTCGCCATGAATTCTCCGTCTACGTACACGAGTGGTTCCTGCATCGGCGTGCGGCCTCACGGAGCTTGATAAAACAGTTACGTCAATGTACAGTATTGCGCAGTCTTGAGAAGACGAACGGCAGGACGCCGCCGCTCTCGATATAGCGCATCTCCGTGGCGTTGTCCACCCTGCACATCACCTTGAACCTCTTCTCGCCGGCCTTTCCCCTCGCCATGACGTCCACCAATTGTTTCGGGCCCTTCATCGCCGAGATGCCGGTAATGTCGAAGGTCTCCTCGCCAGTCAGCCCAAGTGTCTTGCAGTTCTCGCCTTCCATGAGTTGGAGCGGGAGCACTCCCATCGCGATCAGGTTGCTCCTGTGGATTCTCTCGAAGCTCTCGGCGATGACTGCTCTGACGCCGAGGAGCTTCGGGGCCTTCGCGGCCCAGTCCCTCGAGCTGCCGGAACCGTACTGCTTTCCTGCCAGGATGATGAGTGGGACGCCCTCCCGCTGGTAACGCCCCGAAGCGTCGAAGATTGATGTCACTTCGCCGCTGGGGAGGTGCCTTGTCCAACCACCCTCCTTCCCGCCAGCGAGAGCGTTCCTGAGCCTGATGTTGCTGAAACCTCCTCTAACCATCACCTCGTGGTTGCCCCTTCTGCTTCCATACGTGCTGAAGTGGATCATGTCCACTTTCCTACCCAGTAGATACTTTCCTGCAGGGCTGTCTACCGCTATGGTCCCAGCTGGCGAGATGTGATCTGTCGTGACCTTGTCCTCGAGAAGAGCAAGCGCCCTGGCGGCACGAATTTCTGCCTTGGCAGATTTCGTCTGCGACTCGTCGAACCAGGGGGGCTGCCGGATATAGGTGGAGTCCTCCTGCCAATGATAGAGGTCGTCCGTGTATGAGGCCAGGGCGTTCCACTTGTCGTCCCCCTTCATCGCACCCTCGTAGCGCCTCCGGTAGAGGTCGGGGCTCAGCGACCTTTCGGCCGCCTCTTTAATCTCACCCTGGCTCGGCCACAGGTCACTGAGGAAGACCTTCTCTCCCGTCTTGTCCACGCCGAGCGGCGAGTTGTAGAAGTCGAAGTCGATTCTTCCCGCAAGGGAGTAGGCGACGACGAGCATCGGCGACATCAGGAACGACCCCTTTGCAAGTGGATGAATCCTGCCGTCGAAATTTCTGTTGCCCGAGAGGACCGCCACTGCGTATAGGTCACGCTCGATGATTTCCCTCTCGACCTCTGGGGAAAGGGGACCGCTGTTGCCTATGCAGGTAGTGCAGCCATACCCAACGATGTTGAAGCCCAACTTGTCAAGGTACGGCAAAAGCCCAGAGTTCCGGAGGTAGTCGGTGACTACAGTAGAACCCGGCGCTAGGCTCGCCTTCACCCATGGCTTCGGGGAAAGGCCTCTCTCGGCAGCCTTCTTCGCGATAAGACCTGCGCCTACCATGACCGTGGGGTTGGACGTGTTCGTGCAACTTGTTATCGCTGCGATCACAACTGTCCCGTCTTCGAGCGGCGCCCCCTGCAACTTCCTTTGCTGGAGCACTACCTGAGCGCCTGAAGCGGACGTTGCGCCTCCGGCTCCCGACCCAGCTGGAGAAGCGGCTCGATAACGGTGGAGGAAGTCCACTGCGAAGGTTGGGACGGACTTGAGCGCCCGCCTCTCCTCCGGGTTCCTGGGGCCGGCTATGGAGGGTTCGATCTTGTCCAGGTCAACGACCATGACCTCCGAGTACTTCGGTTCCGACCCTTCGGCGAAGAAGCCGTTCTGTCTGGCGAAGTCTCTGACGAACTCTACGTGGCGCTTCTCCCTTCCAGTCCCGAGCAGATACGCTAGTGTCGATTCGTCAACCGGGCAGAACCCGACGGTGGCGCCGTATTCGGGTGACATGTTCCCTATCGTCGCCCGGTCGGGGACGGAGAGCGCCCTGTAGCCCTCGCCGAAATACTCGACGAAGGAGCCCACCACGTTCTTCTCCCTGAGCCTCTCTGTCACGGTCAGGACCATGTCTGTGGGTGTGACTCCTTCCTGGAGGCGCCCTGTGAACCTCACTCCGAGTACCTTCGGGATCGGCATGTGGTAGGGCTCGCCCAGCATGACGGCCTCAGCCTCGATCCCGCCGACTCCCCAGCCCAAGACGCCAAGCCCGTTCACCATGGTTGTATGAGAGTCGGTGCCGACGAGCGTGTCTGGGAAAGCCTCGAGGCCGCCCCCCGACTTGGCCGTGGTCACGACCTTCGAGAGGTACTCTAGGTTGACCTGGTGGCAGATGCCCTTTCCGGGGGGGAAGACGCGCATCCCAGTGAATGAGGACTGCGCCCACTTGAGGAGCGAGTAGCGCTCCGAGTTGCGCTCGTACTCCTTCTCCAAGTTGAAGTTGAGAGCGACGCCGCTGCTCCACGCGTCCACCTGCACCGAGTGGTCGATGACCAGGTCGACGGGGACGTTCGAGTTGACAGTCTTCGGCTGCATGCCCGCCCTCTTGGCTGCGTCTCGCATCGCAGCCAGGTCGACCACGAGTGGCACGCCCGTGTAGTCCTGAAGGAGGACACGGTAGGGCATGAATGGGAGCTCCTCCCCGATGCTCTTTGGCCACTCGGCCAGAGCCATAGCCGCCTCCTCGGCACCGGGCACTCTTCCGGAATTCCTCAGAGCGTTCTCAAGCAGCACTCTCATGGAGTACGGAAGAGCTTCGACGTCGTAGCCGAGACCCTTCAGTGCGAGCGGGCTGTAGCTCCACGCCCTGCCTTCAGGGGTGTCCACCTTCTTGCGGACGACAGCGAAGTCATTCGCGGCCATCTCAATCAGTTGTCTCCGAGCCGAGCTGGCCTGTATTTGAATTTCCCGCTGGCTTGAGGGCCACCCGACGACCCCTCAGAAGCGAAGGTATGATGGCGACTGTGTTGACCACGGCCAGTACAAGATACGCCTTGTCAAGGCCGTCGGCGAACAGAACCCTGGCCGATGACGCAATCGACGATATGTTGGTGGAAGAGATGATCGAGGTGATGAGCGAGTACGGAAGGAAGAAGGTCATCACAAGGATAACGACGTTGAAGCTGAGCGTCAGCCCCACGTTGAAGAACGTCGCCCTGAGGCCTGAAGCAACCCCCCTCCTGGGCCCAGGGACAGACCCCATCACCGAGCTCATGTTGGGGGACGAGAAGAGACCCATGCCGAATCCACAGATGACGAGGTAGACGAGCAGGAGGGAGTAGGGGGCGGACGGGCCTGTGGTGGAGAAAAGGTAGAGGGAGATGCTCACTGTTGCGAGGCCGGCCGTCGTAAACGGGAGGACCCCGAACTTGTCTGAGAGGCGCCCGCTGAGTGGCCCCACGAGCAGGAAAGCCAGGTCGAAGGGAACGATGGCTATGCCTGCCTGAAAGGGTGATAGCCCCTCGACGAGCTGGAGGTAGAGGCTGATGAGAAGTATGAACGCGCCGAAGGCTATGGCGTTGAGCAGTTGCGTGACCACTCCCCCTGTGAACTCTCTTATTCCGAGGAGGCGGAGGTCGAGCAGCGGACGCTCAGTTCTGCGCTCGACGGCCACGAAGGCGGCGAGGCTCACAAAAGACACAACCAGCAGTGCGACTACTACCGACTCCTCGCCTATTCCGTACGCCGCGTACGTCAGTGCCAGCAGGAGAGTAGTGATGAAGGTCGTAAACGAGAAGAACCCGGGCCAGTCCATCGGGGCGCTCCTCTCCGTCTGACCGAGTTCCCTGAGCTGCCTCCTCGCCCAGAGCGTGCCGAAGATTCCGACGGGTATGTTGATGTAGAAGAGGAACCTCCAATCCAGAATCGACAGTATCAGTCCACTGATTGTGAGCCCGAACATCGCGCCCACCCTGAACGCTACCTGGTTCGTGCCGAGGGCGAGGCCCAGCTCGCCGGACGGGAATGCGTCAGTGATAATGGCCGCGCTGTTAGCGAAGAGGGCAGCGGATCCGAGCCCTTGGAGGACCCTGAAGAAGATGAACAAGTCGGGCGAGACGGAGACTGAGGTGAGGAGGGACCCGGCGGTGAAGACGGCGAACCCCACCGCGTAGATCTTCACCCTGCCGAACATGTCGCTCACCCTCCCGATGAAGAGAAGCGCGATGGTGCTTCCGATTGTGTATGACTGAGTGAACCAGATCGCCTGCTCCGCATCCGCGTGAAGGGCGGAAGCAACCACCGGGAGCCCGATGACAACGATGCGAGAGTCGATTCCGCTCATGAGCACGCCGACTGTTGTTACCGTGAGCACCGTCCACTTGTAGTCCAAAGTCCTTCCCCTAGATTTCAGTCGACTCGGCGACCTTTTCCCTGACTTTTCGGAGCGCCGAGAGCGCTGAGGCCAGTTCTCCAGGGCTCAAGGTTGAGCTCAGGCTGCTCGCGTACTTGACGAACCTGCTGGAGATGTTCTTGAAGATCCGCGACCCCTCCTGGGTAGGTTCAATCACGTAGAGTCTTCTGTCCTTCCTGTCTCGCCTCCGCCTAACGAAGCCCTTCGACTCCATCCTGTCGACAAGTCCGGTTACGTTCGCTGGGGCGACGAGCATGTGCTCCCCGAGCCTGCTCATCGGCATCGGCCCGTTCCGTGAGAGAGCGAGGAGGACGCTATACTGTGAGAAGGAGATCTTCTCTTTCGCTAACCTTGCGTTGAGCCTTTTCAGCGCTGTCCTGTAGACCGTCCTGATGCTCTGCCAAAGCTCCAGCCCCGGTTCAGTGGTCGCCTGCATCGCACGACGTCAGTTCCCGAGGCCGCCCGAACTTGCTAATATCCCTGATGTTCAACTAGTTAAGCAATTCCACCCCCTAACTGTGGGGCTAAAGTACTGAGAAGAGATCAGGAACGAGAGCGAGTGAAACCATTCCGGGTTCACGATAGGAAGGACCGAGCCTACGTCGCGGCCCTAGCATTCGGTGATTTCCACGTAAGCAAGCATGGAAGAAAGGTTCGCATAGAGGCATCCTCGACACATCCTGCTCAGATTGACCTAGTTACGGGATTGTTCAACGAGTACGGGAAGCAAATCAGGTACCCGATAAGGAGTGGACGTGTAGTAGCTTGGCGAGTAACGTACAACCTCGACAGGGCGTTTTCATTCCTCTTCCAAGCTAAGGACTTGGTAAAGAAAGGATTGTCGAGTTCGAGGCTGTTCTATTCCACTCTCTCAGGACTCACTGATTCGGAGGGGCACGTGGGTCTGACTAGGAGGGGTGACACAGCATATCCAGTCTTGACGATAAGCAATACCAACCGGCAGATAATGCAGCTTCTCCATCATCGTTTGAGGTGCAGAGGATACCCAGCGAATCTTGAAGCCCGTGAATACTCGCGCGGCGCACTAATCTATGAGGTCTCTGTAAGGGGTGTAAAGGCGCTGAACCTCCTCCGTAAACTGAATCTGAGGCACAGGGAGAAAGTCTTAGCGAGGTCGATTGTCTTGCATGCATCGCATAGCCCAAAGCATTCGCTTGGCTCCTACCGCAGATTCCGTCGACAATTGGAACTGGAGAGGGACGCTTACGTCCTAAGTGCGATCGAAGAGTACCGGAAGAGGAAGTGTAGGAAGGCCAAGCGGGTGCGAGCATTTGAAAGAGTCACAGCCAACGCAGTGATGATGAGACGAGAAGGTTTGACGATAGAGGAAATAGCAAAATCTTTGAACAGGTCGAAAAGGACAGTCTATAGGCTGTTAGGCAGGAAAACCAGATATGGAATCCCAGAGGAAACCGAACAGGCTAATCAAGGAGAAAAGCCCGTACTTGCTCAAGCACGCGTACAACCCAGTTGATTGGTATACCTGGAACGACGAAGCACTTGCAAGAGCCAAGAACGACGGGAAGCCAATATTCCTCAGCATAGGCTACTCTTCCTGCCATTGGTGCAATGCGATGGAGAGGGAATCCTTCGAGGACGAGGAGACTGCCGCGTACCTGAACAAGCATTTCATCCCAATCAAGGTCGACAGGGAGGAGAGGCCGGAACTCGACGCCTACTACATGAACGCGGTGCAGGCGATGACAGGCGGCGGAGGCTGGCCGTTGACCGTCTTCCTTACACCGGACCTCAGACCGTTCTACGGAGGGACGTACTTCCCTCCGAACCCGCGCCAGGGCATGCCGAGCTTCATGCAGGTCCTTGAATTCGTAGCGAAGCTCTGGAATGACAACAAGGGCGAGGTGTCGAGGAACGCAGAGCAGGTTGCCGGTGCTCTCCAAGAAGAACCGTCTGCGGAGAAAGAACTGACGAAGTCAGTCCTCGACGAGGCCTACGCTGAGCTGGCTGCCTCGTTTGACACCGAGCACGGCGGGTTCGGCGGGGCCCCAAAGTTCCCCCTTCCGCTGTACCTAGAATACCTCCTGAGGTACAACTTCAGGACGGGGAAGGAGCTCGCCCTCAAGGCGGTCACGAAGACGCTCGACGAAATCGGGAGAGGCGGAATAAGGGACCACGTCGGTGGGGGGTTCCACAGGTACTCCACTGACAGGCTGTGGCTTGTGCCTCACTTTGAGAAGATGCTCTACGACAATGCGCTGCTCGCCCGCGTCTATCTCCGCGCCTTCCGCGTCACGGGCGCCCAGCAGTACGCGTCTGCCGCCACCGATGCGCTGGGGTGGATGATTAGGGAGATGGCCTCCACTGAGGGCGCCTTCTACTCTGCCCAGGATGCTGACACCGACGAGGGAGAGGGTGTTTACTACGCCTGGACGCCCGGGGATGTCGAACGCGTCGTGGGTCGCGGGGCCTCCGACGTCTTCTGCTATGTCTACGGAGTCACCAGAAACGGGAACTTCGAGGGAGGCAAGTCCCTCCTCAACACGGCCCATTCTCTCGAGGAGGCTGCCTCAAGATTCGGTGTAGACACGAAGGGCCTCGAGAAGAGCATGCGGGAATGGAAGTCGAAACTCTACGAGGCCCGGCTGAAGAGGCCCAGGCCTGCCACCGACACCAAAGTCCTGACGTCCTGGAACGGGCTCGCCATCTCGGCCCTCGCCGAAGCAGGCCGCACGCTTCAGGACGAGACGTACCTCGCCGCGGCAAGGAAGGCAGCCAAGTTCATCTTGACGACCAACAGACGCGAGGGGTCGCTGTTCAGAAGGTACGCAGGCGGAGAGGCAGCAATTCCGGGAGTGCTGGAGGACTACGCATTCTTTGCAGAGGGCCTGCTGGACCTGTTTGAGGCGACGGGCGAACCTCAGTGGCTCGAGGAGTCGCTTGCATTGTCAAAGAGGATGGTGGAGCTATTCTGGGAAGAAGGGAGTGGCTCGTTCTTCATGAGCGTGGACTCGATCCCAGCCAGGGTAAGGGATGACCACGACGGTCCAGTCCCGTCGGGGAGCTCCTCTGCAGTTGTCGTACTGACGAGGCTCTCGGCAATCACCGGGGAAGACGCTCTGAGGGAGAAAGCAGAGAAGGCGCTCCGCCAGCTCGCTTACCGCCTCGAAAGACAGCCCACCTCCCACACATACTTGCTCGGAGCGGCAGACATGCTTCTGAACGGGATGCGCGAGGTTGTCATCACTGGCAAGGACAAGGCAAGTACGAGACAGATGGCGCGGGAGGCGACGAAGGTCTACATCCCTGACTCCGTGCTCGTCACGGCAACGAAGGAACACTTTGGAAGACTCTCCAGACTGACGCCCCTGCTGGAGGGGAGGACTCCGGGGCCGAAGCCGGTGGCGTACGTCTGCCAGAACTTCGCTTGCAAGCTGCCTGCGCGCACCGCGGGCGAATTGGCGGAGCAGCTCGGGCGAGCAAAGGGGTTTCGCAACAGCTAAACGAAAAGGCGTACAATCACACGCGATAATGTATAGTTGGTATCGTGGGGGTGCTTAAGAGCACTCGATTAACCAAAGTATTGGAGAAGCAGGCTTGGGGCACCCTTGGAAGTCGAGGGGAGAGAAAAGGACAATCGTCTGGAATCAGGAACAGCCCGAAGAGGTGACGCGATACCTCGTTGATATGCGGGAGGCGATTCGATACGCCCTCCAAGTGGCATACAGAGATATGGCAAGGGACTCGGGCAGGATTCCATCTCCGATAACTCTCAGGAGAGAGGCCAAGGAATGGTTCAACTCCCGATATTCATACGCAAGGCATCACATCAACCCAGTCTGTAGGGCAGCCATCGCCCTGCTTCGCTCGTACAGGAAGAACCGCTATGGTGAATTCAGAATACCCGAGGTGAAGAAGCTGGCGATGAGAATTGATTCGGAGCTGTTCAAGATTGTTGATGGAAGTATCAGAATCACAGTCCAGCCGAACAAGTACGTCTGGCTTCCAATCAAGACTTCAAACAAGCACTACGAAGAGTACAGCACGGGGAAGGCTTCGGAGCTCCTCATCACGGACAGGAAGGTCTGCCTGACATTCATCGTCAGCAATGGCGAGAAGAAGCCTCTGGGAGAGAGGCTTGCGGCCTCAGACCTCAACTTCAAGACCATTGACTCTACAAGGGTATCCCTGAGCAATCAGCCTGCACTGGTTGGCGTGGAGACGCAACCAATCAAGGAGATAGTGCGGATTCAGAACGACTTCTCGAGGAGGAGAAGGATGATGCAGAAACATATCAAGAACCCCCAGAAGAGAGCAAAGAAGCTCATGGGGACTAGAGGGAGGCAAAGGAACAGGGTCAAGGATGTTCTCCATAAATTGTCAACGGAGCAGGTGAGGAGGAATCCAGATACAACATTCGTCTTCGAGAACCTCAAGGGAATCAGGAGAAACGGAGAGACGAAGAGCAGGGAGTTCAGGACCTATCTGAACAGATGGCCATACCGACTCTACCAATCGATGGTAGAATACAAGTCGCCGAATCGCACCATCTACGTGAGCCCGAGGGGGACCTCGTCAGAGTGTCCCGTCTGCGGTGGAAACCTGGAGCACCCGGCTTGGGCTGTGAGCAGGTGCGTCAAATGCGGCGTGGACTACGACAGGGACAGGCTCGCCTCGCTGGCGATACTCTGTCGTGGACTGCGCCTGTGCGGCCAACCGTTTGCCGTGAGTGCGGACGCCTCTTGGCAGCTGTTGAAGGATGAATACCTGCACACTCCCACCACGCCTGAAGGTGGGAGAGCAGGTTGGACTGAGGTTGCCAACGCTCCGAATGGAATCGTATGTGAAAGCGAACGATCCCAGAAACGGTAGCGTTTTATCCTGCGCTCGATGATGACCAGTCCCATGGCCAAGCAGTGGGAGATCAGGGGCCTCTTCGGGAACGAGTACGCTATGGAGTGCGCTGTCGATGAGCTGAAGAAGCAGAGCGGGTTCGAATACGTCGTCCTCGACAGGAGGAATCTCTCGGTCCGATTCCTACGGAGGAACGAGAAGGCGGAGGAGATGGTCAAGAGGACCTTCGAGATCAACCACGGCTTCGTCGAGTCCGAGGCCCCACTGGGCGAATTCGACGCCAAGAAAGAGACGTCGCGATGGAAGAAGCTCAAGGAACTCGAAGAGAAGAAGAAGCGGGCCGCGCACTAGCAATCGTGTTCGCTGGTTAATTAGTAGGTCCGCGGGGTCGTCGAACCATGGAGAAAGCCAGCACCACCAAGAGGGGGTTGGCGATCCTCTACATCGCCATGCTCGTATCCAGGGTCGGGTTTGGCGTCATCATTATCCTCTTCCCGTTGTACATCGCAAGGTCGTCGGACCTGGCAACGGCTGGCTCGCTCGCGCTGTACCCAATCTTCGAGGCAACCGCGGCGCTGCCAATGGGTCGACTCTGCGATGTCAGGGGGAGGAAGCTGGTCTTCACCGTCTCCCTCTGCTACATGGGACTTCTGATCGCCACGGTGGGTCTGACGAGGGACATCTACGTCGTCTCTGCGATTCACGCGCTGATGGGGATAGGCGCAGCCGGCGTCACAGTTTCCTCCCTGACGATGATAACTGACCTCACCGTCGAAAGGAACAGGGGCACAGGAATGGGCACCTTCGACTTCGCCAATATCGGCGGCTATGCGCTGGGTCTCCTCCTCGGGGGGAGATTCGAGGCCGTGTTCTTCGCCAACTTGGGATACGCCTTCTTCGTCACCGGCGGAGCCGTGGTTGCCGCTTTCGTGGTTTCGTTAATCATCCTCCGGGAGCCGCCCCACTTGCCCCGCGGGGTCGAGATGAGCCTCAACCCGTTCAAGGCAATCGACGAAAGGTCAAAGGCCATACTCCCCATCTGGTTCAGCATCACACTCCTCCTCGGTATCGTCTTCTTTTTGCCCAGGGCTCTCGCCAGGGTGGGGGTTGGGGGAGGCGCCACGGCGAACCTCCTCTTCGTCGGGGTCGTGATTCTTGGCGTCGGTTCGATTGGATTCGGAGCTCTGTCGGACGTCATTGGCAGGACAAGGGTCCTTTTGGTAGGCGTCGTGGGCCTCGGTGGGCTTCTGGTGTCTGTGGGACTGACGTTTCCGAGGGGTCTCGAAGTTGTCATTTCGAACCTTCCAGTGATAGGCGCTTTCGCCATACTCACCTCGGCGCTCGTCCCAACCATCCTTGCGACAGTGGGCGACCGGGCCAGGGGAGATATGAGAGGTTCTGCGATGGGCCTGTACAGCGTGATGCTGAGCTTGGGAAGCGCGGTTGGGACAGTTGTCGCAGGGATCGCACACACTGTAAGGGGGTTGCCAGGTATCTTCGAGGCGGCGACTGCCATCTTCCTCATAGCTTGCGCCGCCAGCTTTCTGCTCTGGCGGAGGGCCAGCAAACCATTATAGTTTCAGAACTTGGCTGGTACCCCTGCTGCGGGGGTCGCCCAGCCTGGTCAACGGCGCGAGGCTTAGGACCTCGTCCCTCAGGGGTTCGTGGGTTCGAATCCCACCCCCCGCACCACAAGAATCGGCCAAAATCAGTAGCGAAGGATGGCCTAGGACGTTCGTGACCAGGCACTGAGCGCAGCCGTGCAACTGTCTCGGCCGTAGTCGTGGCCGCGGTCTACATAGTTGGCAGGGGACAACGTCTGCTGGGTTGAGGGGACTACGACAGGCCAACTCGACGCAAGGCTAAGACTCGTGGGTTTCAGTGTTCACGTCGCGATGGTTTCTGACAATGGAAGCCGCCTCAATGCTCGATAGGTTCGAATATTTGCTCAATTGACCAATTTGGCTAATAAAAGATGATTAGTCGTCCAAGAACAAGAATTTCTTGATGAAAGGCCTCCAGTACACACTCCCAGTGTCTGTGAGGAGGAACGTAGCGCTGCAGGCCACCTCCATAACCAGAGAGCCAATCAACGCCGCACGATTCGTCAGGCCAGTTGCAAGAGTCTACGTAATCCCAGAACGGTGCAAGGAATGCGACTACTGTTGGACATTCTGCCCCCAGGATGTTCTAGAGCTCTCCGATGAGACCAACGCGAATGGTTACCGTCATCCCAGGGTCAAGAAGGGAAAGGAGAATGATTGCGTGGACTGTGGCATGTGCACCTGGCTCTGCCCAGACTTCGCGATATTCACGTCGGTGGTGAATCCGGGACAATGAGCAAGAACGGCGGAGTCCTGAGCCCGGGCACGTACTTCATGATGGGCAACTTCGCGTGCGTCGAAGCAGCCATCATGGCCGGCTGCAGGCTGTTCGCCGGGTATCCGATAACGCCTTCTTCTGAGATATTCGAGAGGGCCTGCACAAGGTTTCCGCAGGTCGGCGGCTATGCAGTGGAGATGGAGGACGAGATTGCAAGCATGGCGGCGCTGGTCGGCGCGTCCTACGCCGGAAGCAAGGTGATGACTGCAACCTCTGGTCCAGGATTCAGCCTCATGATGGAGAACATTGGACTCGCGTTCATGATGGAGGCCCCGTCGGTGGTTGTGAACGTGCAGAGGGGAGGTCCGAGTACCGGGGTTCCCACACTTGTCGGGCAGGGCGACATGATGCAGGCAAGGTGGGGCACCCATGGGGACACGGAGATGATCGCGTACTGTCCGAGCAGCGTTCAGGAATTCTTCGACCTTACGATTCAGGCGTTCAACACTGCGGAGAAGTTCAGGACGCCCGTGTTCGTGATGGCCGACCAAGTTGTTGGAATGATGTCAGAGCGACTGCGCGTCCCGCCCATTGAGGAGATAGAGATCGTGGAGAGGCTGGCGGCCAAGCCTCCCGGGTCGTCAGACCTCGGTCTTCCTTTCGATTACTCGCGGGACTTCGTCCCGATGCCAATAGCGGGGACAGGTTGCAGGGTCAACGTTGAGAGCTTGACGCACGATTCGAGGGGATATCCGAGCACCGAGCACTCGGTCTCGCAGGCTATGATGGCCCATCTCCTGGGCAAGATAAGGAACCACGCCAGCGAAATCTGGAGATGGCAGGAATACCTAGTTGACGACGCCGATGTCGTGGTGATTGCCTACGGCTCCACGGCGCGTTCCGCCCTGTCCGCGGTGAAGGCCGCTAGGTCAAAACAGATCAAGGCGGGTCTCCTCAGGCTGATCACTCCCTGGCCTTTCCCTGACAAGATCGTCGAGAAAATAAGCAGCAGAGTCAACACCATAGTCGTCCCCGAAATCAACTACGGTCAGATGATCCATCCAATCAGGGAGAACTCCAAGTGCCCAGTGGTGGGCGTGAACTTGGCGCCTGGCACTCTCATCGAGCCTCGCACGATAACCGACGCCCTGGAGTTGGTTGCTTGACCACGCCGCAGCTCGCAGCAGGTGGCAGGGAGATCAAGGTCAGTGCTCACTCGAGAGATCGGCTGATCAGGGCTCATAGGCTCCCCAACATCTGGTGTCCGGGTTGCGGGATTGGCATAGTGCTGGAGGCCTACACACGCGTGCTTGAGAAGTCTAACATTCCTCCTGAGAGGCAAGTCGCAATATCAGGGATAGGGTGCACAGGGAGGTTCGCTGGGTATCTCGACCTCGACTCATACCACACAACTCACGGAAGGGCCATAGCTTTCGCGACAGGAATGTCCGTTGCAAACCCTGACTTGGAGATATTTGTAATCGCCGGCGATGGCGACATAAGCACGATAGGAGGAAACCACCTGATACACGCTGCCAGGAGGAACGTCGACATCAATGTCATAATGGTCAACAACTTCAACTATGGGATGACGGGCGGGCAGCACGGCGCGACCACCCCCACTGGGGCGAAGACATACACATCTCCGTACGGAAACGTCGAGTCGCCGTTCAACATACCCTACCTGGTCGCGGCCGCTGGAGCCTCGTTCGTCGCCAGATGGACGACAATCCACGCGAACCAGTTATTCAAAGCCATCCGCCGCATGACGGAGGTCGAGGGGTTCACATTTCTTGAGGTGATCTCTCCATGTCCTCCTACATTCGGTGAACTCAACGGTTTCCCGGAGGCTCTGGATACCATGAAGTACTTCCGGGAGAAGTCGGTAGTGGACGATGGCGCCGACCTGCGCACCTTGCCAATCACGATGCATCCCGAAGACCCTTTGGTTGTAGGGAATTTCGTCGACAAGAGGAGGGAGTCGTATCAGGAACTTCTTCGCCAGATGCAGCTCAGAGCCAGCGGGGTCGGACACCAATGAAGTGGGAGTTCCGCATTACCGGCCTAGGTGGACAGGGCGCGATAACCATCGGACACATACTCGGACGGGCAGCAGTCCTGTACGACAACAAAGAAGCGGTTGTCACAGAAGGCTACAGCCCGTACATCACGGGCGGATGGTCGAGGGCGGATGTGATAGTGTCTGACGACCAGATAGACTATCCGTACGTGTCCAAGTTGGACATTCTTGTGGCCATGTATCAGGAAGGGCTAGACCTGAATGTGAAGCTACTGAAGCCCGACAGCACAGTGCTCGTGGAGAAGAGGCTGGTGGACACAGCCAAGGTGAAGAATGAGAGGAAGGTCATCGGGGTACCGGCCACAGAGCTCGCCGAGAGGCTGGGCAGGAAGATACTCGCCAATGTCGTGCTGCTAGGAGCCTTGGCGGCGAACTCCAACGCCGTCACCATGGACTCGTTGAGGAAGGCAGTTGCAGACAGATTTCCAAAGGCCACGGAACTGAACCTGAAGGCCCTCGAGGCGGGATTCGACATCATGGAGCTGACAGGAGGTGAGAGAAGGGTTGCCTGAGCCAGAGGCCATTCTCATCATCGGGGGAGGGATAGCGGGAATCCAGGCAGCACTGGACGCAGCGAACTCGGGGGCCAAGGTCGTCCTAGTCGAAAAGGAGCCGACGATTGGAGGCAAGATGTCCGTCCTGGACAAGAACTTCCCGACGCTCGACTGCTCCATCTGCATCGAGTCGCCCAAGATGAGCGAGGTTGGGCTTCACCCCAACATCGAGCTTCTGACCGGTGCCGAGGTCCAGACTCTCGAGGGGGAGGCAGGGGACTTCAGGGCAGTGATCAGGCAGAATCCAAGGTTCGTGACTGACGCCTGCACAAGGTGCGGCGAGTGCGTGCCGGTCTGCCCCGTCGTCAAGAAGAACGAATTTGACGTTGGGATGGCGGCCAGGAAGGCGATCTACATCCCCATCGAGCAATCGGTTCCAGGCGCATACGTCATCGACGGAGAAAGCTGTCTGAACAAACCACCCAACTACCTGCCGTGCAGCAGGTGTACCGACGCCTGCGGACCCAACGCCATCGACTTCGACATGAAGCCGAGGCTTCTTGAGAGAAGGGTGGCCGCCGTCATCGTCGCCACCGGCTTCGACCTGCTCAATCCTGAGCTGCTGACGGAATTCAACTACGGAAAGCATCCCGACATCCTGACCTCCATGGAGCTGGAGAGGCTGCTGCAGGCCTCGGGACCAAGTCTGGGCGAGGTTGTCAGGCCGTCAGATGGAGAGCACCCCGAGAACGTGCTCTTCGTGCTCTGCGCGGGCTCCCGCGACCAGCGGTTCGTAAGGTACTGCTCGCGGATTTGCTGCATGTACAGCATCAAGGAATCCTACCAACTGAAGGACCACGGGGTCAAGAACGTGGACGTTGCCTACATGGACATCCGTGCCTACGGGAAGGGTTTCGACGAATTCTACGACCGGGCTCGCGACAGCGGCGTGAACTTCACTCGAGGAAGGCCGGCATCGGTTACGCCAGCTGGCAATCGGCTGAAGGTGTCATTCGAGGACACGCAGAGCGGGCAGCTCAACAAGGACAAGGAGTACGACATGGTCGTGCTGGCCACGGCCGTCGTCCCGTCCAGGAGCACCGAATCGCTCGCGAAGGTACTCGGTGTTGAGGTCGCCGACGACGGCTTCTTCGAATCCAAGGACGAGTTCGGGGAGTTCGTCACCAGCACCAGGGACGGGGTGTTCCTCGCAGGATGCAGCACCGGGCCCAAGGACATCCCGGACAGCGTGCTCGAAGCGGGTGCGGCCGTTGCAAAGGCGCTCACGCATCTCAAGAGGAGGTCCTGGCCGGAGCCGCTGAACGTGATCCCCCTGAGCACAGAAGGAGAGCCCAGAATCGGGGTGTTCGTGTGTCACTGCGGCTCGAACATAGCGGGGGTCGTGGACGTCCCGGAACTCGTGAATTACGCGAGGACCCTTCCTGGCGTGGTCCACGCGCAAGACCAGACCTACTCTTGTGCTGCCAATACGCTCAACGACATAAGCAGTGTAATCAGGGAGAAGAAGATTAACAGGGTGGTCGTCAGCGCCTGCTCTCCCAAGACACACTACCCAACGTTCCAAGGTTCGCTCAAGAGGGCGGGTCTCAACCAGTACCTCCTTGAAATGTCGAACATAAGAAACATGGACTCGTGGGTGCACAAGGACGACCGCGAGGGTGCGCTCGAGAAGGCCAAGGACATGACTAAGATGGCCGTTCTCAAGGCGAACAAGATGAAACCCCTCGCTGCGATGAGATTTCCTGTCACCCAGAAAGCGCTCGTCGTCGGCGGCGGAATAGCCGGGATCGTCGCCGCCACCAACCTCGCGGAGCAAGGCTTCGAGACCCACTTGGTAGAGAAGGATGCGGTGCTCGGCGGCCTGCTGAATCAGCTCGGTGAGATTGCGCCTCTGGGCGTGAAGTCCTCCTTCCTGGTTGAGACTTTGCTCGAGAAGCTACGCAGCAGCGGGGCCAAGGTGCACACCTCGACCAAGGTCGAGAACATAAGTGGCTTCGTTGGAAATTACCACGCTCGCCTGACTGACGGATCTGATTTGGAGGTGGGGGCGGTCGTGCTCGCGACCGGGGCAGAGCCGTATTCGCCGACGGAGTTCGAGTATTCGAAGGACCCGAAGGTGGTGACAAGCCTAGAACTCGAAAAGATGGTCGATGACGTCGGGCCCGGCAAGAGCGTATCAATAATCTCCTGCATCGGCTCTAGAGACAGCGAGTTCGGTTGCTCAAGATACTGTTGCCAGACCATGATCAACCAAGCACTACGGTTGAAGGAAAGGGGAAACAGCGTGAACGTGCTCTACAAGGATCTCAGGGCGTTCTCGAGATTCGGAGAGGAGGAATACGAGGTCGCGTGCAGGAAGGGGGTGTCATTCATTCAGTATCCTCAGGACTCCCTTCCGCAGGATGCCATCAAGATGGAGAACGGGGACCTCTCTCTGAAAGACGAACTCCTCGGCGAAGAGATAGTCGTTCCCTCCGACCTCGTCGTCCTCAACCTCGGTCTCAAGCCCGTGAAGGAAGAGAACGGCGTTGTCTTCCAGATGAAGATCCCAGTCGACCAGCAGGGCTTCGCCCTTGAGAGCCACCCGAAGCTCGGACCTGCCGAGTCCGTCGTGCAGGGAGTGGTGCTCGCTGGGACCTGTCAGTACCCGAAGAGCGTGAAGGAGTCGGCCGTTCAGGCGCTGGCTTCAGCTGCAAAGGCCGCGACGATAATCTCGAAGCAGGAGATCGAGCGCGAGCCCTTCGTGGCCGTTGTCGACCAGGCGAAGTGCACAAAGTGCGTCCGCTGCATCCCCGTCTGCCCGTACAACGCGATCAGGGGGGAGCTCGGAAAGAGCATTGAATTCATCACTGCGATGTGCCAGGGGTGCGGAACCTGCGTGGCCGAATGTGCGGTGGAAGGCGCACTCAGACAGGAAGACTTCACAGACGAGCAGATGATGGCGCAGATAGACGCAGCCCTGGAGACCGACGCGCAGAATAAGCTGCTCGTCTTCGCGTGCAACTGGTGCTCCTACGCCGGCGCCGACCTTGCCGGGGTCATGAAGATACAGTATCCTTCAAACTCGAGGATCTTGAGAACGATGTGCTCGGGGCGGGTCTCCCAGAAGCTCATGCTGTACGCCTTCTCCAAAGGTGCCGGCGCTGTCCTGGTGACAGGATGCCATCCCGGCGACTGTCACTACATCAACGCGAACCTGCAGACGGAGAAGAGGGTGGAGAGATGGAGGACCATTCTGAAAGCGAGGGGTGTGAACCCCGACAGGCTCCAGCTCTGGTGGGTCAGCGCTGCCGAGCCGAAGCGTTTCGCAGACAAGGTCAGAGAGATGACGCAGCTAATCACCCAACTGCCCCCAGAGGAGCTGGTTTCCACCACCTCGAAGATCAGGGTGGCAACGAGGTCGAGATGAGGATGACCGCCCTGAAGCTCGAGCCTGACTTCTCGAAGAGGGTCGAGGACATCTCAAACGAGACTCTCTCCCTCTGCTACCAGTGCGGGACATGCACGGCTGTCTGCCCGATGGGAGTGCGCGCGAGGGGGCTGATACGAGGTGCCCAGCTCGGACTCAAAGAGCAGGTGGTGGATGACAAGAGTCTCTGGTACTGCGTCACCTGCAAGCTCTGCGAGTTCGCCTGCCCGAGGGGAGTGAAGATCACAGAGATAATACACGCATCGAGGGTCGTGGGATTCGAAGGAAGGAAAGCCCCCCAGAGGCTCCAGGAGGCGGTGTGGGGCGTCTACGACGACGGCAACCCTTGGGGTGGGAAGAAGAACGAGAGGGCCAAGTGGGCTGAGGGGCTGGAGGTCAAGATTGCCAAGCCGGCCAAGTACCTCCTCTACGTTGGCGATTCCGCCTCGTTCGACCCCCGCCTTCAGAGGGTGGCACGGTCGCTGGCTGTGATCCTGAAGGCTGCGGGAGTGGATTTCTCCATCCTCGGCGAGGGAGAGAACTGCAGCGGCGACGTAGTCTACGACGCGGGAGAGGAGGGATTTCTCGAGGAGCTGGTCCAGAACAACATCGAGGAGTTCAGGAAGAGCGGCACGGAGGGAATCATCACACTCTCGCCGCACTCCTTCAACATGTTCAAGACGGTCTATCCCAAGTATGGCGAGATGCCGGATGTGTTGCACTACACCGAATTCCTTGCGGGCCTTCTTGACAGGGGGACGCTGAAGCTCTCCGGCCAGGGAGACGACCTCGTGGTCACATATCACGACCCGTGCTACCTCGGCAGGCATCACGGAATATACGAGGAACCAAGGAAGCTCCTCGAGAACATACCCGGCGTCAAACTAACGGAGATGGACGACAACAGAGAGAACGCTCTCTGCTGCGGGGGAGGAGGAGGGGTGATGTGGGTCGACTATGACGGCGAGCGTCCCAGCGTTCGGAGAGTCGCAGATGCCGTTGGCACGGGCGCGTCAACCATGGCTACCTCCTGCCCATACTGCATCCAGAACTTCGAGGATGGGGTGAAGACGAAAGATCTGAACTTGAAAGTGATGGACGTCTCTGAAGTTCTGGCGAGGGCCATGAAACTGCAAGGAGGGACGTAGCTTTTGCCAGACACCAGGCGGAGCGCCGCAAGCGATGGGAGCATCTTCGTCTTCCTTGAGCAGACGGACGGAATCATGGAGGAGGTCTCGTTGGAGGTCCTGGGGGAGGCGAGAAGGCTAGCGGACAGACAGGGCGTCTCCGTGACTGGGATGGTTCTGGGCGAGAACGTGGGGGGGCTCGCCAAGGATGCAGCCAGCAGAGGAGCAGACGTGGTACTAGTGGGCGAGTCGCCGCTGTTGAAGGACTTCGCGACCGAGGCTTACCTCAAGGTGATGCTGCCGAACATCCGAGACAGAAGGCCAGACGCAGTCCTCATGGGCGCCACGCGCAACGGCACGGCCCTGGCGGCTGGCTTGGCGGTCAGGATTGGCGCTGGGTTGATGGCACACGTGATTGACCTGGAAATCGAGAGCGGAACGGGAGTGCTGCTCGGCTCCGTTCCAGGCTTCGGAGGCAGCATAGTTGCAGTCTGCAAGTGCAAGGGAAGGCCACAGATGGCCACCGTTAGGCCGGGTATCTTCAAGCCGTTGCCGGCGAACGGATCCAACCCAGGCGTCATCGAGTCAGTACCGGTCGACCTCAGAAGTGAGGATGTGAAGTGCCGTATCATGCAGAGGTCGGTCAGACGGAGCGAGGACATAAGCCGGGCAGAGAGGATGGTCATCGCCGGGTTGGGGTGCAAGGACAACCTCTCTCTCCCGCGCAGACTCGCGGAGGCGCTGGGGGCCGGCTTTGGAGTCTCCAGACCCCTCGCAGACAAGGGGCTGGCCCCCAAGGATCTGGTCGTGGGCTCGACCGGATACAGCATCAACGCCAAACTTGCGGTTGTGATCGGAGTCAGCGGCGCAGCACACTTCGTCTCCGGGATAAGAGACGCAGAGACTGTCATCGCCATCAACTCTGATTCCAGCGCCCTGATATTCAACCACGCAGACTACTGTGCCAAAGGCGACCTGTTCAAGATAGTTCCAGAGCTGATCGCCGCAGTGGAGGCCTCGGGGGCGAAGGGAGCATGAAGTCAATAGTCTGCGTCAAGGTCACGCCGAAGGTCGAGCAGATCAAGTTCGACGAGGCTAGGAAGACAGTGACGAGGGAGGGGGTTGAGAACGAGATCAACGACGCGGACAAGAACGCACTGGAGATGGCTCTCCAGCTCAAAGAGCGCCACGGGGGAACTGTCGTTGTTCTCTCGATGGGGCCCCCCTCCTTCGAGTCCCACCTGAAGCTCGCGATCGCGATGGGCGCAGACGATGCCATCCTTCTGAGCGACAGAAGCTTCGGAGGCGCGGACACATACGCCACCTCCAGAGTCCTGGCAGCAGCAATAAAGCGGATGGCTCCATATGACGTCGTGCTGTGCGGAGAGGCATCCGCGGACGGGAGCACCGAGCAGACCCCGCCGAGCATCGCCGAATGGCTCCAGGTGCCCGGAATCATGTACGCAAACAGCATAGAGCTTCAGGGCAATAGGGTCCTTGCCAAAAAGAGCATAGCCGGAGGGTACGAAACTGTCGAGGCCGAGACGCCCCTTCTGGCCAGCGTCGAGCTCGGCTGCAATTCGCCCAGGTTTCCGGACTTCAGGAGAAAGAGATGGGCAGAGAAGGAATTCAAGTTGACAGTCTGGAATATGCAGGACTTGGGTTTCAGCCCGACCGAAGTCGGTCTTGGTGGCTCTCTGACCGAGGTCAAGGAGTTGAGGAACATGTCCTCGCGGAAGAGAAGAGGAGAGTTGATAGGCGGGGATTCGAAGGAAGTCGCTGCGAGACTCGGGCAGATCATCAGGTCCGTCGGTGGGTAGAATCACGCCAAGGCTGCGCCCCTAGCCTAGCCGTATATTCGACCATGTCTAATAGTGCAAAACCTATAAGACTCCGACCGGGTGTTTCATTGACCGATTGATGCGAAAGGGCGGGACGCTCAACGAGTCGCTGTGCCTGTTGGAGTCCTTTCCTCCCAGCGCATGGCGGGAGGAATCCTACGTCAGGAGACCCCCCCTTCGTATCGGAGAACGTTGATGGGGCGCTCCTCATCATTCCGATGGCATCCGAGGCTGAACGTGTCCTTGACGAGGTGCGCACTTCGTTGGGGCTGAGGAAGACGAAGGGCCACCAGCCGTACTACCTCACCAGCAGAGACAGCACGATCAAGGCCCTGAGAATGTTCGACTGGTTCGTGAGGAGAAGCTGGCGTAGCAAGGAGCTCGCAGTCCTCTGGGCCCTCATCCACGAGATGGGCCGTCAGGCAGAGTCCTCGCCAGCCGTTGTTTCTCTCGAGGCCGTCACGGGCCTGACGGGTTACGAACCCAAGCTGTGCGCGGAAATCATTGCGCGGCTGCTCGAGCGGAGCAACCACCAGGTTGCTCGTGCAGACACACGCGCCAGCTATGAAGCAGACAGGGCGAGAGCATACAAAGTGCTCGAGAGGTTTCTCGAGGAGGCCCCCACGTGGACCGAGGAACACATGATGCATGCGCTTTGCTCCGAGGCGGGCGCCTCAGCAACCGAACTTTACAATCAAGTGCTTCTGCACGACCTGACCGTGGGAGCAGTATACAAGACGGTCGAAAGGCTCAAGCGGACCGGCTACATTCACATCACCAAACACTTCAGGGTCAACGAGAAAGGACCGATGAGAGAGCTACTGTCCTCAGACTGCAGCAACTGCTTCTACGGCTATTCAAACGCGGAGAGCTGCCTTAAGGACGCGTTTCGTCAGCTGGAGTACATCCTCGAGCGATACTATCAGAAGGACCTGACCGAAGAAGAGAGGGCCAACTCCTACAACGCGCTCAAGTCGATGCCGTTGGGTCCGAGGGTGATCAGGAAGGTCATAGAGACTCTAAGCTTGATGCAGCGGGCGGAGAGCCTGATGAAGGAGAGGCAGGTGATCAGCGTGCTGAAGAAGTTCGAAGAGTGGTACGGCGTGAAACTGCCCATCCAGCCGGAGACAGCGTATCCACAATCCAATATTGGCACGTAACCGAATTAAGCAACTTTCAATAGACGCTACGTGAGACAACGCTCCCGTGTCAGGCCGTGGCTCGGAACAGTGCAGAAGCTGCTCCTACTGGCAATCGTATCCCCTCGCAGACCAGACCGGCGTATGCGACAATCCTCAGAGCAGGTACTACAACCGCGGCGTATCCGAATCGGACGAGGCTTGCGAGTACTTCAGCCTTGCCAGCGCTGGACAGAGGAGGTGTGAAGAGTGTAATGACTGGTACCCTCTCGACGTCCAGCCCCATGTAGGAGAGTGCCGCAATCCCGCAAGCCCCGACTACATGAAACCCGTCTTCTGGGACAGGATTTCCGGAGCCTGCTTCGAGGAGAGGTCCTTGGTGGGCGCAGAGTTCGTCTGGTGCGGAACCTGTAGGCAGACCGTCCACGCCTCGGAGCTCGACAGGCACACGACTCACAGGCTCTTCGCCGGTTCATCACAGTTTCCAGTCGAGGACATGCCCAAGTTCACCCTAGCTGGCGATTGACGGCGTGTCGCGTTACGCGAGCCAGTCGGAGCGTGCAGATGACAGCGTGGCCAAGACAGACGTGACGGTGAGGCTGGGCGGCACAGCGGGGGATGGAGTGCAGAGCGGCGGCGAACTGATAGCGAGGATCTTCTCGCGGAGCGGTCTCTACATCTCAACCTACAACGGCAACCAATCACTCATCAGAGGAGGGCAGGTGTGGTTCCACGTCCACGCGGCTCCGTGGAGGGTTTCGTCGCTGGGCTTCGGAATCGATTTCTTGATTTCTCTCACGCAGTCGTTCTACAATGAGCACCATCAGAGCGTGAACGATGGCGGCTACATTCTTTACGATGCCTCGGTGGTGAAGGCTGACGACCTTCCCGCGGGCGTGACGCCCCTTGCCGTTCCTCTGCGTGAGATTGCCCTGAAGTACGACAAGAGACCGATCATGAGAAACGTCGTAGCTGCGGGGGCCCTCGCAGCAGCCCTGGGTATCGACAAGAAGGTTCTCTCGGAAGCCGTTTCCCAGCAATTCGGGTCCGACACCCTGAAAGGAAACGTCCTCGCGGGCAACGATGCCTACAGCTTTTTCCATGAAAGGTTCGGCGTCATCAGAAAGCTGGACTATTGCCCCGTGAGCAGGCCGTTCATGACCGCCAACGAGGCCCTGGCGCTCGGTGCAGTCGCCGGCGGCTGCAGGTTCTATGCGGCCTATCCGATGTCGCCGGCGAGTTCCATCGTGCATTGGATGGCGTCCCATTCAAAGAGTCTAGGCATAACGGTCTTCTTGGGAGAAGACGAAATCTCAGTCATCAACTCAGTCATAGGCGCATCATTCGCTGGGGCAAGAGCGATGTGCGGAACCAGTGGCGGAGGCTTCGCTCTCATGCAGGAGGCCATCGGCATGGCCGCGATGACGGAGACTCCTGTGGTCGTGGTGGACGTGATGAGGGCTGGACCGAGCACTGGACTGCCTACCAAGACCTCCCAGGGAGACCTAAACATGGTACTCGGGATAGCTCAGGACGACTTCCCCAGGGTTATAATCGCTCCGCGGACGCCCCAGGAAAGTTTCTACGCCGCTGGCAGAGCCCTCAACATCGCTGAGAAGTTCCAGGTTCCAGTCATAATTCTGTTGGACTTCTCCATCTCCGAAGGCGGTTACTCCACAGTGGACGCTCTAAACTTTGATGCGCCGATTGACAGAGGGAAGATTGTTGTCAAGGGGGAAACAAACGGGGTCTGGTTCAAGAGGTTCGAACTGACGCCGGACAATGTGTCGCCCCGTTCGCTTCCTGGAACAGACGGGATGATGTTCGTCGCAAAATCCGACGAGCATGACGAGTACGGGCACGACCTGAGCGACGTGCTCTCGGGCCTGAAGGAGTCGGTCAAGCTCAGAGAGAGAATGTACGAGAAGCGGATGCGGAAGCTGGACCTGGTCCGCAAGGAGATGTCGCCGCCCGAGTTCTTCGGTCCGGACAAGGCAGACCTGACGGTGGTAACGTGGGGTAGCTCTGCGAATCCGGTCAGGGAGGCCATCCGCGAGCTGCGAAGTCAAGGGGTCCGAGCCAATTCACTGGAGTTCTCCGACCTGTACCCCCTCGACGCAACCAAGGTCAGGAGAATCCTGCAGGGCTGCGGTGACCTGCTGGGCGTCGAGTGCAATTACACCGGCCAGTTCTCAGGCTACCTGAAGAGGGAGACGGGCGTGACTGTGGAGAGACACCTCCTGAAGTACAGCGGTGAACCGATTTATCCAGTCGAGGTGGTCAACTCCGTCAAGGACGCGCTTGCCCGGGAGGTCTCCGCAGTTGCATAGCATGGCGTTCGACAGCGACGTGAAGCCTGACTGGTGCCCTGGATGCGGAGGCTACGGAATATTGGCCTCGCTGAAGAGCGCCTTGACTGGGTTGGGCTTGGAACCACGCAACGTCGCAATCGCGTCTGGCATAGGCTGCTCGTCGAATCTCCCGGGATACATCAGGGCATACGGCTTCCATGGACTCCACGGCAGACCAGTCCGCGTGGCCATCGGCATAAAGAGCGCGAACCCGTCCCTCACGGTCGTCGTCACAGCCGGAGACGGCGACGAGTACGGTATCGGATTCAACCACGTAATCAACGCCGCACGCAGGAACGACGACATCAAGCTGATCGTTTCGAACAACAGCATCTACGGCCTGACGACCGGCCAGGCCTCGCCGACATCCGAGCTTGGGCAGAAGACGAAGACCACTCCAGACGGCTCCATGATCTATCCGCTCAACCCCCTCTCGACTCTCCTCGGTGCCGGCGCGACCTTCGTGGCCAGAGGGTTCTCCGGGGAGCCAAAGCAATTAACCAAGCTGATCGAGGAGGCGGTCTTACATCGTGGTTTCGCGCTCGTCGACGTCATCAGCCCCTGCGTCATCTGGAACGATACCTACGCCAAGGTCAGGAGTGCCGTCTACAAGCTGGAGGACATGGACTACAGGCCGGACGACCAAGTCGAGGCCTACAGGAAGGTCAACGAGACGCCAGGCTTGCCCATAGGGATATTCTACCGGACCGAGAGCAAGCCGACCCTCCAAGAGATGGCCGTTGCTACGAACGGCGGGATGAAGCCCATCGACGGCGTCAGAAATCTGGAGAAGCGCGAAGCGGAGGATTTGATGCGCGAATTCTACTAGCGTGGTATAATGGTGCCCAGCGAACGTTTTACGAATGCAGGGTGCGAAGACGATGCCTGACCGAGAAGAGCACAGGACGGCCTCGCGGTTGCTCGGAGTCTCGCTTCCTGCCGAACGGGCCCGTTTGACAAGCTCGAGACTCGAGAAGCTGGAAGACGGATACACGGAACACTGCAAATGGGAAACAAGCAGGCGGTGGTTCGGAAGGGTACTGGAACGGGCTGACTCGGAATGCGGTGACGAAGGAGCGAAGTTCTGTCTCGTTCATTTCTTCCTGGATGCATTACATCACAGTCCGGCCGGAGTTGAGGCAAGCGCGAGGGGGAGCATGCGAGTCGGGGGATTCGCCTGCCACGCTCTGCCGGGTGACGCGCGTCTCGAATTGCTGCTCATGGTCCAAAAAGACTTCCCGAAGTATCTGGAAGTTGCGGAGGAGCTCGGGCGGGCAATAAGGAGCAAAGAGGAGGAAATTGTGAACCTAGCTGGCCGCAGGTCGATTCACGAATCCGTGGCGGTTCGACCCCAACAAGTCGAGTCCTAGTCCCACCCCCCGCACTACGACCGAGAGAAGAAGCGCTTGAACACCCTGCTAGTGGCGAGGCAGACCCAATAGTCCAGTCTACTGTCTCCGGTCCTGAGCAGTTTCACACGGAACCGCCCGTTCGTAGATTGACGAGACTTGAGCCATTCCAGGGCCCGTGCGATTCGCCTGTCTCGCCGCGTCATTCCCAGCCAGGAGAGCGAGTCCAGCGCTGACACCACGTCGGTGAACCAGAATGGAAAGGAGACGCTCTTCCAGAAGCTGGTCGCCTTCCTGTCTACATAGGTGTCTTCCTTGAAGATACGCGACGCGAGAAGCTCACCACCGACTCGTGCTTCCTCACTTCGTCTGAGCCTGGCATGCGCTGCGAACGCCCGGAGCACTACGCCCGTGACCAAGTGAGAGGAGGGTTTGGCCAAGTCAGGCTTCATTGTCGGGGCTCTCATCGCAGACACGATCGTGGCCCAAGAAGCCCGACCGCTGACAGTCCTGAAAGGTATCGCCCACCCGCCGTCCCTCTGGCGAATCGAGAACAGCCATTCGAACCCGGCGGCGATTCTGCTGTCCTCTGAGTACCCGGCCTTGATCAGTAGCTCCATTATCCCAGCGGTGTAGTTTGGCGAGTACTGTCTGCCGTAGATTCCACGGAAATCACCCTCGTCGGTCTGCTGCCCGAAGAGGAAGGAGGCAGCCTTTGATATCGCGGGATGACTCCGGTTGAACCCGAACTTCTCGACGAGCTGACCCAGACGTCGGTATGTCTCGAGCTGGTCGTAACCTTTTCTGGAACGAATGCGCGCGTCTCCTCCTGCGGGGTACCGCCAGCGGCCATCCCTCTGCTGGAGCTTCAGGATTGCAGAGGGCTCGCGACTGGACCAAAGCACAGCAATTGCGGGAACGGGCAACTCGAGAAGGTCGCGCCTTGTGAAGTACACAACTGGTTCGTATCCCGACTGCATGAGGTAGGGTGTCGGGTCGCTGCGGAGCCCGCTCCGCAGCATGCCGCCTGTCGACCGAGTCTGCCCCAACGCGTCACCGACCTCGATTGGGAACAGGTGGTAATGTGCCACCTAAGGGGGATTCCCGTGTCCCCAACACTGGAGCGGAGCATGTGCGTGGACCCCCGGACCTCGCCCGCCAGACAATACGAATTTGAGCGTGAGAGCAGTATCGTCAGCTTTACTAGCTTAGTCAGATTCTACTACTAGATTAAAATCCCCTACCGTCATAGGCTTCTGCAGGAGCTGAAAATCGGAAATTGGCCATTGCACTCGTCGGCGTAATCAACACTGACATCTTTGCGGCGTTCCTCAGGGTGTTCGTCGGGACAGCGCTCGTCATGCATGGCCTTCCCAAAGTCAAGGGTGCCTGGAAGCAGAGCGGCCAATGGATTCAGAGTATGGGCGTTCCTGCGGCCGCCGCCGTACCCGTAGCGATCCTGGAGTTCTTCGGCGGCATCTTCCTGATCATTGGCCTGATTGTCCCAATCGTGGCTGGATTCTTCGCCATTCAGTTTCTCGCTATCATCGTCATGAAGAAGTCGAAGATGAAGGCAGCCCTCATAGGAAGTCAACAGAAACCCTCGTACGAGATCGACTTCACCTACTTGCTGCTCGCACTGGTCCTGGTTGTCGTCGGCGCTGGCGTGCTGTCTGTCGACTCAGTAATCGGGTTCTAGCCCAAAACGGCCGCGTTCCAGCGGCGTCAATCCGCCGGTATCTTGAGTCTCTTCGGCGCCAGCTTGCCCTTGGTCAATGAATGCACGTACTCGGGAGTCAGGGGAAGCTTCTGAATCTCCACTCCGAACGGTGAGAGAGCATCCTCGACTGCGTTGACTATCACTGGCGTCGCCCCGATGGTCCCAGCCTCGCCCACTCCTTTGACGCCGAGAGGGTTGAGGGGCGAAGGAGTCTCGGTGCGGTAGCTCTCTATCATAGGCGCGGAGTCTATCGAAGGAATCAGGTAGTCGGAGAGCGTCGAGGTGAGGTTCTGCCCGTTCTCGTCGAAGACCACCTGCTCCAGCAGGGCTTGCGCGATTCCCTGGAGCACACCTCCGTGAACCTGCCCTTCCACTATGAGCGGGTTGATCACCTTCCCCACGTCGTCCACGGCCACGTACTTCAGAATCTTCAACATCCCGGTCTCCCTGTCAACCTCGACCATCGCAACGTGGGTGCCGAAGGGGAAAGCGTTGCCTGGCGGGGCGAAGGCGCAGTACTCGAAGAGCGTCGCCTCCATCCCCGGTGGGAGCGAACGTAAAGAGTATGCCTTGTCTGCGACATCCTTGAACGCAAGGCTCTTCGATGAAGAGGAGGCTGGAGTTATCTTGCCGTTCTTGAAGTTCATTCTGTCGCTCTTGAGACCGAGCATCTTCGCTGCTATCTTGCTCATCTTCTCTTTCACCTTCCTTGTTGCAAGCAGGACAGCGCTCCCGCCAACGACTGCCGAGCGGCTGCCCGCGGTTATCGTGCCCCACGGGAGGGCGGACGTGTCGCCGTACTGCACCACAACGTCGTTCACGTCCAGGCCCAACTCCTCGGCCACGATTTGGGCGAAGGCCGTCGCGTGGCCCTGGCCTTGGGGGTTGGTGCCAACAGTGACAGTGACGCTTCCTTGCTTGCTCACAGCGACTGACGCCGTCTGCGGAAAGCCCGGGCCGAACCCGCAGACCTCCACGTAGGTTATCACCCCCAGACCGACCAGCCTCCCCTTCGCCCTTGCCTCTCTCTGGAAGGCCTTGAGGCGGTCGTAGTCAGAATACTCCAGAGCCTTCTGCAGGTTCATCTCGTAGTTCCCGCTGTCGTAAGTATGACCCCCGGCAGAGCTGTAGGGGAACTTTCTCTTCGGAACGTAGTTCTTCTGTCTGACCTTCACCGGGTCGAGCTTGAGCCTCCGGGCTAGCACGTCAACCGTCCTCTCGATCAGGTACGTGGCCTCGGGGCGCCCCGCGCCCCTGTACGCGCCGATGGGTGGTTTGTTGGTGAACGTTGTTATCGCTTCGGCCTCGTACGCTCCGATGTCGTAAACGCCTGGACCCATGCCAACTGTAGTCTCTGGCATCGTGAACGCCCAGTCGCTGTACGCACCTCCGTCGCAGACCACCTTTACCTTGAGGCCCAGGATCTTCCCGTCCTTCCTGACGGCTGCCTCGATGAAGTGCTTCTGCCCCCTGCCGTGGGTGGAGGCCATCAGGTTGTCCCTCCGCCCATCAATCCATTTCACTGGCTTTCCCAGAACCATCGAGGCGTAGCAGACCGCGACGTTCTCCGGGCCAATCGACCCCTTCTGACCGAACCCTCCGCCAGTATCCGGCGAAATCACCCTCACCCTGTTCTCAGGCAGTTTCAGAGTGCTCGCGAAATCCTCCTTTGCACCGTAGGGGTCTTGGCTCGAGAGCCAGACAGTGAGAACCTGGGAGGCTTCGTCGTACGACGCAATCTCCGCCCTCGGCTCCATGGGTACTGCAGAGAGTCTGGGGAACTCCTGCTCGAACTTCACAACGTGGTCGGCCGCCTTGAATGCCTTCGAAATGCTGCCGAAGGACTTCGTCGACCTGTAGCCGATGTTGTCCTTCAGGTAGTCGTGGACCTTGGGCGAACCAGGCTGTGCGGCCTTGACCGGATCAACGACAGCTGGGAGCGGGTCATAGGTGATTTTGACAAGCTCGGCTGCGTCCTCGGCGGTGTACGGGTCCTCTGCGACGACGAGCGCGATTGGCTCACCGGCGAAGTTTGCCTCCTGGACGGCAAGGACGGGACGGTCGGTGGCTTTCGTCTCGCCCCAACCTTCGAGGGTGGGCATGCTGTTGATCTTCTTGACCAGGTCTCTGCCTGCGAGGACGAGCCTAACGCCTGGAAGGGAGACGGCCTCCGAGACGTCAACCTCCTTGATTCGTGCGTGGGCATGGAGGCTCCTGACGAACCAGCCGTGAAGCATGTGCGGGAGGACCACGTCGTCTGTGAAGCTGCCTGTTCCAGTGATGAACTTCATGTCCTCGACCCTCTTCAGGGGCTGTCCGAGGACTGCCGCCTCCTTCCTGACCGATGTCTGGACAGATGCCAAGCGCGCGCAGAGCCTTGGCGGGGAATAGCTAAAGATTTTTCTTAATTAGCCTTCTGGTGGATGGTGCGAGTTAGCAGGATTGTACCCCAAACCCTTCGAGTACCACTCCCCCAAGACCGTCGAGGAGGCGGCCGCCCTCGTTGAGAGATACGGACAGGAGGCCAAGGTCCTAGCCGGGGGGCAGAGCCTGATTCCTCTCATGAAGCTCAGGCTCCTCTCTCCAGCACACGTCATCGACCTCGGCAAGGTGGAAGGGCTCTCGTACATCAGGAAGGAGGGGGGAGAGCTGGCCATCGGGGCAATGACAACGATGGTCACAATCGTAGACGCAGAGGTCGTCAGGAACGAATGCCCGATACTCCGTGACTGCGCACTCGTGGTGGCGGACGCAGAGGTAAGGAACATGGGGACAATCGGCGGGAACGTCTCCCACGCAGACCCGACCAACGACATGCCGGGGGTAATGGTCGCGACTGGAGCCAGCTTCGTCGTCGCTTCGACTAGGGGCAGGAGGACGATACCAGCCTCAGAGTTCTTTGTTGACACATTCACGACCGCGATTCAGGAGGGCGAGATACTCGTCGAAGCCAGGGTACCGCTCGGCCAGAGGAGGTTCGGGGCCTACCTCAAGCTGGAAAGGCAGGCGGGCGACTTCGGCATAGCGGGAGTCGCGGCCGTCCTCGACATGTCGCCTGACGGGACGTGTGCCTCCTGCGGGATTGGATTGACAGCTGTCGGGCCCACAGCGATCAAGGCGACAAAGGCAGAGAAGATACTGCGGGGAACGAGGCTTGAGAAAGAGAGGGTGGAAGAAGCAGCGAAGGCTGCGGCTCAGGAAGCCCAGCCTGTCAGCGACCTACGCGGGTCGGCCGAGTACAAGCGCGAGATGGTGAGGGTTCTGACAGTCAGGGCCGTAAGGGCTGCAGCGAGGCGGAGGGCGAACGATTGATCAAGACTAACGTCAGCATCGAGGTGAACGGGAAGAAGGGGCAGGCAGAAGTGGAGCCGCGCACCCTCCTTGTGAAGTTCCTGAGGGAGGACCTCGGACTGACCGGGACGCACGTCGGCTGCGAAACGACGAACTGCGGGGTCTGCACAGTCCTTCTCGACGGCAAGGCGGTGAAGTCGTGCACGGTCTTCGCCGTCCAGGCCGACGGGAAGAAGGTCACCACGATTGAAGGAATCGGGGGAGTGGACGACCTCGACCCAATCCAGCTCGCGTTCTGGGAGAAGCATGGAGTACAGTGCGGCTTCTGCACACCTGGGATGATAATGGCCTCGTACCAGCTCCTCTCCGAGATTCCGGACCCTGACGAGGAGGAAATCAGGAGGGCGCTCTCGGGCAACCTCTGCAGGTGCACGGGCTACGTCAAGATCATAGAGTCAGTCCAGTACGCGGCAAAGCTCAGGAAGAAGGGAACACGCACAGTCAAGCGAGAAGAGAAGAGAGAGAAGCCGGAAGAGCCTAGGAAGCCCAGAGAAATCGAGGGCATGTAATGCATTACGAGGGGACCATTGAAGCGTCTGTCCCGAAGGGGAGGTTCTACGCCTTCATTACCGACCCGGCAAGCGTCATAGGAATCTTGCCCGACGTAGCAGAATCAAAGATAGCTGACCAAGACCACTTCACCGTGAAGGCCAAGGCAGGTGTAGCCTACCTGAGGGGAGCGCTCGACATTGCGTTCGAGGTCGCCGAGAAGAAGAAAGATTCGATGACAAGAATAACAGGGCACGGCCAGGGGATGCAGAGTTCTGTCGAAATCCAGCTGCAGATTGATCTTGAGGACTCGGCCGCAGGCACGAGGGCTAGCTGGGCCGCGGACGTCGCCGTCGGAGGCCTGCTTGCTAGCGTCGGAGGCCGTCTGATCGACGGGGTGGCGGCGAAGTACGTGATGCAGATAACGGAGAATCTCAGGCAGAAGGTCGCGGCCTAAGGCCACGGCTCGTTTCCGCAAAGACCTCTCTCTGGCGGCCCCCGTGGTATCATTAATTACCCGACCCATTCGAAGGGCATCGGGGCAGAATGGTCTTCGTATACCTCTTTGAGGAAGCGAAAGGGCTCGACAAGTTCGCCCTTGGCGGCAAGGGTTACGGGCTCGTGCAAATGGCATCAATCGGCCTCCCCGTCCCGCCTGGCATGGTTGTCTCAACAGAAGCGTGCAAGCAGTACTTCCGGACTGGTAAGGTTCCAAGCGGGCTCTTCAGCGAAATCAAGTCGAAGCTCTCCGTGGTCGAGAAAAAGACGGGCAAGAAGCTGGGTGGTCTGGACGCCCCACTGCTCCTGTCCGTGAGGTCGGGAGCCCCGTTCTCGATGCCGGGCATGATGGACTCGATCCTGAACCTCGGGTTGAACGACGAAGTGACCGAGAGGATGGCCGCCCTCACGAATAACAAGCGCTTTGCAATGGACGCATACAGACGGCTACTCCAGATGTACGGAAGGATAGCGCTGGGCGTTCCGGGCGAGTTGTTCGAGGCGTTACTGGAGCAGAGGAAGAAAAAGCTCGGGGTCGCCCAGGACACCGCGATACCAGCCGGAGATATGGAGGAGTTGGTGCACGCATTCAAAGACGTGATTCATGATAGGACGGGCAAGCCGTTCCCCCAGGACGCGTGGCAGCAGCTGGAAGGGGCGGTGAATGCGGTCTTCAGGTCGTGGGAGAATCCGAGGGCGAGGGAATACCGGCGCTACTACAAGATATCCGACGACCTGGGGACGGCGGTGAACATACAGACGATGGTCTTCGGTGATATGGGAGAGAACTCGGGCTCTGGAGTCGGGTTCACGCGAGACCCCTCGACTGGAGAGAAGAGGCTCTTCGGGGAATACCTCAGAAATTCCCAGGGAGAGGACGTCGTGGCAGGAACAAGGACGCCCGTCGCAATCGACTCGGTCGACATCTCGCTAAAGTCACAGCTGAAGAGCGTCGCGGAAAAACTGGAGAGGCACTTCCGGGACATGCAGGACTTCGAGTTCACAGTGGAAAACGAAAGGTTGTACATGCTTCAGACGAGGAACGGCAAGAGGACGGCACAGGCGGCGGTCAGGATCGCGTACGAGATGGCGAACGAGGGGCTGATCACAAGAGAAGACGCAGTTGGGAGACTGGACCCAGCGGACGTTGACAAACTGCTTCACAGGACGATAGACCCCTCCGTCAAGGTCAAGCCCATCGCGAAGGGATTGAACGCCTCCCCAGGCGCTGTGTCTGGAGCTGTCGTCCTGGACACCTCAGAGGCGGCCGCGATGGGGGGCAGAGGGGAGAAGGTGATTCTGGTCAGGCCGGAGACGACGCCGGACGACATAAGGGGCGTCATAGCCGCGCAGGGGGTCCTTACAGCGAGGGGAGGGATGACGTCGCACGCTGCGGTCGTCGCGAGGGGGATGGGGAAGCCTGCCGTGGTTGGCTGCGGCACCATCAGGCTGCACCCTGCGGAGGGCTACTTCGAGGTCGAAGGTGGCGGAATCGTGAAGAAAGGGGACATCATTACAATCGATGGCACGACAGGCACAGTGATGCTGGGCGTCGTGCCGACGGTCGAGCCACAGCTCACACCCGAGTTCAGGAAGCTCCTTGAGTGGGCGGACGACATCAGGAGGCTAGGGGTATACGCAAACGCTGACACCCCTGATGCTGCTGCCAGAGCGAGGGAGTTCGGCGCCGAGGGGATTGGCCTCTGCAGGACGGAGAGGATGTTCAACGCGCCTGACAGGCTGAAGATAATGCAGGAGATGATCCTCTCGGAGACAGTCGAAGAGAGGAGCGACGCACTGAGGAGGCTCGTGCCCTTCCAGCTGAATGACTTCCTCGGAATCTTCAGGGCGATGAAAGGACTCCCAGTCGTCGTCAGGCTGCTGGACCTGCCGCTCCACGAGTTCCTCCCGGAGAGAGAGAAGGTGGTCGGAGAGATTGAGGCCCTCAGGAAGCGCGGTGCGCCGCAGCAAGAAGTCAAGAGATGGGAGAGGATGCTGGAGAAGCTCGGGCAACTGACGGAGCACAACCCGATGCTCGGCCATCGGGGCTGCAGGCTCGCGGTGACCTACCCCATCATCTACGAAGTGCAGGTGGAGGCAATAATCAGGGCCGCCGTGCAAGTGAGGAGGGAGGAAGGCGAGACAGCAAAGGTGAACATAATGCTGCCCCTGGTGAGCGACAAGAACGAGGTGGTTATCCTCAGGGGAGTCATAGATGCCGCTGCCAAGAGGACGCTCGACGAGCTGGGCGAAGATATCCAGTACAAGGTTGGGACGATGATTGAGACGCCCAGGGCAACACTGACCGCTGCGGAGATAGCCGTTCACGCCGACTTCTTCTCGTTCGGTACGAACGACCTGACGCAGGCGACCTTCGCCTTCAGCAGGGACGACGCGGAGGCGAAGTTCATGGCCAAGTACCTCGAGGAGAAGATACTCCCGGAGAGCCCGTTCGAGGTTCTCGACACCGAGGGTGTGGGGAAGCTAGTCGCGCTCGCAGTCGCAGATGGGAGGAGGGCGAAGCCGAACCTAGAGGTCGGGATCTGCGGGGAGCACGGCGGAGAGCCGAGGAGCATCGCATTCTTCAACAGTGTTGGACTGGACTACGTGAGCTGCTCGGGGTTCAGGATTCCCGTCGCCAGGCTGGCGGCTGCACAGGCAGTGCTCAAGGGGGAGAAGGGACCGTCCTCGGTCTGAGGCCGACGGGACAGAACGCTTTTAGTGCAATCAGGGGTAAAGGGACAATCGCAGTGGGAAGTTGCTGACGGGCAAGTTCGAGGCCAGGGAGTATCAGAAGCACATCGCAGAATCGGCCTCGGGCGGCAACACTCTGGTAGTCCTGCCCACTGGGCTGGGGAAGACCATGATAGCGATGATGGTCGCGGCCGGGAGGCTCGGAAAGTTCCGCGAGTCGAAGGTGATGGTCCTGGCACCGACGCGCCCGTTGGTGCTGCAGCACTTCCGCGCATTCGGAGAGAACCTGAACCTTCCGCAAGGCTCGATGGTAGCGCTGACCGGGACTGTGGACCCCGGGGAAAGGGAGGTCCTGTGGCTGAAATCGAGGGTGATCTTCGCCACGCCCCAGACGGTCTACAACGACGTCAGGCACGGCCGGGTCTCGCTGGACGACGTTGTTCTCGCTGTCTTCGACGAAGCGCACAGGAGCGTGAAGGATTACACCTACACCAGACTCGCGGAGGCGTACCGCGACCAAGCTAGACACCCCCTCATACTTGGCCTCACCGCGTCGCCGGGAGGCTCCAAGGAGAAGGTGAACGAAATCAAGCGCAACCTGTTCATCGAGAAGGTAGAGGCGAGGACGGAGGAGAGCGAGGACGTCAGCGCGTACGTCGAACAGACTTCGGTCCAGCCAGTCAAGGTCAAGGTGCCGGAGGAGTACGAGGAGGAGATACTACGGCTGCGGGAGCTGTTCAACGACAAGGTCAAGAAGCTCATCGACGGCGGATTCCTGAGGAGCAACAGGGTCTCGAAGAAGGCGCTCCTCGAGGCCAGGGGGACGATATCCGCCAGGCTGAAGGCAGCCCAGGCTCAAGGAGGGCAGAAGGGGTACATCTTCGGGGCGATAATCAATCAGGCGCAGGCCGTTGTGATAGTACATGCGCTCGAGGTCATAGAGACGCAGGGAGCACCGACCCTTGCGAGGTACCTCGAGAGGGTTCGAGAGAGGCCCGAGAAGGGGAAGTCTACTGCTTCCCTACTCAAGGACCCGAGATGGATCAGAATCGAGCAGGAGGCCTCCAAGCTGCGCAACGTGGAACACTCCAAGCTGGGCGTACTGCTCTCCGTTATGCGAGAGCAGCTGGCCACGAAACCTGATTCAAAGGTCATCGTCTTCACCCAGTACAGGGACACGATTGAGGACATAGTGAAGGCACTGGAATCTGCCGGGTACTCGGCGGAGAGGTTCGTCGGGCAGGCGGACAAGACGGGGAACAAGGGAATGGACCAGCAGACCCAGACGAACGCGCTGGAGAGATTCAGGAAAGGAGAGTTCACCGCACTCGTCAGCAGCAGCATCGGGGAGGAGGGGCTGCACGTGCCCGACGTCGACTTGGTGGTCTTCTACGAGGCTGTGCCGTCCGAAATCAGGTACATCCAGAGGAGGGGCAGGACGGGCAGGACCACTGCAGGGAAGGTCGTAATCCTGCTGGCAGAAGGCACTGTGGACGAGGCGTACTACTACAGCAGCCTCTTCAAAGAGAACAGGATGAGGAAGCTCGTCTCTGAACCGAGCGAGAGCGTTAGAAAGCGCAAGGGCAAAAGCCCGACTCTCATGGACTTCGTTTAGCTGCCGCCCGTCTTCTTCCGGCGACCCTCAGAACTTTGATTAGGTCTGTGCTTCCGCCGACTCCCGGCGTGCCAGATAACATCACCATCCTGTCGCCGGGTTCTGCGAGGCCCAAGAACAGCACGGTCGATTCTGCCAGAGCGAAGAGTCTGTCTGTCGTTCTTGACTGCCTTGCCAGGACTGGTACAACGCCCCAGCAGAGTTTCATCCTCCGCGCCACAGACGGCGCAGTGCAGAGCGCTACAATCGGCTGCTCAGGTCTGTACTTCGAGATCCTTCTCGCGGTAGAACCCGTGTGGGTCGGCGTGACGATGACCTTTGCGCCGACATAGCGGGCGAGCCTGGAGGCGGCCCTGGCTATCGCCTCCTCGGTCGGTAAGGTCTCCTCTTCGGGAAGGGGGTGGCCGTACTTCCCCAGAACCCTCTCTGCGGATTTCGCGATTCTTTCGAGTGTCAAGACAGCCTCCACTGGATACTTGCCGACTGCAGTCTCGTCCGAGAGCATCACCGCGTCGGCCCCGTCCAGCACCGCGGTCGAAACGTCTGTTGCCTCCGCCCTAGACGGGACTGGGCTGCTGACCATGCTCACAAGCATCTGCGTGGCGACTATCACGGGTTTGCCCGCCTCATTGCACTTGCTGATGATCTCCTTCTGGATGACGGGGACACGCTCGATGGGCACCTCTATTCCGAGGTCGCCTCTGGCAACCATGATTCCGTCGGCCACTTCAAGCAGAGGGTCGAAGTTCTCGACCGCCTCCCGCTTCTCCACTTTGGCTATGACCGAGGCGTCGGATCTCCCGAAGAGCCTTCGGGCGGCCTTCACGTCAGACGGGCTCCTCACGAACGAAAGGGCTACGAAGTCCACGCCGTGGCTGAGCCCGAACTTCAGGTGTTCGACATCCTGCGGAGTCGGATACTTGATCTTCATCCTGACTCCGGGGGCGTTGACCCCCTTGCCGGAGCTGAGCGTCCCGCCGACGGCGACGGTGCAACTGGCGCCATCGGCCGTTGTCTCCTCCACCTTGAGTCTAATCAGCCCGTCAGCGAGATGCAGCGTGTCCCCTCTCTTGACGAAACGGATGAGATCGGGGTAGTTCACGGAGACTTCGCTCTCGTTCCCCAAGACCTTTCGCGAGGTGAGCAGGAGAGACGAACCCTTGACAAGGTCGACCGCGCCATTCTCGATCTTTCCCACCCGAATCTTTGGTCCGGGCAAGTCCTGAAGGATGGCTACCGTCTTCTTCGCCCGAACGGCCTCCTTCCTGATTGTCCGTATCTCTTCGAGGTGCTCCCCCCTGTCGCCGTGCGAGAAGTTGATCCTGAAGACATCCACTCCACAGGCGACCAGTCTCCTGACCATGCTCTGGTCCCTGGTCGCCGGCCCGATTGTGCAGACTATCTTTGTCCTCCTCAAGTCGTTCCCGCTCTCAGTTGGCTGGCCGACGGCAGAGATAAGCCCACTGAGGGCAGCCAGCACGTATCCGCAGCACGCTATTCTTTTAGGCCTGGGCACATCTTGCTTATTCGTGGACTCGGCTCAAGACCACTCTCGCGAAGACGAAATCGGAGAGAGTATGAACGCCATAGTAGACATATCGGAGAAGTGGACGCAATACATCAGGACGAGGGAATCTCAGGTAAGGGTGGTGAAGTCATTCCTCGCAGGCATGCTCGTCTTCCTTGCGACGTCCGCGGCCATAGTAGCGTCCGTATTGATGCAGAACCCGCCAGAGTACTTCTTCGTCCACAGGGAGATCCTTGAAGGAGTGGGCGTGGCCGCTTTGGTAGGACTCGCCTGCGGCGTTGGCGTGTACATAGTGATAGGCCGTGGCAGGAACGCGGAGCTGGAGGAGCTCAGCGGCCTCATAGCCAACATGAAGAAGGCAAGCGAGAGCGAGAGAGCTACGGAGAACGCGCTCTCTGTCACAGAGAAGATTCTGACTCTGCTCCCTAAGGTGGTCAGGCGGAGGACTGGCGACGCGCTCATCTTCGGGATCGCAGCGTTCATAATCGGCTCCCTCTTCGGCACCCCTGCAGTCGGGATCGTCGTCGGCGTGCTGGTGTGGCTGTACTTCAGGTACGAGTCGAACCAGAGCTACGAGAAGCAGATGTCGCGACTCGAGGAACAGAGGCGCGCGTTCGATAGGGAAAAGAAGAACTTCATTGAATCCTTGTGATCGCCAGGATGGAAAAGCCTGACCTCTACGTAGTCGCTAGGTTCCTCGATATCCTGTACAGGAGCGACGGGCCGATGAAGAGGACGAACATACAGATGAGACTTGGCCTCAACTACCCCAGGTTCACAGAGTACCTGGACTGGCTCCTCAGCCATGAGCTGGTGGCGAAGGCCTTCGACAAGGAGGACGCCTCGGAGAAGTTCGCCCTGACATCGAAGGGGCTGGAGTCGTACCACAGGCTCGTGGACTGGATCAGAGAGATGATGAAGGAGATACAGATATGAGGACTAAGGCAGTCGGACGGACGAAGGGTTTCACCGTATCACAGAGAGTCTGTCTCCTTTCTCAATAGAAAGATAGGCAGCGATGTACGCGCCTGCATTCCACGACTGGGCTCGCTGACCGAGAGGTCTTCCGGACCTGCCGTGCAGCCACTCGTTGAAGCCCAGGCCGTCCCCTTCGCCGCGCACCATGTTCGCGGCTGCCAGCCTGTCCAGCCCCGTCGGGGCTTCCTCAGACCCGAGCTTGTTGAGCGCCCAGACGTACAGGCCTCCGACGAAGGGCCAGATGCCCCCGTTGTGGTACGCGAAGGGAGGGCTCCTGTGCTGCTCGGGAAGAGTCGCGTCCAACCGAGTGTCGAACCCCGGCTCCCCCGCACTGTAGGGTGGGTCGAGGACCCTGACAGGGTAGGGTTTGGACAGCTCCCGCGACCTGATGGCTTCCATGATCGACCTGGATGTCTTGGACTCGGCAAGGCCGAAGAGGATGCAGAGGAGGTTCGAGAGGGTATCGAAGTGGGTGTCTATCCTGGCGAACGAGACGTACTGGACGTAGTACTCTTGGGAGAGGCCCACGGGCCTCTGGGACGAGAGCTGTTCTGCCAGCCTTGGAGAGAAACCGGAGACCCTCTTGGGGCTCTCCTCGTCAGGCAGGAAGACGTCATTGAACCTTTCCAAGAGCGCTGTGTAATCCAACTTCGAGCCGTCGTTGAGCCTCCTGCCCGCCACAGAGCACAGATCACCGATGCACCTCGTGGCCATAAGGAGGAGTGCGTTGTTGTAGACTGTCTTTCCTGTCCTCTGAATCGCAGCGTCCATCCAGTCGGCGCCCTGGGGCGAGTCGACCAGCCAAGAGTTGTTCGAGTCCTGATACCTGAGCCATCTGTAGGCGTCGACGGCTGCATCGAGCGGTTCCTTCAAAAGCGACCGGTCATCTGTTGCGCGATAGAGGTCGGCGAGTCCTATGATGTACCACGGGGCCGAGTCGGTCGAGCCTGAGAAACCGAAGTCGGCCCGGCCGTTGGCCGGGTCGTAGAAGTTGGCTATCTGCCCGAGCGGAGACCTGCTCCTCGCGAAGGTGTCTACGGTCGCCCTGGCGCACGACAGCAGCGTTTCGTCCCCGAGCATGTTCGAGCCGAGGAAGGAAATGAATGAATCTCTGGCCCACACCTGGTTGTAGTACGAGCTGGAAGCCTTCAGCCCCCGAGGAGTGGAGTTCCCTTTGAGCACCTCGACAGCTGCGTCGAAGGTTCTCTCCGTCGCGCTGCTCGTCACCCTTCCCCTCCTGTTAGCCGGCCGTCCGCTCTATTGCTCCCGTGATACCCCCGAAGATTTCCTCCACCTTCTTGGTGGCGAAGCTCTTCAGCAAGGTCGAGCCGAGGCCTGCCATTATACCCGTGATCTCTGCGTCCGCTGACCAGGCCATCGTTGTTGGGGAGTCCCCGGTCAGTGTGAAAGTGCTTACGACCTTCAGGTTGCTGCCGCTCCCCGAGCCCTCGGCAACGAGTTTGGCCCGTGCTGGCGGTTCCGTGTCGGAGACTGTCATTCTGACCTTGAAGGCGCTCGAGACAACCGCGACCCTCACTTTGATTCTCGCTTCGAGTGTGGACCCGTCCAGGACCCTGACATCCTCGGCGTCTTGGAGTGTCTTCGCCAAGAACTCAGGGTTGACGAGAAGGCCGAAGACGTGATCACGCTTGGCGTTGATGCTCGTCGAGCCATCCAAGTGGAGCTGCATCCTGCGTCCAGAATCCGGGTCGCTGTATAAAGGTCACGTGTAGGCCTCGAAGTCTTTCCCGAGGACTGAGGAAGCGATCTTCAACTCCATGATTTCGTCCGTCCCTTCGTATATTCTGGCGACGCGGGTGTCGAGAAAATGCTTTGCCACCGGAGACATTATCGAATAGCCGAAGCCGCCGAAAATCTGAAGAGCCCTATCGGCTGATTCAAACGCAGCCCTCGATGCAACGTACTTGGCCAGCGCCGACAGCCTATCCGTCTCCGCCCTCAGCGCGAGGTTCTGAGCGTCCTTCTCGTACTCGTCCTTCTTCATGGCAGCCCTGTAGACGAGCCACCTGCTGGCCTCCAGGCTGGACGCTATGAAAGCAACGTGCCTTTGGACGAGCTGATGCCTGCCGATCAGCTTGCCGTGCTGGAACCGCGAGGTGGCCCTCTCCTTCACCTGGTTCAGGCAGTCCTCCATCACACCGAGACACCCTGAACTTATGCCGATTCTTCCGTTCAGGAGGGCGGAGTAAGCAACAGCGAAGCCCTTTCCCTCCGGTCCTAGCATGTCCTCTCTGGGTACGAACACGCTATCAAATGAAAGGAGCGCGGTGTCAGAGGTGAAGAGACCAACCTTCTCCTCGAGCCTCATGTCGACGTTGAAACCCTCCTGCTTTGTGTCGACGAGGAAGGCACTCAGGCCTTCTGACCTGCCCTTGGGATAGGCGAACACGATTATGTTGGTGGCTATCGAGCCGTTTGAGATCAGGTACTTCGACCCTGTCAGCCTGAAACCACTGCCGTCTGCAACATAGGACGTCTTCAGCGAGGCGGGGTCGCTGCCTGCCTCTGGTTCAGTGAGGCCGTAGGCAAGAATCGCCTCTCCTCGCGCGGCTTTGGAGAGATACCTCTGCTTCTGCTCCTCGTTCCCCCAGTCTTGGATCGAGAGGCTGCCCAAGGACTGGTGGACGTCGGCGAAGGTGACGACGCCCATCCCTGCCTGCCCGAGCCTCTCGAGGAATAGAGCGTGCACGAGCTGCCTAGCCCCCCTCCCGCCGTACTTCTCCTCGATTGGCACGCCCAGCAGGTTGTGGCTCTTGAGGATCCTTGGCACCTCAGGGTTGTACTTCCGTTCCACATACTTCTCGAATTCTGAGATGACCAGTTCGTTGGCGGCAGCGTCCGTGTCCTCGAGTATCGATAGGTCATCCTTGCCCAACCCCGCTATCTTCGCTACCTCTCTCATCGACTTCTCGAAGAGTTGTTCCATTCGGCTCCCGTCGGCGCGGGATGCTTTAACCATCTCGCACCTCTAGGCACGCTTTTCTAAGGCGGGGTGGCCATTGCTACTGTGCGGATCGAGCGTTCCGGAGACCTGATCTTCTGGACTTACCACATGGTCGATTGGAAGAAGACTAGCCAGGAGCCTTCGGGGGTGAAGTGCGTGCAATGCGGAGGAGAGATGATGAAGGTTGAGCCCGTGACAGACAGCAAGGGGGCACGGTACGACGGACTTGTCTGCCACATATGCAAGAGGGTCATTTGGGTGAAGGACACCTAGGATGCCTTCGGTGCCCTCCTTCTGAACTCCATTTTCTCGACTCTCTTCAGCCAATTGCAGTTAGGACAAAGAACTTGGAGCTTCATGGGAGCGAGCACAGGATTCTTTGAGTAGAACTCCAACATCTTCAAGCTACTCCCCAAGGACCTAACCTCTGTAGATCCGTCCCCATCCTTGTGGTCAAACTGGAGTATCTTCTTGTCAGTACAACCGTAGGGACAACCCGCTCCGTCATGCCCAACACAGTGTGGCCCTCCGAGAATGTCGAATAGTTTCTCCCTGAGCAGCAGCCGCGCCTGAGTCCTCTGCTCGCTAATTCGAGCTTGGTTCATAAGACGGTATTGTTTCTTGCGGGCGAGAACCTCGGCACGATGAGCAGTATTGTATCTTCTAACCCCCATAAGGCGGTCTTCCCGATGGGCTTTGTAGTATTCTCTTTCATAGTGTTTCCTGCAGACCCCCTTGCAGTAGAGGGATTCACCGCAACCTAGTATCGTGCAAGTTGGTTTGTTCGAAATAACTCCTGGTCAGCTCTTCTCTCTAAATCCCTCACCATACTTAAACGGCCTCCCGATGTTCTTCTCCAGTTTCTTCAAGAATACCTCGTCCAGGTTGGCCTTAGGGTCGATGAGTCTCGAGGCGTCCAGTACGTAGAAGATCACGTCTATCAGCTCCTCGATGGTCTCCTCGGTCGGCTTGCCCTTCTTCCAAGAGTCCCCAGCTTCGCCGAGCTCTATGAAGGCGAAGAGCAGTTTGTTGGGAATCTCTTCGGACTTGTTTCCGAAACCCTTCGCAACGACAAGCTCACCTACCTTCTTCTTCGCCTCCTCGAGAGAGGGCACGCTTAGAGCCGCCCCTCGGAGGGCTAAGAAGCTTTTCGCTTGGGCGCCACGACCGTTCGATAGTACTTGCACGCGCCCGTTAGACTACATTCGCCGCATCGCGGGCCTATCGGTTTGCACGTGGTCTGCCCGAAGCGGACGAAGAGGTCGTTGAGGTCGAGCCAGTAATTCTTGGGAACCGTTCGCGCGAGCTCGGCTTCGGTGTCCTCCGGCTTCTTCGTGTTCACAAGGCCGAGCCTGTTCGAGATTCGGTGTACGTGTGTGTCAACCGGGATAGCGGGCGTGTTGAAAGCGTATACCAAGACACAGTTGGCTGTCTTCCTTCCCACTGAGTGAAGCTTGAGAAGGTCGTCCATGTCGTCTGGGACCTTTCCGCCGAAGTCGTCGAGGAGTTGTCTGGAGACCCGGATGATGTTCTTTGCCTTCACGTTGTAGAACCCAGACGGCCGTATCAGCCTCTTCACTGTCGAGACTCTGGCGTGCGCGAGCTGCTGGGGGGTCTTGTATCGTGAAAACAGGTTTTCAACTGCCCTCGTTGTGTTTTCATCGCGCGTCCTGTGGGAGAGTATAGTCCCGATCAGAATCCGGAACGGGTCTCCCTCCTCGGACTCCTGGAGGTTCGCCAGTGCTGTCGCTCGGGTATCTTCCGAGCCGTACACCATCTTTCTGATCCTGGACAGGATGGTTGAAATCCTCAGCCCTGTTCGACCGTCCATGGCTCCTTGCGGTACCAGGCAGCAATATCCTCGCATGTCTGCTTCAGCCCGAACTGGGGCGCGTAGCCGAGCTTGGTCCAGCTCTCTTGTGCTCCGATTGTGAGTGCAGCCTTGAGCTGGTCGGATGCGTATGGATTAAGCTGGCCCTTGGACATCAACCCCTGCCTCTTTACGACTACGCTCTTCCCCAACGCTTCGGCAATCCCCTTCGCGAGCATCTCAGGTGCCGCATCGAAAGACTTCAGGAGGTACACAGTACCCGAGGGTGACTGGCCCGTCGCGGCACGGTACATAGCCTGCGCGATGTCTCTCGGGTGCGAGAACGACATCTCCTTCGATTCGGGGAGGGTGACCTTCCCGGATTCGACCATCCGAAGCAGTGGCACAGTAAGTATTCGGTCTCTTGAGCCTACAGCCCTCGCAGACCTGATTATGACGATCCTCGGCTCCTGACTCCGTTTCGCGAACTCCAGGAGAGCCCTATCCGCTTGTAGCTTCGACACTTGGTAGGCGCCTGATGGCCTGGGTTCGGCTGAGTCTGTGACTTCGCCCACCTTGAACCCGTAAACGTCGAGAGTGCTAAGATGGACTACGGTCTTCACCTTCATCTCCTGGGCGACCTCCAGCATGTTCATGATTCCCTCCGCGTTGACCCTGTAGTCGTCAGTAGCCCCAGGCGGCGGCGAGGCCATGCTGTAAATCGTGTCTACACCCTCCACGGCCTCGTGAAGGGAGTGGTGGTCGAGGAGGTCCGCCTCCACGCCCTGAACGCCGTTGAGGTCCATGATCTTCAGGTGGGCGCCCTTCCTGAAGGCGCCCTTCGAAATCTCGTTCTGTTGGAAGAGGTACTCGACAACGTGGCCGCCGATGAAGCCGGTGGAGCCCATGAGGAGGTTCAAGGCCCTTCTCTCTCAGCCCGGTTTCAGGATGCCCCGAGGTGCGTGTGGGCGTGCTTCTCGTCCTTCGGTGGCTTCGCCTCGAATTCGCCCTTCACGAGCTTCAGCTGGAGGTCCTCCTCGAACTTGTCTACGTCACCGGTGAGCTGTTTTATCGTCTTCTTCGCGCTGGGCGAGAGCTGAGGAGAGAAGTTCTGCCCACCAAAGCGGCCGTAGGCCACACCTGTGAACCTGACCTTCTTCCCCTTGATCTGGACGTATCCCCTGACGAGGTTGGCGACATCGCCCTCGCTGACGTAGTCCACGACCACATCGTAAGCAGGAATGCTCATGCGACCTGACCGCCCCGAAGCTGGCTTATATCCAATTCAACTTTGTGCGACATGTAGCGAGTGCCGTGCCTCGACGCGCCTCGATGTTCATTGACCAGCCAACGCCAACTTGGCGTTGACCAGCTGTTCCAGGGTAGGTCTGCCGGCGTCGACTGCCTCGAACCTCACCCTCGCCACCGGCTTCTTGATGCTGATGAGTCTGGTGAGGTCGGCAGGAGTGCCCAGGACCACGGCGTCGCACTCGACGGCGTTTATGCTCCTTTCAAGTTCCTTGAGCTGCACGTCGCTGTAGCCCAGGGCCGGAAGCACCTTGCCCAGCTTGGGGAATCTCGAATACGCCCTTCGGATTGACCCGACAGCTTTGCTCTTGGGGGAAACCAGGACGGCATGGGCAGCCTTTGCTGCGACTGCTCCCGCCCCTTCAGACAATCCACCGTGCGTTACCGACGGGCCGTCCTCCACCACCAGTACCCTCTTCCGCCTGATGAGCTCGGGTCTGTCTAGAATCGCCTCCGACCTCACCTTGACTATTCCAGCGCGAGGGTTGAGCTCCTTGCAGGACCTGACAAGCTCTTCGACTGCCCGCTTTCGGGCCATGTTCACCTTGTTGACGACAATGATATCGGCGAGCCTGACGTTGGTCTCCCCTGGATAGTACTTCGATTCATCCCCGACCCTAATCGGGTCTGCGACAGCTATGGTCAGGTCGGGCACGTAGAAGCTGAAATCGTTGTTACCGCCGTCCCAGATGACGACGTCCCCCTCCTTCTCGGCTTCGTCCAGAATCGCCTTGTAATCCACGCCTGCGTAGACGACCAGTCCCTTCCCGATATGTCCCTCGTACTCCTCCCTCTCTTCGATTGTCGTGTGGAACCTTTCCAAGTCGCTCGGTGACTCGAACCTCTGGACGGCAACGGAGAGGTCCCCGTATGGCATCGGGTGACGCACCACGACCGGCTTCAGACTCCGCCTTTGCAGGATGTCGGCGACCTTTCTGCTGACCGTGCTCTTGCCCGCCCCAGTCCTTACGGCGACGACTGCGACGACGGGTCTGCTGGCCTTGATCATCGTGTCCGATGGCCCGAGGAGGTGGAAGCTAGCACCCTTCGACTGCGCTAATGCTGCGCGGTGCATCACGTACTCGTCGGACACGTCGCTGTAGGAGAAGAACACGTCCGTGACTCTCTCGGAGGCGATTAGGTCACCAAGCTCCTCCTCTGGATGGATGGGAATACCGTCAGGGTAAAGCGCACCAGCAAGAGACGCGGGATACACCCTGTTCGAGATGTACGGAATCTGCGTCGCCGTAAAAGCGACTACCTTGTAGTCTGGGTTGTCGCGGAAATACACATTGAAGTTATGGAAATCCCTGCCTGCTGCCCCCATGATGATTGCTCGTCTAGACAAAGCCCAGAACCCACCAGTGGCTCTCGTCGTCACCTTATATCGATTCGGACGCGAAGAATCAGGTAGCCAGGATGTTCGGCGAAACTTCTATCTCTCCGTGCTGAGATACGGGCAAAGGTTGCCGGCCATAGGTAGGCTCTTCGTCGTAACTGGCCCTTGGAGCTTCGCGATGAGCTTCGTTGCCATAACTGTCGGGACATTCGTCGCCGGCGGTCTTCGGGTCGACCCGCTGCTGTACTTCCTGTCATTGGCAATGGTCGTACCCATTCACGCGGGCGCCAACCTCCTGAACGACTGCTACGATGTGATCACAGGGGCCGACAAGCCTGGTGCGCTCGTGCTGAAGCCTCACCCGATCCTCTCCGGTATCCTCTCCTTGAAGTCGACCCTCCTGTACGCCGCAATCCTAATGGCGCTAGGAATCGCTGCGGGAATCGGACTCTACGCCCTAGGCAGGCCGTACTCCCTCGTGGTCGCCAGCGCAGCAGTCGCCCTGATGCTCTGCTACAATGTCCCCCCGCTGAGGCTGAAGGATAGGGGCCTAGGTGAGTTGCTTGTCTTCTTGGTATGGGGACCACTCATCTTCCTCGGGTCATTCTACCTGCAATCAGACACGTTTGCTTCAATGTCAGTGGTGTACTCCGTCCCAATCGGGCTTCTCGTTGCCTCCGTCCTGCTGATAGACGACATACGTGACATCGAGGAAGACACCTCGATAGGCAGAGTGACAATCCCGATCTTGTTAGGAAAGGAGAGGGCGCTCAGGCTCTATCTTTGGTTCATAGCATCGTCCTACATCATTGTGGCACTGTTCGGGGTCTACTTTGGTCGCCCATTACTGCTTCTTGTACTTCTGAGCGCCCCGGCATCTCTTGCACTCGCGAAGAGGTTCAAAACTGAGCTTCCCCGCGTAGCTCCCGACAAGATGGCTGCCAAGTTCATGATCCTCTTTGGGCTACTCTACGCTGTGGCCATTGCAATCTGAGGCCCAACCCCGCCGGCTCGCTCTCCCTGAGGCCAATCGCGGCGAGAGCGCCAAAGTCGCGTAAATTCGCCTGGGAATGACAACCACTCCCGCTCCAGCGACGCCGCGGCGGAAGACTGGGCAAACTTAAGAACGCCACAGTGGACGCGTGCACTCGATGGTTTCGCTCGTAAAGTCGAAGGAGGCGAACGGCGTCTTCTGGATAACCCTGAACAGACCCGAGAAGGCGAACGCGATAAACTTCCAGATGTGGCGCGACATCTCGGCGAAACTGGACGAGGGTACCGCTTCGAAAAAGTCCAGCGTCATAGCGATAACGGGGACGGGAAAGTACTTCTCCGCCGGCGAGGACCTCAAGGACCTCATGGGCGCGTCGAGCTTCAACGCTGCGCTCGACCTTTTTCTGGGGACGATGAGACCCGTCTTCGACAAGATATTCAGATGCGCGAAACCAGTGGTCGCGGCTGTGAACGGCGTGGCCGTTGGAGCGGGCGTGGAACTCATCTTCGCCTGCGACATGGCCGTGGCTGTTCCCAAGGCCACCTTCGCGCTTGCACAAGGAAAGCAGGGGATAGGTCCCGCGCTGGCGCTTACGCTGGGGATGGTACGCATGGGAAAGAAGAGGTTGGCTGAACTCGGCATGACAGGTCGGAGGTTTGGCGCCAAAGAGGCTGAGGATTGGGGGCTCATCAACGGTGTGGCTCGGCGAGGCCTTGAGGCAGAGGTCGAGAGGCTTGCCAAAGAAGTCGCCATGACACCCCCGACCCTCATCAGGACGATGAAGGAAGTGATGTTGAGGGAGATGACAATCCTTGGAGTCGAGAGCGCCTTCACTTCCATAGCGATGTACTCGCAGTCCGAGGAGACCAGAGAAGGAATCAACAAGTTCCTCTCTAAACGTTCCTAGCTGTCTTGTTCCTGAGTTGACTGTTTAGGGACAACCGATAAATACATTCCAGAGTCCGCTTTCGATTATGGTCAAGCCAGCTGTTCCGATTTCTTTCGACGAATTCAAGTTCTCCTTGGAGGAGATAGAGGGCTATCTCGGCGGAATCCCCGACGAGCCCGCATTTCAGAAACCGTTCGCGCCGAAGTCGTACACGCTGAAGAACGGTGAGCAGCTTATCATCAGGACTGCCGAGAAGAGCGAGGCTCCCGCGATTCTGAAGTCCCTGAAGCCCCTGATTGATTCAAAGTACGACAAGGACTTCTATCACCTCGTGGGGACGCGAACCTACGGCGAGATACTCGGCTGGTACCAGAACAGGCTCAAGGACGCGTACGTGATAGTCGCAACGAGAAAGAACGGGGAACTGGCCGGCCTCGTCGACCACAGGTACTGGGACAAGAACGTGGCGATCAGCCTCCACACTTTGGTCCTCAAGAGGGCGGAGAGGCTGGGAGTACTCCTCTACATCTCGAAGATCGAGCACGCCTTTGATGTGGTGGGCGTCAATGAATGGTGGGCCACTTTCGAGAGCCCATTCGGGTTCAGGCTGGGCTTCAGGTTCAACCACGTCACAAAGCCATGGCCCGAGATGCAGCATGAGCTGGGAGGGGCGAGGATATTCTACATCAACAGGCAGCAATGGGAGCAGTATGTGAAGCCCTTCGCGAAGGAGAAGAACTGGCTAGGAATCAGGCCGGTGGACAAGAAGACGCTGGACGCCACAAGGCCATTGAAGCCCACCTCCGAGATAGACATAGAATTCTAGCCGCGGAGAAAGCCTGAGTGGGGCGACTTTCGGTTGGGCTGCGCTTCCTCACGCGGAACCCGGGAATGCTTTTCTAACGGCGGCAGTTCACGGGGATGACTGGATTGAGCAAGGCTAAGACATTGACAGAGACGAGGAGGATTCGCATCCTAGTCGCAAAGCCCGGCCTCGACGGTCACGACAGGGGAGCGCTTGTGCTCGCCAGGGCGTTCAGGGACGCCGGGATGGAGGTAATCTATAGCGGAATCCTCCCCACTCCGGAGCAGGTCGCCCAGATGGCCGTCGACGAGGACGTCGACGTAGTGGCCCTCTCTCTTCTCAACGGGGCGCACATGACAATATTCCCCAAGGTCAAGAAACTGCTGGAACGGAAGGGGGCGAAGGACATAATCGTGGTGGGCGGTGGGATAATCCCTGACGAGGACAAGCCGAAGCTCCTGAGGCTCGGAATCACCGGGCTCTTCGGTCCAGGCAGCTCAATCGACGAGATAGTCAACCACATCAAAGGCAGAGTGCTGAAAGAGAGAAAACATTAGCGACCGGTCGGACCCATCATTAGTCAGTGCTGTGTGAGTTCGATCAGCACCCTACCCGTGTCTTTGGGGTGCATGAAGTTCACCTTGCTCCCGAACTTCCCCGCCGCAGGTTTCTCGTAGAGGAAATGGAAGCCCTTCGCCTTGAACTCGGCCATGCTAGCCTCTATGTCCTCCACCTCGAACGCGATGTGATGGAGTCCCTCTCCTCTCTCGCTGATGAACTTCGCAATCGTGCTCTCCTCGTTAAGAGGTTCGAGCAGCTCGAGGTAGATCTCACCGACAGGTACCAGCGCAAGCCTGACCTTTTGCGATTCCACTTCGGTCCTCTTCTCCTCAACGGGCATCATCTTCTTGTACACGGCCAGAGTTGTCTCGAGGCTCTTCACCGCGATTCCAATGTGGTCTAGCTTCAATTCAACTACCTACAATGGGGCAGCGGGCCTGAATTCGCCGTATGCCTCTCTCAGTACATCGCTTATCTCGCCGACCGTGCACCTCGCCCTGACAGCCTTCATTATCGCGGGGGTAAGATTCTTCTTGGTGGGGGCGATGCTCCTGAGACCCTCTAGGGCGCCACTGACCTCTGACTCTTCGCGCCGCTTCCTGTACCGTCTGAGCTGGGCGACTCGGAGCCTCTGGATGCTCTCGGGAACAGATAGAACGCGGTACTTGGCAATCTTCTTGGGTCGAAACATGTTCACGCCTACTACAACCCTCCTCCCTGCCTCAATCTCGAGCTGCTTCTCGTATGCGGAACGGAGAATCTCCTTCTTGGCGTAACCTGTCTCGATCGCCTTCAACATCCCCCCAATCTTCTCTATCTTCTCTATCTCGGCAGCGGCAAGCCTATCGAGTTCCGAGGTCAGGTGCTCTAGATAGAAGGAACCCCCCAACGGGTCGGCCGAGGCCGTGATGCCAGACTCGAAGGCTATGATCTGCTGCGTCCTCAAGGCGAGCATGGCAGAGTGCTCGGTGGGGAGTCCAAGAGCCTCATCCTGGGAGTTGGTGTGCAACGACTGGGTGCCCCCGAAGGCTGCCGCGAGTGCTTGGATGGCAACCCTCACAACGTTGTTCTCCGGGTCCTGGGCGGTGAGAGTCTCTCCCGCCGTCTGCGTGTGAAACCTGAGTTTCATGGACTCCTCGTCCTTCGCCCCGAACCTTTCTTTCATTATCCGCGACCAGAGCCTCCTTGCTGCCCTGAACTTCGCCACTTCTTCGACGAAGTCGTTGTTGCAGGAGAAGAAGAAGGAGAGGTGAGGGGCGAACTCGTCGATTCCGAGCCCCCTGCTCAGCGCTTCCTGGGTGTACGCGATAGCGTCGGCAAGCGTGAAGGCAAGCTCCTGGACCGCTGTCGCCCCGGCTTCCCTGATGTGGTACCCGCTTATGCTGATGGGATGCCACTTTTGGTAGGTCCTGACAGAGTACTCTACAAGGTCGATGGAGAGCCGAAGAGATTGGGCTGGAGGATAGATGAACGTGTTCCGAGCGAGGTACTCCTTTAGTATGTCATTCTGTACGGTCCCTTTGACCTCCTCCGCTCTCGCGCCCTGCTCCTCCGCGATCGCGGTGTACATCGAGAACAGAATCGGCGCGGTCGCGTTGATGGTCATCGATGTGCTCACTTGTCTGAGGTCAATCCCGTTGAATATCTCGCGCATGTCATCGAGGATGCTTACGGCCACCCCCGTCTTCCCAATCTCTCCGAACGAGCGCGGGTTGTCAGAGTCGAGCCCCAGTTGAGTCGGCAGGTCGAAGGCGATGCTGAGGCCTGTCTGCCCCTGTGAGAGCATGTACCTGAGCCGCTCGTTTGTCTCCTTCGCAGTTCCGAACCCAGTGTACTGCCGCATCGTCCAGATACGCTTCCTGTACATCTCCGGGTAGATCCCCCGAGTGTACGGGTACTCTCCTGGCGTCTCTTCCCGTATGACGCCATCTCCCGGACCGTAGAATGGCTTTCGTTCCTCGGGGCCTTCGCTCAAGCTCTCTCCTCTAATCTCCTTGCGGCCTCTTTCATTTCCATCTTTCCCTCCAGCACCTGCTCCGCAAGCTTCTCCGCGTAGTCGCTGTCCACAACCCTCTGGAGTTCTTCCAGAAGCTCGTTCTTCGCCAGTTCAATAATCATCCCCTTCATCCCCCTTTTCCTGATTGCCTCCCCCTCCCTAGTGTGGAGCTTCGACCGCATCTCTTCAATCGTCTCGGTCAGCCTGTCTATCCCTTCCCCTTTCAAAGCCGAGGTCTTCAGGACGTACGGCCTCTTTCCCTTGATGTCCCTCACCATGGAGAGGAGGTTGACGACCATCAGCTCGGCCCCCTCGAGGTCGCTCTTGTTCACCACGTAGATGTCGCCTATCTCCATCAGTCCAGCCTTCGAAGCCTGGATGTCGTCCCCGAACCCCGGCGTCAGTACCACCAGGACAGAGTGCGCGATCTTCATCACCTCGATGTCAGCTTGGCCCACCCCTACTGTCTCGATCAGGATGATGTCGCAACCAGACGCCTCAAGAATCTGAATCACGTAGGGTATCGCCCGGTTGAGTCCGCCGGCCCAACCCCTCGAAGCCATGCTGCGAATGAAGACACCCTCGTCGGTAGAGTGCTTCAGCATCCTGACCCTGTCTCCCAGGAGCGCTCCGCCCGTAATCGGGCTTGTGGGGTCGACGGCTATGACGCCCACCCTCAGCTCCCTCGCCCTGAACGCCTCGATCAGTCTGTCGACAAGCGTGCTCTTGCCTGCCCCGGGCGGACCTGTGACCCCTAGCAAGAAGGAGCCCCTCTTCGACCTCGACAGAGCCGTAAGGACCAGGTCGGCCCTCTTTCCGTCGTTCTCGACGAGTGTTATCGCCCGGGCGATCGCGCGCCTGTCGCCGGCCATGACATCCCTTGCAAGAGCCGTTTCATCCATCCTACCCCTCCCCTCGTGAGAACCTCATTAGAACTTGGCCCTTGGTCACGCCTTCTCCCTCCTTCACAAGGACCTCCCTTACAGTGTGCTTGGCCTCAGCTCGGATGACTGATTCCATCTTCATCGACTCTATGACCAGGAGCGACTGACCCTTATCCACTCCATCTCCTGCCTTCACGTCAACTGAGACAATCTTGCCGTAGAGCGGCGAGGTCAGCGCGTCCTTCTCTGTTGTTCCCTGTGGGGTCTCGTCAGAGCCTGCCGGACCGGTGAGCAGTTGAGCCTGTGCCCTGCCCACGGTCACCGGATTCCCGTTTATGCCTAACTTCAGGACTGCCTCCGTCTCATCTTCGAGCATCACCCTCAGCTCGTCATCGTCGAAGTGCGCAAGGAATTCGTTTGTGGTTCGCCCCTTCTCAAGCCGGACCGCGAACTTCTTCCCGTCGAAAGCGACGCCCAAGTCCTCTCCCTGCGGCGTCACTTCGACGTCGACCTTCCGGCTTCCGGCGTACAGCTCAAACTTCATCGAAGAACCTCGCCTCTCGGTTCGTCGGAGGCAGCGCCCACCTCGACACTCCCTTCGTCTCGGTCTCGAGCTCGACGACTTTGTGGATGCCCTTCGCGAGCATCGCCGCCGCAATCACGAGCCCCTGATCCTCAAGTTGCTGCCTTTCAATCTCGGCTCTCTTTGCCATCTGCTCAACAATCCCCGTCCGTTCTATGAAGTCGGTGCCAAGGTCCCACTTCATGAAGGGCTCGCTCTGCAATAGAGTGGTGTGGAACGGGATCGTCGTCCTTATCCCTGTTATCGAAAACTCGGAGAGTGCGGCGACCATCCTCCGCCTGGCGTCCTCCAGGTCCTCTCCGCGTACGATAATCTTTGCAATCAGTGAATCGTAGAACTCTGGGATGACATAGCCGTCATACAGGGCAGTATCTACTCTGACGCCAGGACCTCCCGGCAGGTGCACGTGACCAATGGTACCGGCTGAGGGAGCGAAACCAGAGGCTGGATCCTCCGCGTTTATCCTGCATTCGATTGCCGCGCCGCTCCTCACTATGTCATTTTGGGCCAACGGAAGGCACCCCGTCGACGCGATGATTAGCTGCTGTCTGACGAGGTCCACCCCGGTCACCGCCTCCGTGACAGGGTGCTCGACTTGCAGCCTCGAGTTAACCTCCATGAAGTAGAAGTTGCCGTCTTTGTCCATGAGGAACTCGATAGTGCCTGCGTTCTCGTAGCCCACGGCCTTGGCCACCTTGACCGCGTATCCGCCCACCCGCTTCCTGATCTCCTCGGTGACAGCCGGGCTTGGGGTCAACTCGACGAGCTTCTGGTGCCTTCTCTGGATGCTGCATTCCCTCTCGCCAAGATGGATTGCGTTGCCCTTGCCGTCGGCGAGAATCTGTATCTCTATGTGCCGCGCAGGCGCGATGAGTTTCTCTATGTACATCCCCGCCCTTCCGAATGCACCTTTCGCCTCGTTTGTGGCGCGAGTAAAACCCTGCTTGAGTTCGTCTTCGCTTCTCACTTCCCTGATGCCTCTGCCGCCGCCTCCGTACGCCGACTTGAGCAGTATGGGGTAACCTATGGAATCGGCTATGCCCTTTGCTTCATCCACATCCTCGATTATCCTCTCGGTCCCCGGAGTCACGGGGACGCCCTGCGCCTTCGCCAGCCTCTTGGACTCGGTCTTGTTCCCAGTTGTCAGCAGTGTCTTCTCGGTTGGGCCGATGAACTTGATCCCCTCTTTCTCGCACGCGCCGGAGAACGTGGAGTTCTCTGCGAGGAATCCGTAGCCAGGGTGGACTCCTTCGGCGCCGCTCCGCTTGGCTATCGAGATGATCGACGCTATGTTGAGGTAGCTGTCGGAAGGCGGCGGGGAACCGACGCGGTAAGCCTCATCGGCGAGCTTGACGTGCAGCGCGTCCCTGTCTGCGTCGGAGTAGATGGCGACCGTGCTGACGCCCATCAGCCTGCACGCTCTGATGACCCTGACCGCTATCTCCCCCCTGTTTGCTATCAGGACCTTGTTGAACATGCGATCTCTTTACAACTGAATGTTTCCGTGCTTCTTATAGGGCCTGAACTCCCTCTTGTTTCTCAACGACCAGAGCGCCGACGCAAGCTTCGGCCTCGTTTCGGCCGGGTCGATGACTTCGTCTATTATCCCCCTCGCGGCTGCTGCGTACGGGTTGGCAAACTTCTCCCTGTATTCCCGAGTCAGCCTTTCTGCCATCGCCTCCCTGTCGCTGGCTGCAGCTATCTCCTTCCTGAAAATTACGTTGATGGCTTCCTCGGGCCCCATCACAGCTATTTCCGCTGTGGGCCAAGCGTAATTGAAGTCGGCCTTGCTGAACTTCGAGCCCATTGCGCAGTATGCGCCTCCGTAGGCTTTCCGGGTGATGATCGTGATTTTGGGGACGGTGGCCTCACAGTATGCGAAGAGAAGCTTTGAACCATGCTTGATTATGCCCTTCTGCTCTTCCTCCGCGCCTGGCATGTAACCAGGAACGTCGACGAACGTCACTATCGGCACGCTGAAAGAGTCGCAAAGCCTGACGAACCTCGCTGCCTTCACGGAGCTGAGACTGTCCAAGACGCCGGCGAGCACGAGTGGTTGGTTTGCCACTATGCCCACGGTATCGCCGTCGAGTCTGCCGAACCCCACTGTGACCGTCGTGGCGAAGTTTGCCTGCACCTCAAGATACTCCTCCTTGTCGAATACGCATTTGATGATGTCCCTCATGTCGTAGGGTTTGCGCGGCTCTATAGGAACAATCTCCCGCAGACTCTCGGCTCTCCTCTCGATTGGGTCGTTGGTGTTGACATGGGGCGGAGCCACGGAGTTGTTCTCTGGCAGGTAGCTGAGTAGTCTCCTGATCAACGTAAAGCAGTCCTGCTCGTTCCTAGTAACGAAGTCAGCTACGCCGCTCTTCGCCGCATGAATGTCGGCTCTGCCAAGGTCCTCGAAAGTGACGTTCTGGCCCAACGCAGCCTTGACAACGTCGGGCCCGGTGACGAACATCTGGCTGATTCCCTCCACCATCACTGTGAAGTCGCCCAGGGCGGGGCCGTAGACTGCGCCACCGGCGCAGGGGCCTACAATCGCATTTATCTGGGGCACCACCCCGGAGGCCATGATGTTCCTGTAGAAGACCTCGCTGTACGCGGCGAGACTGAGCACCCCCTCCTGTATCCTGGCTCCCCCAGAATCGTTGATGCCTACGATGGGGGCCCCATTCTTTAGTGCAAGGTCCATCACCTTGTTGACCTTTCTGCCAAATGCCTCGCTGAGCGACCCCCCGAAGACAGTGAAGTCGTGGGCGAAGAGATAGACAAGTCTCCCGTTCACCTTTCCGTACCCAGTCACCACTCCGTCGCCTAGCGGATGGCTCTTGTCCATCATGAGATCAGTAGACCTGTGGGTGACAAACTTGTCAAGTTCGTGAAACGTCCCAGGGTCGAGCAGGTACTGGATTCTCTCCCTCGCGGTGAGCTTGCCCTTCTTGTGCTGGCTGTCAATCCTCTCCTGTCCGCCGCCCAGCTCCGCGAGCTTGTTGAGTTCGTTGAGTTTGTCAAGAAGGTCCAATTTCGGCTCTAATGTGGCGACCGCATCTCATCTGTTATAAAACTAACCACTAATCTGGCTAGGAATCGACCTCGAAACGACAATCTGCACTCGCATTTTTCAGAAATCGGGATTCGGAAACCAGAGACGCAAACTTGCTGCCGTTGCGGCAGGGGGAAGACGAGGCGAGGCGGCGTGGAAGGCAAAGCCGGGTCCCCCCGACGGGAGGAAGACTTGGCTCGGGTAGCTCATGATAGCCTAACAGAGTAGCGGTAAATCTTTTATATTTCATGAGCGTCCAATCGGTCCTTGACAGAAGGTAGCGTCGGAAAGCCGGTACCACCGCAAGACGGAGTCCTCAAAGTAACAGGAACGGCGCTCTACACCTTCGACTGGCAGCTCCCAGGGATGCTTCACGCGAAACTCGCAACGAGCACGGTCCCTCACGCTAGAATCCTGAACATAGACACGAGGAGGGCAGAACAGGTTCCGGGCGTCGTCGCTGTCTTGACTGGGAAGGACATGCCTTTCAGAGTGGGCATGTACGCTGGCGACAGGGACCTTCTGGCTGTGGAGAAGGTGAGGTGGGTCGGCCATCCTGTGGCGCTTGTGGTCGCGGAGACTCTCGAAAGCGCTGAACGGGCCTCCGAGCTGGTCGACGTGGAGTATGAAGCTCTGCCAGCTGTCTTCGACCCGATCGAGGCCCTAAAGTCTGACGCGCCTCTGCTTCACGAGAGGATGGAGGAATACAAGCACGCGCCGGTGTTCTACCCGGTGCCGGGAACGAATATCGCGAACAGGTTCAAACTCGTCCACGGGGACGCAGAGAAGGCCTTCGAACAGGCAGACGAGATCCTGGAGGACCAGTTCAGAGTCTCCCACGTCAGCCACGCCTACATGGAGACTCAGAATGTTGTCGCCCAGTACAAGAGAGACGGAAGCCTCGAGATATGGTCGAGTTGCCAGTCCCCGTTCGTGGTCAGGCAGATAGTCTCAGAGTGCCTCAAAGTGCCGTACAACATGGTTGTCGTGAAGACACCCTTCGTAGGGGGAGGGTTCGGCGGGAAGGCAGGATTGGGGTGGGAGGCCTTGGTAGCGATGGCCTCGAAGGCAGTGGGATACAAACCAGTGAGACTGTGTCTGTCGAGGAGGGAGAATTTCGTGTCTTCCGCGTCCAGAGAGGGAGTTGTGGCCACAGTGAAGGCCGGGTTCAAGAAGGATGGGAAGTGCGTCGCATACAAGGTGAGGTTCGTGCTCGACGCTGGGGCTTATGCGGACTACACAGTGAACGTCTCCAGGGCAATGGGCTATTGTGCCGAAGGGGTCTATGAGATACCGAACGTCTACTGCGAGTCCCTGGCAGTATACACAAACAAGACTCCGACCACAGCCTTGAGAGGCTTCGGGTATCCGGAGAGCAACTGGGTGCTCGAGCAGGTGTTCGAGAGAGTGGCGAAGAAACTTGGGATGGATTCTGCGAGGATAAGAAGGATAAACCTGCTCAGGCCCGGCGAGTCGGAGACAGCAACTGGTGAGAGCCTGAGAGAGGACGTAGGCGACCCGAGGAAGGTGCTCCAGGTGGTTCTGGATGAGTTGAAGTGGGACGAGAAGCTGCCGCCTTCGAGCCCGTGGAAGGTGAGGACGAAAGGATTCGCGCTATGCTTGAAGGGACCGTCGCAGCCGCCAAACGCCTCATCGTCCGCGATAGTCAAGTTCAACGAAGATGCGACGATTGACCTCAGCGTGGGAACAGGGAACTTCGGGCAGGGCACTCCTACAGCGCTGTCCCAGCTCGTCGCGGACCAGTTCGGCGTTCCTGTGGAGAAGGTTCGGGTGGACATGCTGAGGGACACGAGCAAGACCGCGTACACCTGGCAGACAGTCGGGAGCAGGGGATTCTTCGCAGACGGAGTCTCTTCCCTGCGTGCCTGCGAAGACGCGAAGAAACAGATACTCGACCTCGCGTCGCAGGTGCTGAGGCTACCGGTGGAAGAGCTGGAACTGGCGGATGGGATGGTGAAGGCGAAGGGAAGACCTACGCTCACTCTCCCGCTGAAGGACCTTGTATTCGGCTACGTCTACCCGAACGGAAACACGATTGGAGGCCCTGTAATCGGGCGAGGCCGTTATGTATCAAGCCTGAACACATTCCTAGACCCCAACACTGGTCAGGGAGTGCCCACAATCTTCCATACCTTCGGTGGGACAGGAGTCGAAATCGAGCTGGACCTGATAACAGGCGTGATAGAGGTGCAGAAGGCCATCTCTGTGTTCGACGTCGGGAAGGCCATCAACCCTCTCCTGCTCAAGATGCAGCTTAGCGGTGGCTTCGTGATGGGGATGAGCATCGCCCTGTTCGAGAAGATGAAGTTCGACGAGCAGGGATGGGTCACAAACCCCAACTTCACTAGCTACTACATAGCCAGAATGAAGGACGTTCCCAAGGAGTTCGTAGCGAGGTTCGTGGAGACGCCGCAACTGGATGGTCCCTTGGGAGCGAGGGGGATTGGAGAGTTGAGCATGATCTCTGTGGCTTCCGCCATCTCGAACGCAATCTTCGACGCCATCGGGGTGAAGCTGAACGACCTGCCCATGAGTCCAGAGGTCGTCTGGGCGGCGATAAGCCAACAGAGACCTGACCTGATTAAGGGCGCCATGGAGAGCTACGCGAAGGTCGGGGTCCCGAAGATGGTCTCGCAATGAGCTTTGGTTCACCGTATCTGACCCTCCCTGACTTCACGTACCACAGAGCTTCAACCGTGGAGGAGGTCATAGCCCTTCTGAAGGAACATGGGGACGAAGCAAAGGTCATGGCGGGCGGAGTCGGCCTGATTGCTTTCATGAAGGAGAGGCTGATGTCCCCCGCTCACATCATAGACGTCAAGGGAGTAGAGGAACTCAGGCAGCTCAGGTACGCTCCCGGTAAGGGCCTCAGTGTCGGCGCGTCCGTGACTTACGAAGAACTGGCCTCCAGCGAGGTTCTGAAGGAGAAGTACACGGTTCTTCACGAGGCTGTGTCTAGGACGGGCGACCCGATGATCAGGGCGCGAGCAACTTTGGTCGGAAACGTTTGCGAGGCGATACCGTGGATAGACAGCGCTCCCGCGCTGATATCGCTCGACGCGTCTGTGGAGATAGCAGGCGCCAGAGGGAAGCGGACAGTGCCCGTGGCAGGGTTCATCAGAGGGCCGGTGGACATCGACCTAGAGTCGGACGAATTCGTCACAGGCATACAAATCCCAGATGCCGTTCGCGGTACGAGGGGGGCGTTCGAGAAGTTCACTGGAGGCTCAGAGTTCGCAGTCGCGAGCGTGGCGGTGACCCTGGCGAGCGAGAACAAGCGGAGGAGGGCGAGGGTCGTCTTCGGGTCGGTGAACTCGACCCCGGTCCGCTGCACGGAGGCCGAGAAGGCGCTCGAGGAAGGGGAGTTCACGCAGGCGACAATCAGGAGGGCTGCGAAGGTCGCAGCCGAAAGCGTGGAGTGCGTCAGCGACGTACTCGCCAGCTCGGAGTACAGGAAGCACCTTGTCGAGGTGGTGACACTGCAGGCGCTCTGGAGGCTGCTCCAGAATTGAACGAGTGCGTGGTGAAGGTCAACGGGCAGACGAGGAGAGAGAGGGTAAAGGACAACGTGCTCCTTCTCGACTTCCTCAGGGACAAGCTGGAGGTCAGGAGCGTGAAGGCGGCTTGCTGGAGAGGCGAGTGCGGCCTCTGCACCGTCCTGTTGAACGGCAAGCTCGTGAAGTCGTGCATAGTGCTCGCGGTCGAGGCGAACGGAGGAGAGGTCACGACCGTCGAAGGAATCACGGACGGAAGTAAGCTCGCCCCCATCCAGCAGGCCTTCGTGGAGCATGGAGCGAGCCAGTGCGGGTTCTGCACCCCGGCCTTCGTGCTCACATGTCATGAGCTACTGAAGCACAATCCGAGGCCAACGGAGAGGGAGGTAGAGGAGGCGGTGAGCGGCCTGGTGTGCAGGTGCGGCACGTACGCCCAGATCAGGGAGGCGATAGCGTCGGTGTCACAGCCCCCCACAAGGGCAGAAGCCCTACAGAAGCTTGGAAAGGGCGTCAGATAGCTTCTTTTCCAGCTTGGGCGCCTGCTGAAGTTCGAGCTGCGCGCACTTCACCTTCTGGTCCTGCAGAGCCTGCCTGAAGATGTCGAGTCCTAGGTTGAGGACCACGAGATCGGAGGTCAGAAGTTGCGCGTCCTTGTCAGCCTTCACCGAGCAATCCCTCCCACTTTGCCTTCAAAGAAGCGGAAGCCTTGGCCCCGCCCACCACGAGGGCAGAGGCGATTGCCATCTGCGCGTTGGTGGGGAAGAGGACAACGCCTGCCTTCGAGAGCTTCTCGCTCTGTTCCGAAAGCGACTGCGGGTCCGATTCCGTGCCGCAGACGTGCGCCATCACGATAAGCTCCCTCCGGTTCTTCTTCGCCTCACGCTTCGCCTCTGCAATAGCTCCGATAAGCGAGCCGCCAGGGTCGGGGGAAGACCCGTATCCTAGGACGACGTCCAGCATGATTTCAGCAACTGACGGGTCCTTCGCCTCCTCGAGGATGCGGAGCCGCCTGACTGTGGAGTCGATCATGGGATGAGGCCTGCCGGCTGTGAAGAACTCGTCCCCCAAGTCGAGGATTGTGTTCCTCCTGCTCTTTGTCGGGTCGGCGAGCGCATAACGGTCGGAGAGGGGCGTGTTGCTGTACGCTTCCCCCAACAGTTCCCGGAAGATGAGGAGAGTCTCGTGGGCGAGGGTCCCCCCGCTATACAGCCCGCGGACGTGGCGCTGGCCAGAGGCGAGGCCTGTCGAGAGGTCTCTGGACATCCTGGCAAGCTTGTCAAAGCTCATGGAGACCTTTCCCTTGAACTGCTTGGTGGCCTCCCTTCCAGAAATCGACGTGGCAGCAGATGCTGCCGAATGCAACGTCTTCCGGTACTGGATTCTCCCCTTCGGCTTACCCAGCGAATCCAGGCCGAGGAAACACGCTATCACAGGTTTCCGAACGCTCTTGTCGACGAATCCCATGACCCCTCGCATCACCTTCTCCGTCGGAGTCTTCGCAACTATCATCACGACCTTCGTGCCCTTGTCCTTCTCGAGCAGACCAAGGCACCTCTTCATCATCAGGCCACCTATCTCATTTGAGACGTCCGAACCCCCCACTCCCAGCCCCTGCGACACGCCCAGACCGACCCTGTCGAGGAGGACCGACACTTCCTGGAGACCAGTCCCAGCTGAGGCAACAATCCCTATTCCTCCTCTCCTAACCGCGTTGGCGAATCCCAGGCCGACACCGTTGATGATAGAGGTCCCCGCCCCCGGCCCAAGAACGAGCAATCCGTTCGAGCTCGCATACTCCTTGAGCTTCGCCTCCTCCTCCCGGGACACGTGGTCGCTGAAGAGGTGGACGTTGATTCCACTCCTGAGGAGCTCCATGGACGGCTCGAAGGCTTGTTTTCCCGGAACCGAGACTATCGCGAGGTTTGCCCCAGGCAGGTGCTCTACTGCCGAGGCGATGCTGTGGTATGTCTCGAAACCCGAGCTCTGGACGCCCGATGCCGAAGGAGGGGACATGACCAGCTGCTGCACCTTCCCCATCACCTCCTCTCCATTGGAACCCGGCGAAACACTGATGGCTAGAACCAGGTCGCCGTCGCCTGCGCTTTTCCCCTCCGACCCAAGAAGCCCGAGCTGCTGTAGGAGACGCCTGTTCGTGTCCGTACCCATCGCGACGACAGCGTCGACGACTCCAGGCACCTTCTTCGCCTCCTCTGTCAGGCGCATGAGTTGAATCGAATCCCGGAAGAAGTTGCGCTTGACAACGTTGAGGACGGGCATCATTGGTCGCGACCTCCGTGATTGTGATAAACATTGTCCCGAATCCCTTGCCCTAGAAACGAACGTCGCTCTGCAACCACACGCCTACGGCCGAAACCGAAGCAGTTAGCTGGAAACCTTTTAACAACCAAACGAGGTTAGAGATTCGGAGATAACTTGACTCTGTCGAAGGAAGTGGTCGAACAGGCGAACGCTGAAGCTGTCAATAGGATGATGGACTCTGATCCTGTCTGGGTCGACATCGCCCCAGCCAGGGAGAAGATCCGAGGAATGAAGAAGACGATGCTCCACGCCGGCCCACCTGTGGCTTGGAAAGAAGCGAGCGGGCCACTCAGGGGGGCAATAATCGGGGCCGCAATCTACGAGGGATGGGCGGAGGACGAGAAGGCAGCGACAAAGTTGGCAGTTGAGGGTGAGATAGAGCTGGACTGCGACCACCACAGGGACGCTGTGGGACCCATGGCGGGAGTGATCTCGCCCAGCATGCCCGTCTTCGAGCTCGTGGACAGGAAGTACGGGACCAAGACCTATTCGAACATGAACGAGGGGATAGGCAAGGTCCTAAGGTATGGGGCGTTCAGCAAGGACGTCCTCGACAGACTCAGATGGATGTCGGAGATAGTCGCGCCCGTCTTCAAAGCCACCGTGAAGGAACTCGTCAAAGACGGCGGTGGCCTCGCGATCAAGCCGATGATAGCCCAGGCGCTCACAATGGGCGATGACTGCCACAACAGGTACATCGCCACGACTTCGCTCTTCGCGAAGCAGATCGCACAATACATTGTAAGGACCGGCTTCGACTCAAAGACCTTGTCAGAGGTGAGCAAGTTCATTGACGCGAACAACTTCACGATGTTGAACATGGGAATGGCAGCGGCCAAGGCCATGACACTCGCCGGGCATAACGTGAAGTACAGCACAATCGTGACAGTCATGTCGAGGAACGGGACGGACGCCGGGATTTGGGTGAGTTCGCTGGGAAACAGATGGTTCACAGCCAAGGCCCCGATTCCCAAAGGCCTCTGGTTCCCCGGCTTCTCCGACGCCGACGCAAACCCAGACATAGGCGACAGCGCCATAACCGAGACCGCGGGCTTCGGCGGTTTCGCCATGGCCGCAGCGCCTGCGATCGTCTCGTGGGTTGGAGGGAGCGTGCAGGCAGCCCTGGACGTCACGAACAGGATGTACGAGATAACCCAGGCAGAGCACAGGCACTTCCAGATTCCGTTCCTCAACTTCAGAGGAACTCCGGTTGGAATCGACCTCAGGAAAGTGCTGAAGACCGGAATCGCGCCCACGATTAACACCGGGATTGCCCACAAGAAGGCTGGTGTAGGGCAGATAGGCGCTGGAACGATCACGTTCCCCATGCAAGCCTTCAAGGATGCATTCGCTGCTTACGTGGACAAATACGGAGTATGATCCTGAAGGTCACTGACATCGGAGAACTGGTCCTCAAACAGAGGTCGCGGGCGAGGGAGGGCACTGTGAGGCGCGTCTTCCACAGCTCTGCGTACGTCGAGACATCAGAAGGTCTCATCCTGCTGCTTCATGGCGGCCTCAGGTCGCCCATGACGGTGAACCTCGACCCTGGAGAGAACCCGGAAGGCGTCTTGTCGGCAGGCGACGCCTTTCACTTCAGGGGCGCCACAATCAAGGTCGGAGAGCTGTCGCTGGTCTTGGAGGGGGCAAAGGTGTTCCGCAGCAGTCTGAGAAGGAGAGCGCCGTTCAGACCAATAGCAGCCAAGGAACTTGTTAGGGGAGCGGTCATGCTAAGGCTGCTCTACAACGTCTCTTCTCCTGCGTTGGACCTTGTTGGAGACAGGTCCTTCAAGAAGTTCGTCCGCTCTGTTCTCCTGCCGGTTGCGGGCGGTCGGTTGAGCGGGGCATACCTCCCCGACAACTACTTCGCCCTCATAGGCCTCGGGAGCGGGTTCACGCCGGCCGGAGATGACTTCGTAAGCGGATTCACAGCTGCGTTCAACTATGTGGCCAGGCGGACAGGAGCCAAACTGATAGCGCTCCCGATGTCTGAGCTGCTTCGCAGGACGGTGCCAGAGAGCGCGACTATCCTTGGATACGCCCAGAACGGGTACGTGGACGAGGACCTCGAGAAGCTAATCCTCTCGGCCGCAGGCGCCAGGCAAGGGAAGTTCACCGATCAGTTGTTGGAAGTCGCCAGGCGCGGCCACACCTCTGGCATCGACATGTCGTCGGGCGTCGTTCTTTCTGTGGCTGCAGTCAGGGACGGAATCGAGCACGATGGCGCACTTGAGAGCGTCCTGCTAGCCCTAACTGGTTCGCGAACACTTTAATCTGCCTCGGGCGGACGTCAATGTTACTTTGGAAGTGGCAAAGAACGAAGAGGTCGTCCTCGAGACTGTCAAGCTTGTCAAGAGATTCGGAGACCTGGTTGCAGTCAACGACGTGAACTTTAGGCTCAGGAAGGGGGAAATCCACGCGCTACTCGGAGAGAACGGCGCAGGTAAGTCCACTCTATGCAACGTCCTGTACGGCTACTACAAGGCAGACGGTGGAGAGGTGATTCTCAAGGGGAAGCCGGTGAGGTTCTCTTCTCCTAAAGACGGCATTAAGGCAGGAATCGGCATGGTCCACCAGGACCTGATGCTCATACCCAACATGACTGTGGCCCAGAACTTGAGCCTGATGACAGACCTGAACCTGAAGAAACCAGTGCTGGACCTCAAAGACGTCAAGAGCAAGTTGGCAGGGATGGAGGAGGCATACGGCCTTTCAGTAGATCCAGAGGCCTTCGTCGAGAATCTCTCGGTCGGCGAAAGGCAGAGGGTCGAGATACTGAAGTGCCTCTTCATTGGCGCGGACATACTCCTCTTCGACGAACCCACAAGCCACCTGACTGAAATAGAAACGGAGAAGCTCTTCGAGAACCTGAAGAGGATGGCGGGGGAAGGCAAGTCCATCGTGTTCGTCACTCACAGGGTGGACGAGGTCCTAGAGGTGGCGGACAGGATAACAGTGATGAAATTGGGGAAGGTCGTATCAGAGAACAAGAGGAGCGAGGTGACGCGGGACACGATGGCGATGCTCATAGTGGGTAGGGAAGTGTTGTACAACGTCACGAAGATCCCGACTCAAATCGGCAAACCTGTCCTTCAGCTGGTTGACGTTTCAGCGGACGGCGATCTGGGCAGACGCGCGGTGCGCGACGCTTCCTTCGAGCTCAGGGCTGGCGAGATCCTCGGAGTCGCTGGCGTCGCGGGAAACGGACAGAGGGAGTTGGACGAGGTGATTACCGGCATGAGAAAGGTTGCCTCCGGCAAGATTCTATTGGATGGCAAGGACATTACTAACGAGACGCCAGACGAGGCCAGAAGGGTGGGGGTTGCACATGTGTGCGAGGAGCACAAGACTGGATTCGTCTTCGATTTCAGTCTGAAAGACAACCTGATACTGTCGCCCTTCTTGGCAGAGAAGTTCACTCGCGGACTGTTTTTGGACGACGGGAAGGTGAGGGAGAAGACAAAGGAGCTGCTCAAGGAGTTCAATGTAGTTGCTGGTTCGGAGAATGACGAGCTAAGAACGCTGAGCGGGGGCAACAGACAGAAGTTCCTGCTCGCGAGAGAGCTCTTCTGGGGACCTAGGGTAATCGTTGCGAACAACCCCACAAAGGGACTGGACATATCGGCGGCGGAATACATCAGGAACGTGCTGGAGAAGATCAAGGCTGAGGGGAAGGGAATCCTGATGATCTCCACCGACTTCGACGAGATACTTGACATGAGTGATAGGATTGCTGTGATGAATCAGGGTAAAGTAGTGCGTGTCGTCGACGCAAAGGATGCGGACATCCATGAACTCGCCACACTCATGACTACGACCTCCCATGTCGCGACGAGCGGCTAGCCTTTCCTGTACGGTTTCAGCAGGTACTTCGGAAACCTCGCCTTCCTGCCGAGAATAGGAATCAGCGCAAGGAGAAAGACGTACGGCAGCATGTTGAAGAGCTGTGAACTCCCTGCCGTTGCGATGCCAGAAATACTCACGAACTCTGACTGGGCCGCGTACACAATGTTGAAGGAGATTGCCGCAAACAACGTCTTGAACGGCCCCCAATTCGCAAGGTAAATCATGGCGAGTGCTATGAAGCCCCTGCCTGCAATTATGTCGAACTGGAACGACTGAAGGAAACCGATTTCAAAGTAGGCACCGGCCAAGCCAGCCAGCATTGCTCCGAGGAGAACGGCCAGGAATCTGACCTTCAGAACATTGACGCCCATGTTGTCGGCCGCCTTCGGGTTCTCGCCGACCGCCCTCACTCTGAGCCCCAAGGATGTCCGGCCAAGGAAGAAGGAGATTACAATTACCAGAGCAAGAGCGAAGTATACGAGCGGGTTCTGTTGGAAGAGCACCCTCCCGACGATCGGAATATCACTCAGGAATGGGATGTAGATGTTCGGAATATTATGTGTGAGTGAAGCGCCGCCGCCTGCGAAGCTGCTGTAGAGGACGAACGACAAGCCCAGACCAAACAGGTAAACGGCTAACCCAAGGACTATTTGGTCCAGGCGCAGACGAACGGTGAGATACGCGAAGATGGCTCCAATTAGCCCCGCAACAGCAAGGGCAGCCAGTATCCCCAACCATGGATTCCCGGTTGTGAAGTCGACTGCTAGGGTCGTGAATGCAGCCATAAGCATGATGCCCTCAATACCCATGTTCGCCACCCCTGACTTTTCCGCCACAATCTCGCCCATACCGGCAAAAATGTAGAGGGGGGAAAGCTGTAGAGTTGTGGAGAATATCCCTATGAGAACGTTCGTCAGGAGGTCCGTCATGTCCTCGTCCTCCTCTCAGTCAAGTAGGCGCTGAGAAGGAGTCCTATCATTATGACTCCTTCCATCGCAAAGACGACCGAAGTTGTCACATTAGATTGAAGGGCCATGGCCTCCGCCCCTATAGTGATGTAGGCGAAGAAGATTGAGGCGAAGCCTATCCCTATCATGTGTTTCCGTCCTACCAGCGCTGCGATGACCGCAATGAAACCGAAGTTTGTCCCGAACGAACCAGCGTCAAGGTGGTACAAGTATCCCAATTGAAACGTCGCTCCCGCTAGTCCGGCGAGGGCACCGGCCACCAACATGGTGGTAATCATCACCCGTTGTATGCTAATCCCCGCGTACTTCGCCGTTTCAGCGCTTTCCCCGACGGTGTTCGCCTTTATTCGAAACGACGTCCGCTCGACCAAGAAGTAAAGTAGGATTCCGATGGCAACCGTAAAGGGTACAGCGTAGGTGATAGGCGTCCCGCTGACAATATTGGGAATCCGGAACTGCGGGACGAGTGTAGCGGTGTAAGGATAACCACCGGACTGACCGCTCTTGATTGGCCCGTTGAGCATGTAATAACCAAAGTTCGAGGCAACGACGTTCAGAAGTAGCGTCACAACGATCTCGTTGGCTCCGAATCTGACTCTCAAGACTGCTGGAACAACGATCCAAAGGAGCCCGCCCAAGGTCGCGAGGAGTATCATCGAGAGATAGAGAAGAGGCCAAGGAAGAAACGCCATGTAGGTGTACGCGACAAAGACCATGACCATTCCGACTACCAGCTGACCTTGCGCTCCGATGTTCCAGAGACCCGCCTTCAGGGCGAACCCGATTCCCATCGCCATCGTGTAGAACACGACAAACCTGACGAAAATCTGCTGGACCCCACTGGACGTCGTGATAGGATTCAGAAAAAGAGTGGACAGGGCGACTTCGACGTTACCGCCGGCATACGCCACCACCGCCAGCCCGGCTATCACGCCGAGCCCAATGGCGATGGCGTTGTACGCCGTCACGCGTAGCCATCGAAGGCCCTGTATGTCGCTCGCACCCTTATGGTAGGCTTGATACTGGTGGCAGATAGCTGAATTGAGCCGCCGCAGTTGCAAGGCTCGTGTCCGCACAGCCGGCGTTAGTGGGATTGTCGAAGCAGAACGGGTTCCCTGTTGATGGGTTGGTCTTGAAGTACATGACTATTGAACCCAGAGTGATGTCGGTCTGTAACGCGTGTCCCGCTGCCTTCACGTTGGCTGGGAGGTTGGGTCCGGGTTGCACCTGGACTATCCCTGACTGCATGTTGGCAGTAACGAAGCCCCAGGACCAGTTGTGTGTCACGTAGTCAATCATTGCTTTGTTGTATAGTGCGGCCCAGTTGACGACAATCGAACCCAACAGGATTCTGTTGTTCGTGGGGGCAACGGCTGTCAAGTTCGTGTAGACATTGGTTGCCCACACCTGGCTTGTTGTTGGTTGTGCCATCGCTGCTCCGAGCACTCCGACGTCGATTCCGTCTCCAGACGAGAAGACGACATCCGCACCGTTGGTGTAGTCGTTGGTTGCGTCAGTTTGGGCTCCGGCCGAGTCCGCCCAGGCGAACGCCTCGAACTTGTTGTAGAAGGTCGGAGAGGTGGAGGAAGTGTACAGAACACCGGCTTTGAAGCCTTCGTGACCACCCCAAATCGATGGGACGAAGCCGCCACCTATGAGGCCGAATTTGGCAGTGTGGCTGATCATGCCTGCCATCGCTCCAAGGACGAATCCGCCTCCACTGATGTCCAACCAAATCCTGTAGACGTTGGAGGCGTTGGCTGCCAAACAGTCAACGCAGACGAATAGTGTCTTTGGATACTGAGGAGCTATTGTGCTCGCCATGACCTGATACTGGATTCCTTGCAGGAAGATCACGCCATAGCCTTGGGACGCCCATTGCTGGGCGACCGGCTGCGCGTCTGTACCTGAAACCTTGTTCTCAGAGAAGCTGAGTGTGAAACCGTACTGAGATTGAAGCGTCTTCAGTTCGTGTTCAGCTTGATAGTTCCACGAATTGTCCGCTGGTGTGATAGGTTCTATCAACCCAACCTTGAGGGCCGCTAGAGCGCCTGCAACGGCAGTGCCTTGCGCTGTGGTCGTGACCGTATTGGTGACTGTGCTGGTTGCGCCAGCAGAGGGATAGAGGAAGGCGTATCCTGCAACGCCGAGTAGGATGATGATGACGACGATTAAAGCACTTACGAGCGCTGTTATTCCATTTCTTTTCTTTACTTGCATCATGTTTGCAAACGGACTGTTGGTTATATAAGGTAGATTGCTTAGCCGTTAGGTTCAGCTAAGCTTCGTCTTGACGCAATCGAACATCTGAGTCACAATCTTCTTGATGTTCCCTTCGATCAGTGGCTTGGCAAGACTTCCTAGGGGGCCGTTGATGTTGACGTCTGCCTTCCAGCTCAGCTCGGACTCGGAGCCAACTTCTGCGATGCCGAGGTTGACCACAGCGCTGAAGCCGCTTCCTGCACCGGAGCCCGACAGTTCCAGGGTTGCTGTGTAAGAGTCGTGGTCCTCTTTGACCACCTTGCTCGTTGCCTGGAAGTTGCCCCTGATGAACCCAATCGCGACCTTGACAGTAGCGGCGATCCGCTTGTTCTCGCCGACCGTGAAGTTCTGCAGCCCGGGGACGCACTGGATTATCTTCGTCGGGTCGGAGACGAAGTTCCAGACCTTCTCGCGGTTGCTGGGCATTTTGAACTTTCCTTCAAGAAGCATGTCGTCAAACGCAGGTCGCGACGATTTAAGGGTTGGCCGTCGTTTCGAATTTTCTGATTAGGGAACAAACTTATAACATTACAAAAGGCCGCGAGCTGACATGCCAACAGACTGGTCTCCCCCTGAGAATGTAACGCTGAAAGAAGTGAAGATCAACGTAGAGGACATCGAGCCGATCCTCCGCGGTCTGGAATCCCCCCTGCTCAAGGTGCAGTATCCGCCAGGCTATGTGAACCTGCCCACTGGTGAGAAGATGGTTGTGCGAAGGGCGAAGAAGGAAGAGGCGCCCATAGTCATGAAGACCGCGTTGAAGCTGTTCGACAGGGACACCGACTTCTACGACATAGTCTCGGCCAGAGTCTATGCGGAGTTCCTTGGTTGGTATCGCAGCAGGATAAAGGACCACGTGGCTCTCGTGGGTGTCATCGACGGCGAACTGGCTGCCATAGGCAACTTCAGGCTGTGGGACGACAACACCGCGGTCAGCCTCCACACCCTGACCTTCAAGAGGAGGGCAGGGATAGGTGCCACGATGTACGCAGCCAAGCTAGAGTACGTATTCGACTTCATGAAGTGCAGAGAATGGTGGGCGACGTACGAGAGCTACACCGGCTTCAGGTACTGGGGAGTCAAATACGCCCAGTATCAGAAACCCTACCCGCAGATGCAGCACGAGCTGGGAGGAGGAAGAATCTTCTTCAACACCAAAGACGACTGGGATAGGTTCGTGAAGGGGATCATGAAGGAGAGACTCGTCATTCGCCCTGCCCCCGCCAAACTCCTGGCCACAGCAGAGAAGCTCGCGGCGCCGAAAGAAGTGGAAGTCTAGTCAGCTCCAGCGGTGAGTCCCGCAAAGCCCTGGGGCGGCGAAGGTTCCCAAGACACTGAGCGTCTAGTCTACTGACACAACCGCCTTGCGTCTTCTGAGGAACTCTGTGTCGAGACTATTGACTGTGAGAAACGTGTCATATCTTTAAAACGGCGTGGCAGCGCGCGCTCTCCTATGACTAAGATATACGACCTATCACAACCACTGAACCAAGAGACGCCATTCTGGCCGCTGTATCCTCCTTTTGAAGTCAAGTTCATCAAGAGGAAACCGGAACACGGCGTCAACGCAATGTACATCATGACAGCCATGCACATAGGAACACATCTTGACGCGCCACTGCACTTCGTCACAAACGGGAGGACAATCGACCAGATACCCCTCGAGTGGCTGTACGGACCTGGCATCATAGTCGATGTCAGTGAGGTGGGAGACCTGGGAATCTACACGGAGGAGATAGTCGAGAGGAATGCGAAGGCTGCGGGCGGAGTCAAGGACGGCGACATCGTGGTCCTCTACACAGGATGGAGCAAGTATGGTTGGTACCAGAAGCCCAAGCCACAAGGAACAGCAGATGAGGAGAGGTACATCCACATGCACCCAGGTCCCACCAGGGCGTTCTGCGACTACTTGCTTAGGAAGAAGGTCCACATCTGGGGTGTAGACGCTGTGTCAACTGACCATCCGATGAACCTACCAATCGGCAGGTTCCTCCCACGCGTGAGCGACAAGGTCAGGGCCGCGGCTGCGCAGAAGTTCGGCGAGGCCAACCTGGCCAAGCTCTTCCCCCTCGAAGACTACCAAGTAACGCACAACATACTCTTCCCACGCGACTGCATTCACATGGAGAATCTGGGCGGCCAGATCGAAGAGGTTCTGGGCGGGCAGAAGGCCGTGCGCACTACTATCGGCTGCTTCCCGTTCCTGTTCAAGGGCGGAGAGGCCGCGTTCGCGAGGGTAGTAGCGTTCGACTTCAACAAGTGAACGCCCACCTTTTTCTTTTTTTTCTATTAGTTCAGCACTGATGCAATTCCACGGGCAGAACGTTTGAGCTGATTCTAAGGAACGAAGTCAGGGGGCCTGTAACGAGCGCTGACCATCTCATTCAGAGAAGTCACCAGGGCGAAACTCGATTCGACGATGTCTGTCTGTGTGATGATTCCAACCAACTTGCCTCCTTCCATGACGGGGAGCTTCTTGACCCCGGCTGCTGCCATGATCCGGGCTGCGCCTTCAAGCCTTTCCGTGGGTCCGACGGTTACGAGCTTCTTGCGTTTGAAACTGACAGACGTTTTGAAGGGGTTCAACCCTTTGGCAACTGCCTTGGAGACGTCGCCCTCGGTTATTATCCCCGCGGGCTTGCCTCTTTCGACAATCACCAGGGACCCTATCCTCCACTTCGCCATCCTCTTGGCTGCCTCCTTTAGCGTGGCTGAAGAATCAACGGTCCTGACACGCCTGCTCATCACGTCAGCCACGCAGATCATTCGCTACCTCACCACCATAACAGGGCAGTGGGCGTGGCTGACCACTCCGCTCGACACGCTGCCTAGGACAAGCTTCCTGAAACCTGTCATGCCCCGCGTTCCCATCACGATCAGGTCGCACTTCTCGCTTTCTGCGAACTCGACCACTGCTTGGACAACTGATGCAGCCTCGATCAGCTCTGCTTCAGCTTTCGCGCCCGACTCCTGTGCGATGCGCATTCCGCCCTCCAGGGTCCCCCTCGCCTTCTCCTTTGCCGACTCCTCTATGGCGTTGACGTCGACCTGAGGCATGGGCGCAGGGGCAGCGTAGGTGTAGATTGGCACGGAGTAGACGTGCAGTATCTTCAGCTTCGCCCCGTACTCCTTGGCCATCGAGCTTGCCATCTTTACAGCTTTGACTGCGTCTGGTGAGCCGTCGAATGCGACGACGATCTTCTGAAAGGGGTTTCCGGTCGTTTTCTCACAAGGTTGGTAGCGCTTGCTCGATATTTAAGGCGGTCACTGATTTCCAAGGATGAAAATCAGGCATGGGAAACGTCGTTCCATCTTTTATTCCGACCGCCTCTCCGCCATACACATGGCTACGATACTGGCCCAGAAGGAGAGGGTTGAGAGGGTCGAGGCGGCCCAAAGCAAGCTCAGCATAATCCTGTCGAAAGGGTCCCTGGACATGGCGTACCCTGCGTTCATGCTCGCCACAACGGCGGCGACCATGGGGAGCGAGGTGCACGTTTTCTTCACGTTCTGGGGCCTCGACGTAGTAAACAGAAAGAAGGTGGACTCGCTCAAGGTTTCGCCGGTCGGCAACCCAGGCATGCCCATGCCTAACATATTGGGGATGCTTCCGGGAATGACGGCGATGGCAACTAGGATGATGAAGGGGAAGATGCAAAAGATCAAGATGCCCGCAATACCCGACATGATCCGCACAGCGAAGGACCTGGGCGTGAAGTTGCACGCTTGCTCGACCACAATGGACGTTCTCGGCGTGAAGAAGGAGGACCTCATTCCCGAGATCGATGACGTGGTGGGAGCTGCGACGTTCCTCCAGATGAGCGAGGGCGGTCAGACGCTCTTCATCTAAGGGGGGGTGTGAATGAGCGCCCCGGCAAGCAGGCGGCAGGTCGATTCAAGGGGCAGCTTCTGCCCAGGCCCCATCACCGACCTCTTCAAGGCGTACAGGGCAGCGAACGTCGGAGACGAAATCGAACTCCTGGCCACAGATCCGGCCGCCAAGAGCGACGTCGAAGCGTGGGCAGCGAGGAGCGGCAACCAGGTTCTCGAGGTGGCGCAGGAGAAGGACTACCTCCGGATAGTCATCAAGGTAACGAGGAAGGGTAGGTAGATGGTCAAGAGGCTGGTCGTCCTCGGCGCGGGGACGGGCGGGACGCTACTCGCCAACCTCCTCAGCAGCAGGCTCCACGACCGCATTAGGTCCGGAGAGATAGAGGTCCTCCTCTTGGGCGATGGGTTCAGGCACTATTTCCAACCCGCCAATCTGGACATCGCATTCAAGGGGGTGCCTCCGGATTCGGAGAGCAGGAATGAGTCGGACCTCCTGAAACCAGGCGTCACCTTCGTGCCTGACCCGGCCGCCAAAGTTGACCTGGCAAACAGGAGAATCACGACAGCGGGCGGGACAACCTACGGCTACGACTTTCTGGTGATGGCGCCTGGAGCAGAGGCGGCGCCAGAGATGATGCCGGGACTGAAGGAGGGTTCGCTCAACTTCCACACGGGACCGTGGGGCGCGGAGATGGTCTGGGACGCGGTCCGGAACTTCAAGAAGGGGAAGGTCGTGGTCGCAATCGCAGGCGTGCCGTACAAGTGTCCGCCGTCGCCAGACGAAGCCCTATTCCTCCTCGAAGAGCACTTCAAGAAGCGCGGGGTGAAGGAGGACGTCGAACTGACCTTGCTGACGCCCTACCCGAGGTCCTATCCGGCCGAGAAGACAGCGAAAATCGTCGGGCCGCTTCTCGAGGAGAGAAATATCAAGGTCGTTCCCTTCTTCAACATGGAGTCGGTCGACCCGACCAAGAAGAGGGTGTATTCCCTGGAAGGCGAAGAGATTCCTTACGACCTTCTGATCTCTGTGCCGCCCCACAGGGGCACCCGCGTGGTGAGAGACTCAGGGATAGGGGATCAAGAGGGGTGGATTCCGACCGACAGGAGAAACCTCAGGATAAAGGGGCATGATGACGCGTTCGCAATCGGAGATGCTACAGACATACCAGTCTCGAAGTCAGGCGTGGTCGCGCACCTCGAGTCCAAGGTGGTAGCCAACAATCTGATTGCTGCGATGGATGGTGAACCGATAGAGTACGCGTACAACGGCAGGATAAACTGCCCAATGGAACTGGGGCACCACAGAGCGATTTTCGTTTCCGCGACCTACGAGAGTCCGCCAACGCCCCAGAGCCCGTCCTTGGTGAAGTACGCCATGAAGAGGGGGTTCGCCTCAATCTATTGGTCAACCCTGTCAGGAAGCTTGGAATGGCTTATGGACGCCTATTTCGGCGAAACAAGCAAGAAGGTCGAGATGTCTCGGCCCATGCCTGCCTCCCAAGTTTGATTATCAAGATTGAAAATAGGCACGGCGAGTTATATACCGTGGGCCGATAGCTGGCCTTGAAAATGCAATCACTCCAAGGGAAATGGGCTGGCAGATTCATCTGGGCCGCCGTCATCCAAGGACTCGTGGCGACCATTATCACGGTAATGGTCCTCGACCCTATCCAATACTTCACAGGTACTCCCACGTACTACTCTCCGGCAAGAGTAATCGCCGGAGGAAGCGGTGGCACCTGGTTCTTCACCGGGTACATCTCATACATGGTCGTCGGCGTCGTTGCGACTGCTGTCACGGCCATCTTCTACTTCTACATCGAGGGCATCAAAGGCAAAGTGTACAAGGGCATCACCAACTTCATGGCATGGGGCCATCTCATATTCATGAACGTGGGCGTGGCGGGCTCGATGTTCCTGATGATGTGGGGAGGCTACTTGGCAGGGTGGGGCCAGTCGGCTGCGAGCGCTGGTGGCGGCGGGCTCAACGCCGGCCAAGTCCATGTGCAGATTCTTGGATGGATGGTCGAACCAATCGGCGCCTTCATACTGCTCGCAGCAGTCGGCGCCCTCCTAGGCGGACTAGGATACATAGTCAGAAGCAGGACGCCTTAAGTCCTGCTTCCACTTTTCTTTTCTTGAGGAGCATTGCCAGACACGCCAGTGCCTCCGTCGAATCAAACACGTTCGGCAGAGCTCTTTCTGGGACTCGGACCTTTCCGCCCAATCAGGTCACATCAGTTCCTAGGATTGGAAATCATGTCTAGTGCTTATATCGGCCCGCTGTAGCGTCGGTCTCAACAGAGAGAAATTGGCAAAGGCTGAGAGAAGATACTGGTACACCACCTTCAGGATGGCTTCTTACGCCAACACATTCGGAGCACTCATCTGGACCGCCCTGATGGTCCTGCCGTTCGCGCCCTTCTCGTCTGTCCCACCGATAATGGTTGCCGGGGGTCCGGGGCAGTGGCTTGTGGTCGCATACCTGCTCTTCGTCACAGTGGGTGCGGGAGGATTCGGCTGGCTGTCGGGCCTTCTCCACACGATTGAGGTGCACGAGGGCCGGAAAGCGGACCCATCGCTAATGTGGCCGGGCTTCATACTACTTTATTTCGGCGTAACATCGAGCTGCGCAATGCTCGCGGCAGCCGGTACGCTAGGAGGGTATGCGTCGACGGTCAGCGCAGGGCCTGTCACTCCCCTCCGAGAAGTGCTCTCTCCGTACGTTTACCCTATCACTGCGACAGTCCTGGTTGCGGTGGCAGGTGCCTTTCTGGCGCTCCTAGCAATGATTCGTGCTAGGGGCCCTTGAATTGCACGCCAGCCGTGGAAAGGTCGCGGACAGACTCCTGAAGCCCGCCCTGGCGCTCTGGCTCGTCGCCTCGCTGGCGGTTCCGGGTGCCATTGCTGCTGCTCGGCCGAGCGCCAATGGAGCTGGGACATCAGGTGAAGCAGGGTATTCTGGGACCCCCTGGGGGCTTGGGGTGGTAGTGCCAGACGGGGCCGGGCTTTCGGGCGGGGACGCACTTTCCTGGAGCGCCGCGACCAACGTGACGGTGGTGGTGCGGATACCCGACATAGTCAACGCTACACAAATCATGTATGCGATACTGTCCCTCATGACTCGAGACGGCTCTGTCCTTCAGGTTGCGGCTGGTATCTACCCAGGCAACAGGAGCTGGCTCGTCTATTCCATGTTCATCGCTGATGTCGGAACCTATCCGCAGAGGTATCAGTGGGTGCTCAATTCGAGCGAACCCAGGATGTCGCCTGGCGACTCGGTCGCGATAGCAATCATCCTCACGCAGACGGACGGGTGGATGTTCATTGTGAGGGACCTTTCGACCGGGTCTTCTGTGGAGCGGAGCTTCGGGGCAAACGCAGCACATTCACTAAAGGTCGGGGATCAAGAGGTCTTCGCACTGGAGTCTTACTCCCGCGACGCCTCAACCTTCGAAAAGATGGGCAACCTGACCTTGGTATCCATCCTGGTCGACGGAATGAGGGTCTCAAATGGCTGGTACCCCTACGCGGACTGGGACGTCAGGCACAACCCTCTTTTCGTTGTGGGCGGCGCGACCCCTCCGCAGTTCATCGCCTTCAGCCGCGGCGGAAACGTGACTGCGGTCTGGTACTACGTGGAAGGCTGGAGCGGGAGCTGGCAACCTGCCCAGCTGGACCTGTTTGTCTCTGCAGCCTTGATCGCCGCAGCAGGGTGCGTCATGTTGGTCGCCAGGTGGTACGTTGGCAGGGCAGGTGCGCTGAAGCGATTCAGCACAGTAAATTGTGCTGAACTTCCGGCGACCGTACACTTCATAGGTCTGAAAGCGCTGAGTTTGTTAGTCGTTTCCGGGTGTTCTGATTTGGCCTTCAGAATCCCCGGACGCGCCCAATTTCCCGAATTGATTCGGCCAGTAGCGTTTTTCAATCATGAGAAACGTATTCTGACCTTTTAAGGGCACAATCGGCAATAAGACTCTATCGACATGGAAAACACGACTCAGCAATCGCCGCGAATACTTGTTGATTCAAGGGGCATCTGGTGTCCACCGACACCCCTTACGGATCTGTTCAAGGCGTGGCGTCAGGGGAACATCGGTGACGAGATCGAACTTCTGGCAACAGAGCCTAACACAGAAGCCGACGTAAGAGCGTGGGCAAAGAAGAGTGGCAACCGGATAATTGAGGTTGAGCAGAAGAAAGACTATGTGAGGGTGGTCGTGAAAGTTACTCGGAAGGGGAAGAGTATGCTGAAGCTGGCCGCGTCAAGGAGGAGCTTCAGCGAACCCGACGAAACCAAAGAGACGCCGAAAGGAAGACTCCAGCTCGTCACAATCGGGGGATTCACGCTCGGACTGCGTTCACTACAGCCTGGTTGGAAGTGGTCGACATCGATGAAGCCGATTGCTAAGACGGAGACTTGCGAGATACGTCACATGGGGTACGTGCTCTCTGGTCAGATGGCATTTTCGATGGACGATGGAACGGTTCTTGAGGTCGGCGCAGGAGATGTCTTTGATGTCCAAGCAGGCCACGACGCGTGGACCGTTGGCAAGGACCCATTCGTCTTCGTCGACCTAATTGGTGCAGTCAATGCTCAGGGGAGAGTCTGACTTTAGGTTCGAAACCCTTCCGGCTCGAATCCTTGGCTAGGAGGGGCAGCCGAGCTATGATGACTAGGTTGGGGTTCACATCCCATCATCAGCGGATTCTCTGAGACACTTATGTCCATGGCGTTCCTCGTGTCGGGCGAGCCTTCACTGCCTGTAGTAAGGCCCAGGGGACTTGGACCTGTAGTTTGGCGCAATCAGGATGTTAAGCCGCCCGGAAACACGATCATTTCTCCCGAACAACTTTCTGGTCGAAATGCCCGCATCCGAGAGAGGGGGGCTCCGACACACTCTGATTGCGAACAGACGCCGGAATCAGCCTTCTTGAGGAGAGATGTCCGTCAGTTCAACTGGCAGATTCTACTTCTACATCGAAGGGATTCTGGGCAGAGTCTACAGCGGCCTGACGTCTTACCTGGCTTGGGGGCACCTCGTCCTCATGACCGTGGGCGTTGACGTCTCAATGTTCCTCATGATGTGGGGAGGCTACATGGCAGGTTACGCCTTGGCACCGACCGCTCAAGGAGGCGGAGGTCTCACAACACTCCAAGTTCACGAGCAGATACTCGGCCAGCTAACATGCCCAATCGGATTCTTCATCGGACTGACAGCACTAGGCGCCCTCCTCAGGGGCCTAGGTTACATACTCAGAAGCAGGCAGAAGTAACCTGCTTCTGAACCCCTTTTTCTACTGCACGGGTGTGTAGAATAGACTCAAATACGATATTCCCACCGCGAACAAATCTGGGATGCTCAACCAGGAGTTTCGCGGCAGTTGGTACAGGTAACGGACCCTGGGACCCTCCAGGCCTTGGTTCAGGCCCTCTCCGACGAATACTCCAGGAAGATAATGCTGGGGTGCATAACCGCAGCAAAGTCTGTCGAGGATCTGAGCAAGGAGAACGACATCCCCCTCAGCACCTGCTACAGGAGGGTGCACGAACTGCTTGACTCAAGGGTGCTGATAGTCGAGAGGATAATCGTCACGCCCGACGGGAAACGCTACGAGATGCTGAGGAGCGCCTACCGGTCAATCACAGTCAACTTGGAGAGCGGAATCATGAAGGTGGAAGCGTTGATCAACGAGGATGTTGCGGACAAGCTGAGGCGCCTCTGGGTGACGATGAAGCAATGAAGTTGTTACCAGTGTTGAGAATCGTGTTCACTACTTTAAAGGGTCAATTCGGGGGTGATTCAAAGTAATTTGAACTTGATTGATTTCCTCAGGATCGAGCAGCTGCTCATCCTCCTTTTCGGTGGGATAGTTGTCTACTACGCGACGAAGAGCTACAGCAGGACCAAGAGCAAGTCGATGCTGTTGCTCGCAGTGGGCTTCACATTCGTGGCGATTGGAGCTGGGCTAGCTGGAATCTTCTTCGAGCTGATGAACACAGACCTCATAACTGTCGAAACGATACAGGCAGCTAGTCAGGCAGTTGGCTTCTTCATAATAGTCTACTCCCTAGCAGGAACGAAGGACTGATCCGCAATGACCGCGGCGAGTCACCTCCTTACTGTTACGCGGCACCAGCCGAAGGCGAGTGGGTCCCCATGAAAGCTGCGACGTTCAGGAGGGCCGGGACGGTCACCTCAGCTCGGGCGGCGCTCTCGACCATACCCGACTCCGCCGTTGTGGCAGTCTCCGGGTTCAACATGGCCGTTACCCCAGAGTATCTCATCCTCCAGCTCTTGGAGCTTTACAGGAGCACGGGGCACCCGCGCGACCTCTTTCTGATAGCCGATGCCTGCCCGGCAGTGCCGGGCCGAGCCTTGGACAAGGTTGCCGAGTACATCTACACGTCTCACGACTCGGGTCTAATCAGAGGGGTCTCGATGCCGTTCTTCGGCTTCGCGCCAACGTTCCAGAAGCTGGTTTCAGACAACATTGTCGAGGCGTACAGCTGGCCGATGGGAGTGGGTGCCTACTGGTTCAGGGAGGTAGCCTCTGGCAGACCGGGCGTGATAAGCAAGATAGGCGTCGACACGTCGATTGACCCAAGGAGGGGTGGCGGGCGGTTCAACGAACTCGCGGAGAAAAGGAAGACGTGCACCGTCAGGAGGATATTGATAGACGAAGAAGATTACCTGATCTACGAGGCTCCAAAGCCGAACGCTGCGCTCGTCAGGGCCACGTCGGCCGACCCCTCGGGCAACGTGACAATGGAGGAGGAGCTCATGCGCGGGACCGTCCAGAGCATAGTCCAGGCGACAAAGGCACACCCTAACCCTGGGACAGTCATTGTCCAGGTGAAGCGGGTACAGACTGATCGAGCCAACCCGAGGACGGTGGAGGTGCCCGGCCCATTCATCGATTACATCGTCGTCTCCCCAGAGCAATATCACTGGCAGACAGGATCCTCATTGTTCGATCCACGACTCAGAATGGGAGCCCCTGAGGCGCGGGCTGCGGCAGATTTGTGCACCCAGATGGTGGAGGAACCGCACCACACAGTGATAGCGAGGAGGGTTCTGATGGAGCTCGTGCATGCGGCCTTGGGGAAGGGAACCCCAATCGTCGTGAACCTCGGAATTGGAATCCCGGCCTTCATCTCCTGTCTTGCCTTGGAAGAGAAGGTCACGGACTACATAGTGACAGTCCTCGAGTCGGGGCAGTGGGGCGGGGTCGCCCTTTCTGGCGCCGACTTCGGCGTTGCCATCAACCCCTTCGCCCTCTCGACGATGCCGGACATGTTCTCCAACTTCGAGGGTGGCGTGATTGACGCCGCGTCCCTCGGCTTCCTCCAGGTGGAGGAGGGCGGCGACGTGAATCCATCCATGCTGCCCGGGAGGCTTTTCGGTCCGGGCGGCTTCCCAGTCATAGCGGGAGGGTCACCCCGCCTCTACTTTGCGGGTGCGTTTACAGCAGGCGAGTCGAAGATAGAGGTGGAGGGCGCGAAGCTCAGGATCGAAAAGGACGGGGCGACCAAGAAGTTCGTGAACAAGGCTTACAGGAACTTCTTCAGCGGTCGCCAGGCGCTGCGGTTCGACAAGGAGGTTCTGTACGTGACAGAAAGGGCGGTCTTCAAGCTGACTCTTCAGGGGCTGGAGTTGAAGGAGCTTGCCCCCGGAGTGGACCTTGAGCGCGACGTACTTGCGAAGATGGAATTCACTCCCAGGGTAGGGGGAAGCGTGGGGGAGATGGACGCCAGGATCTTCGCGAAGGGACCGATGGGCCTGGCGCGAGAGCTCGCCTCGTAGGGAATCAGAGCACTTAAACCGCGGAAGTTCGACCTAGGCGCGAGTAATGAGGGCAGAACGCGATGGGATATCCACGGCCGGGACAGCGCTAATCCTCCTGATTCTAGTTGTGGGGGCAGTGTCGGTCTTGTATGTCAACACTACGCAAGGAAACGAGGATCAGATTGCTCAGCTAAAGTCGCAGATCGCCCACGTCGCCTTGCAGCAGAGGAGCTTCAACGCGTCGATTCTGAGTCTCGGCAGTTTGCCGGTGATGAACCAAGCTCCCACGATCAGGACAATTTGGGAGACATGGTACCTTTCGCCACAGGCGCATCAGGACAGGTTCGACCCTTCTTTCATCGTAGTCAACCAGGGCGACACGGTCCACCTGACCTTCATAGACAACGACACGGTTGCGCACGACTTCGTCCTGGGGCCTCCCTACAGCGTACTCGTGAACGCGACAGTGCCCGGCCTAATCAATGACCTCACGGGGCAGACGTTCACTACAGACGCGAAGAACAATTCCCCTGGCGTCGTGGTCGTGGGCACCCCCGGCAGGGTATCGGCTACGTACTCCTTCGTGGCTGAGTACCCCGGAATTTTCGAGTTCGTCTGCACTTATCACGCCCAAGTCGGGATGATAGGCTATCTCGTGGTCCTCCCCAACTCAGCCTACAAGGGCTCTGTCCCGGCGGGAGGGCATCCTTCGAACGCGTCAGCGGCCGGGGTTGTGGTCAGCATAGTCCCGGGAGCCGGGGAAAACACCGCAATCCCGGGTTACAGTCCGGATAGCATCACGGTCGTAATCGGTGTAAACAATACAGTCGAGTGGACGAACAATGACAGCGCCCCCCACACGGTTACAGCGAACGGAGGAAGCTTCTACTCTGGAAACCTCGCTCCGGGCCAATCGTTCACCTATGTGTTCTTGACGCCCGGCGTGTACGAATATCATTGCACCTACCACCCGTGGATGACGGGCAAGGTCACAGTAAAGGGCTAGCGAAGGGCTTCCTGCTGAATCAATTCCGAGAGCTTCTGGAAGTACAGCCTCGTCGCAGTCGGCATGTCGGCGAGGTTCCGTTCTATTGAGTCGAGGACGTACCGGACTGCCCTCTTGGACGTCTTGAACTCGAACTTCATAGGGAGGATGGGGTCCTGAACCACGCCTATCGAATCGCTCAGGTAGGAGGGCGCTTCGGCCTTCGCGTCGGCAGCGACCCTCTCGTACCACCCAGCGAGCACGTTGGGGTCGAGCCCCTGCTTCAGGTTTTCTATTTCCTGCAGCAACCTTTGTAGGAAGAGCATCTCCTCGTTTGCCATCGCGCTCAAAGCTCATGTCCAGTGCGCGACCTTATAGGAAAAAATGTGCAAACAATTTGAGCAGGCATGTGAGGATTTCAGCTGCACTTCATCTGGAATAGTTCGGTCTTCTCATACTCGGCCTCCCAGACGTGGGTGCTGTTCCTCGCGCGCCTCACGCTCAGGAGGGTATAACCATCCGGAGCTTCGGAGTAGGCGCGCGCCAGTATCGACGCAGCCGGTTCTTGGTCCTCGTCGAAGCTCACAACTACGTTCTTCCTGAACTTCTCAATCTCCTTCATGTGGTCCGCGAGGCAGAGTGTCCTGCCCTGAAGGCGGGACGATGTGAGAAGCTTGACCTCGTTGCCGCAGGCCTCGCACTTCACCTTCTTCATGCCGCAGCTGAGGCAGACCCTGCCGACGCCCACGACCATGGGATAAGTGCCACTGGTGGGCTCCGGAGTCCCGCACAGAGCGCACTTGGCAGGCGATTTGGTCGAAAGGTGCTGCAACGTCATTCTTCGCGGCTTCAGTCAATCAATTTAAGGTTACCCCGTCCTACCCGACCCAGTTGAGAGTAGAAACAGTCGAGGCTTTCCCGATCAGAATCAAGGCCGACGAGAAGTTGAAGGGGGGGACCTTCAGCTATTCGTACTTCCAGACTGTGCTTGTGAAGGTCGTCTGCGACGGCGAGACAGGTTGGGGAGAGGCGATGACACGGCTCGAACCGAAGGCGACCGCCGCCCTGGTGGAGTTCCTCGGGAGACGAATCGTAGGCAAGAAGTTCGTGAGACCTCGAGAAGCCTGGAATGTCATATGGAGAGAGCTAAGGATTAGAGGGCACACGAGAGGCACGGATGTCGAGGCCCTGAGCGGCATAGAAATAGCGCTTTACGACTGCTACAGCAGGCTCAAGCGAGAACCTCTCTGCAAGATGCTCTCTGGACGCGCAGCCGACTCGGTTCCCGCATTCGCAGGGTCGCTCTTCAGGTCTCGTGGCGGAATCGACGAGCAGGTGAAGAGGGCGAGAGAAGCTGGGTTGAAGGGAGCCAAGGTGAAGATCGGGTTCGGGCCCGGGAGGGACCTCGAGCTGCTCAGGAAGGTGAGGAAGGCGTGGCCGAACGCTATGCTGGTGGCCGATGCGAACGGCGCGTACGACATCCGAACTGCAGAGAAGGCCTGCCGGCTGTTCAGGGAGATCGGCCTTTCCTGGTTCGAGGAACCGCTGTTATCGGACGACTGGGCAGGCTACTTGAGGCTCGGCAGACAGAAGGACGTCCGCATCGGTGCGGGAGAGAGCTGGTTCGTGGGAGACATTACTGCAGCGCTGGAGGCTGGGCTGGTCGGTGTGCTCGAACCCAGCGTCAGCCGGTGCGGGGGGGTAGACATCGAGCTAAGGGCTGGAAGGCGGGCAGCGAGAAGGGGAGTGCTTTTCTCCCCGATGACGGGCATGAATTCAGTCGTCTCGCTCGCAGCGTCCCTGCACGTTGCGGCCGCCGTGCCCACGATAGGCGTGGAGTTCAACCCGTTTCCGAACCCGCTCCAGACGGAGCTGGCGAGTGGGTTGTCGGCGCCTTCCGAGGGTTTCATTGCAGTTCCCAAGGGGAACGGGCTTGGCCTGGAAGTGGACACCAGGTTCATCCACCGCAACGCGGCGTGAGTGGGCCTTCAGAGGTACTCGACGAGGTCGTCCACGTTGGAGACCATTGCCAGGGCTCTTGTGCCGCGGATGCTGCGGTCGACGCCCGTAGCGACTAGCACCGCGTCGATGCCCGCGCGGGCTGCGCCTGCAATGTCTGTCTCGACCTGATCGCCCACCATCAGAGCGTCTCTTGCCGTGCAACCGGCGCGTCGGAGAGCCATGCGGAACATCTCCGGGTATGGCTTGCCGATCACTGTGGCGCGTTCCCCGGTGGCGTACTCGAGTGCTTTGACTATCGGACCTGTAGCCAACGCGGGCCCGTTTTTGTACATGTAAAGTCTTGATACGTGGGTAGCTACCATCTTGGAGCCGTTCCGCACGAGTCTGGCCGCGTGGTCCAGCTTCTCATAGCTGAGCCGTCTGTCGAGTCCGATCACTACGAAGTCAGCCTCTTCACCCACCGTCCTTTCGTGGCCAAACCTCCTCATCTCCGCCTCGAGGCCCGGCTCCCCAACTAGGTAGTATGACACTTTGCCGTACTTCCTGCTTAGGTACTCAGCAGTGAGAAGACCGCTGGTGAGGATCTCCTCGTTACGGATAGGGATGCCCAGGGCCAGAAGTCTGGAGTGGACAGTCTTTACAGAGTCGGTCGAGTTGTTTGTGAGGAGGAGGAGCTTCTTCTGGTGCGACCTGAGCTTCTTCACTATCCTCGTTCCCCCAATCTTCACCGGTCTCTCTTTGCCCCTGTAGAAGACACCGTCTAGGTCGAAGAGGAACAGCCGTTTCCTGCTAAGGTCCAGTCTTCTTTTCAACCCTCCAGCACCACCTCCGCCTTCCCCCTGACCGTTATCTGGTTGCCATTCTTGACTCTCGAGTACAGCTCCTCCGGGAAGGAAGAGAGAACAGGTACGGACTTCCCGTAGACAACCTTCGCCAACACGGAACCGATGACTGCAGAAAGGTCGGTGCTCTCAGTGACTACAGCCGCTGGGGCGTTGCCCAGCCTGAATGTCTCAAGGAACCAGGCGGATGCCGTTGTCGATCCCTTCCCGAATGGATAGAAGAGGACTTTGCCTCTGACGTTATGGCCTCTGATGTCGCTGCGGATGTCAGTGACCTTCCCCGTGGCTGGATCGACCCCGTGCGCGAAAGTGAATGCGCGCCTCGAGATCAGAGCCTCGCCGCTCGCGTTGCCCTCGATCTGACGCCTCCCAGTGAAGCTTGCGGGTTTCACCTAGTTACCTCCTCAATTATCTCCTTCAGTGACGCGTAACGCATCTTGATTTCGCCCTCGGAAGACACGATTTCTGCCATCTTGGCCGAATTCGTCAGAACCACGTTGAAGCCCATCTTCTTCAGGGGTGATATCTCTGCGTCTGTCGTGTGAGTGAGCCTCGCACCCGAGGACTCGATATCCCCTGCGATTCCCGACCGGATGGCCATGTCGTAGGCTTGGCTGGACGTGTAGACATACATCTTGACCTTCCTATCCACCTTCCTTCCTTTCAGCATCTCCGCGAGGTTGCCCAGCTCGCTTACCGAGAGGTGAGGGACGCCGAGGGCGACGAGGTCTGGGAGCTCATCGGTCTGGTTCAGGTCCCCCTCTACCTTCTGGAGGTCAGATCGTGTCACGTCGACAGACTCGACTGTCTCGCGCCGCGTCGCCTCGGCAAGAGAATCGGCGCCCCTCGTGACGCCAACAAAGTGAATCATTGTGACTGGCCCGGCTGCAGCAGCTGCTGCGCCCAAGTGTTTGAGCTCATCGGAAGTAACGGACGGAGGGAGCCCTTCGAGAGCGGGTACCCTTGAACCGGCGTGCTTGCCGATGAAGAACCCGATGCTGCGGTAGTCCAGGTCGGTGAGGGCTCCGGCTGCAACCTTGAAGGATATCTTGGGGACCCTGTTCTCGTCCAGGAGCATTCCGAACCTTGGGGTTAGCCCCGTGATGGCACAGGCCATGTCCATCCCGGCAGTGATCTTGTTTGTCTTGCAGCCAATCAGAGAGTTCGCGAAGACAACGGAGCTCGACTCCGCCCAGGCAACATTCTCGCCCGGCTTCGGGAAGTTGCAGACCTGGTACTGTGCGCAGGTCCAGCACGGGATGCCTCCCAGCTTGTCGTAGGCGCGACAGAGCCTGAACTGCTTCTCGGCGTAGTCCTCTGGAATCCCGAAGCTCTTCCATTTCTCCAAGTCCATGCTCGCCGGGTCGACCGTGGTTGGGACCGCGAACTTGCCTCCCGCGTTGGCAAACCGCTCCAACATCTCGATGCCTGCATCATGCAGGCTGCTGTAGTGCGCCAGGACGTGCGCAGAGACGATGGGCACGAGGGAGTCTGCCCCCACGGCGTCACCGACCTTGGTTAGTATCTCCATCGCGAGCTGCCTGGCCGCCCCTTCCTTGCCGCGCAGCATCTTCTCCTGGGACGCATCTAGGTGCAAGGCTAGGTCGCCTGCCCCGACAATTCTTTTTAAACGCAATTGCGCGACTCAGCTTCGTGAACTTCTCCTACTTCCTCCCCACGAAGATTGCTTTCGGCTACGGCGTCCTGGACGGTCTCGGGGAAGAGGTCAGGTCGCACAAGGCGGAGAAGGCGCTGATTGTCACGGACAAGGTGATGGTCAAGACGGGTGTGGTCGAGAAAGTGACGGCCAGGATGGGTCGGGTGACCTTTGACGTGTTCGACGGAGTCGAGCCAGAGCCGAGGATAGTGGTGGCTGACGCTGTCGCTGACAAGGTCAGAGGCGGGAAGTACGACCTAGTCATCGGAGTCGGGGGCGGGAGCTCAATGGACATGGCGAAGGTCGCAGCAGCGTTTGCGACAAACGAGGGACCCGCCAGGAAATACGTCGGCAACAACCTGTTCACGAAGAAAGCGGTGCCCTCGGTGATGATTCCCACCACTGCCGGAACTGGGGCGGAACTGACTGTGACATCGATGGTGACTGTCGAAGGGCACAAGCAATGGATCAACAGCCCGCTGCTCCTCCCGAATGCAGCCCTCGTCGACCCCGAGCTCACCTTGACCATGCCGCAAGCTGTCACAGCAGCGACTGGGATGGACGCACTCTGCCACAACGCGGAGGCATTCCTTTCATCCCTAGCTAATCCGATTACAGACTCGGCGGCAATCGAGGGAATCAAGCTAGTTGTCGCCAACTTGGAGAGGGTGTACGACAACGCGACGGACAGGAAGGCACGCGAGGCGATGAGCCTGGGGGCGCTGATGGGGGGGATAGCCCTTCAAGCGAAGATGGTGTACGGCCACTCGGTGGGTTACACATTAGCTACCAGGTTCAGGCTGGCGCATGGCGTCTCCTGCGGTCTTCCCCTCCCGTACATCATCTCGAATTACTCGGTTGCGTGTGGGCCGAAGATGAAGAGGCTCGCCGAGGCGTTCTCTGTTGGTGGAACATCGGACGACCCTGTCGCCCTGGGGATGGCTGTGGCCGAGCGCGCCATGGCGATCGTCAGACACCTGAAGATGCAGGGTACCCTGAAGGAGCTAGGGGTGAAGGAAGAGGAACTTCCGATGCTCGCCAGAGAGTGCATCCAGATGTATCCGAGGCCGAACAGCCCCCTTGTCTTCGACGAAAAGAGCATGACCCACTTCTATCAGATGATGTGGGACGGCAAACTGGCCAGATAACCCAGACAATTCTTATACATGGGATGGAGTCGGAGCTGCGGTGATTTCGCATTGAAGATGCTCATCCAGGGAGAATGGGTGGACGCGCAAAGCAAGGAGACATTCGATGTCTTCAACCCAGCCACCGGTGAGGTCGTAGGGTCTGTCCCGAAGGGAGGTAGGGAGGACGTCAAGAGGGCAGTTGATTCGGCCAGAGAGGTATTCACGAAGTGGTCAGAGGTGCCGGCCCTCGACAGGTCGAGAGTCCTCTTCAAGATAGCCGAGACGGTCCGTGCAGATTTGGAGGGCCTCGGCAGGACGCTGACGACGGAGCAGGGCAAACCACTGAACGAAGCAAAGAGCGAGGTCGGCTCCTTCGCGAACAGCTGCGAGTACTATGCCGGTCTGGTCGGAAAGGAGAGGGGAGCACACACGCCATTCTCTACGGGCGAGGGTTTCTTCATTGTCACGAAGCTCCCGATAGGGGTTGTAGGAGCAATCCTACCTTGGAACTTCCCTGTTTCACTGATGGGCTGGAAGCTCGCCCCCGGACTCGCAGCGGGCAACACATTCGTTGTCAAGCCGGCCAGCTCAACACCGCTGACCGACCTGAAGGTCGCGGCTCTGCTGGTGAAGGCTGGCCTGCCGCCGGGCGCAGTGAATGTCGTCACCGGCCCAGGCGCAGTGGTCGGCGAGGAGCTGCTCGGCAACCCGAAGGTATCGAAGATAGCGTTCACGGGCGAGACTGCCACCGGGAAGAGAATCATGGAAGGCTCCGCGAAACAAATCAAGAGGCTCACCCTAGAACTCGGCGGTTCAGACCCTATGATAGTCTGCGACGACGCGGACATCGACCTCGCCGTGGAGGGTGCAGCGTGGGGCAGGTTCCGGAACTGCGGGCAGTCCTGCACGTCGGTCAAGAGGCTCTTCCTCTTCAAGTCGATAGCAGACGAGTTCACCGAAAAACTGGTCAGGTTGATGAAGCTGGTCAAGGTGGGAAACGGGCTAGACCCAGGCACAAACATCGGGCCAGTCCACAACGCGCCCCAGAGGGAGAAGGTGGAGGAGATGGTGGAGGACGCGAAAAGCAGGGATGCGAAGGTGCTGCTGGGCGGGGGGAGACCAAAGGAGAAGACCCTCGAAAGGGGCCTGTTCTACGAGCCCACGATCCTGAAGGACGTGGACTACGACGCGATGATGGCGAAGGAGGAATGCTTCGGGCCGGCTCTGCCAATCTTCGTCGTGCGAGACTTGGAGGAGGCAATACAGCGGGCCAACGACACCATCTACGGCCTCGGCTCCTCGGTGTGGACCAAGGACATGGAGAAGGCATACCGCACGGCCGAAAGGATTCAGGCAGGGACGACGTGGGTCAACTCGCCCCCGATCGCGAGGGCGGAGGTCCCGTTCGGCGGCTTCAAGCAGAGCGGTTTCGGCAGGGAGCTGGGTCTGGAGGGGCTCGACCACTACTACGAGACCAAGAGCATCCAGTTCCTCGAGTACGACAAGGGCAAGAAGTGGAAGTTCCCGATGTGATTCGGGAAAAAACATCTAAATAGAGTGCGAAGGCGCGGTTGCAAGAAAATGCCCCAGTATGCCAGGATAAAGTTGACGAGCGCAAACCTCGAAGAACTTGAGAAGGTGGCCAAGGACATCAAGGATATCGCTGACAAGACTGGAGTCAAGGTCAAGGGACCCCAGCCGCTCCCGACAAAGAAGCTCAAGATCACGACGCGCAAGGCTCCGACGGGCGAGGGGAGCCACACATTCGACCACTGGCAGCTGCGGATTCACAGGAGGATACTCGACGTCCAGCCGGACGACAGGACGATGAGGGCGATAACGAAGCTCAGGATCCCAGAGGACGTTAAGGTCGAGCTCATCCTTACTGCGTAGGCTGGTTCTTCACCCAAGCGATTGTACGCCGCAACCCCTCCTCCAGCGTCAGCTCGTACCTGTAGCCGAGGAGCCTCCTTATCTTGGCGGTCGAGGGATAGCTCACCTGCGGTTCTCGCTCGAGTTCGCTCCTCGGGGGGGCCAAGTCTACTCTTGACTTCGACCCTGTCAGCCGCTTCACAGTTTGTGCAAGCTGCCTTATCGTTACTGCTTTCTCTCCTCCGAAGTTGAATGCTTCCCCGACAGCCCTCTCGTTAGTCAGCAGAGCGAGGGTCAATCTGGCATAGTTGACCGCATGTGAGGGCGCCGTTGTGTCCCTTCCCCTGTTGAAGAGGGTCAGCGGCTGGTCGGCGAGGCAGGCTCTGATGAACCTGATGGTCGCCCTGCTGGGCTGGTCGTACTCCCCGAAGAGAAGCCAGCTGCGTGTAATCGACACTGGTAGCTGCTTGCTCCTGAAGTAGCTCGTCGCCATGTTCTCGCAGACGACCTTCGAGTAGTCGTAGGGAACTCTTGGGTCGAACGGGGCCCCCTCTGCGACCGGGTTCTTCTTGGGCGCTCCGAAGACGTTGGCGGAGGAGTTTCCTGACAAGGTTATTCTTCCGTTTCTCTCGACGAGGAAATTATGGTTCTCGACCTCAGCGCACCAGACCTCTCCAGAGTAGTAATCAGAGTGGGCGTTGCCGTATTCTGTTCCGAACATGGGCGATCCAGATTTGGCAGAGATTCCAATTCTGTAGCTCGTCGATTCAATCTTGCGGCCGGCGATGTATGATACGTTATGATCTAGGGAGACTGTGGTGAAGTACCCAAGCTTCGCACAGAGTTCGAGTGTATCTTCCATGAGACCGGTCGATACAGTAGTTAATTCCTTTCCTCTGGACCCATCCGAATCGAGTAGGCCCTGTAGAAGAGACCTCAACAACACGACCGGAGCATCAAGCATCCATCTTGGAATCCTCTTGAAGTGTGCGTTCTTCGAATCTGATCCTGCATCATAGCAATCGTCAAAAATCCTGTAAAGGGGGTCAGAAGTGAAGTATAGACTCTTGTCGTACCCCGACCATTTGATGGAGTCGCGTGTCAGCACTTCCTCAAGCCGCTGCCTGCACTTGTCTGCCTTCGGGACGTACAAGAACACGCGTGGGTAGAAGTACTTTCTTTTCACCGGCGTGGTTGGCCGCCTCTCAAAACGCCCTGAACCGTCGCGTCTCTGCATTAGCAGGCTCTTGGACAGTCCACTGGTAACGGTCTGGAACTGTCTTCCGTTTAGGCTTCCATCTCCAATGAACACCCCCGTCAAGTAAAACAGGTCGACAGGGTTGGGAAGGGATTCCGGAGGAACCGGTGGCGTGATTTGGGTCCCGACCCAACGGCCAGTCACCAGTCTGCAGACTGAACGAGCAGCGACTACATCCGCTCTTTCAAAGGTTGTACGCCAACCACGCTGCCCCTTAGAACTTGTGGGTGTCTGCACGAGCATGTTGTGGTTGGGTGTCACCATCAAATCTAGCCTTCTTCCCTTGAAGTGAACCATCTGGCCCTCATACGGATAGATGAACACGCGCTGCACCGGCTTGGGTTCCAAGATTCCCGTCCGCATGTTATGCGTGAAGACGTAGTCACCAGCATTCAGGTCGGTGTAATGCTTCAGCCCATCAGTCGTGAATGCCCTTGTTCGGGCGTCATGGCATGCGTAGACGAAGCGAGAGACATTCTTCTTGAGTGCGAGTTCGAGCATGTTCAGAGTTCCGAAGCAGTTCACCTCGAAGCAGAGCTTCGGGTTCTCGATCGTCTTCTTGATCTCCGTGAGGGCTGCCAGGTGGACGACTGCGTCGAAGTCGAGGGAGGCGAGCTTCGTGAACACGAAATCCTTGTCGAGAAGGTTCCCGCTGACGGGCCACCCTGCGAGGTCGGTCGGAATCACCTCCACGTGGTTCTTCGCCAGGAAGTCGACGAGGTTCCTCCCGACCATTCCGGAGGCGCCAGTAACGAGTACCTTCAACTTCCTGCTCGCCAACCCTCCGAGTCTATTTAAGCTGCGAAACCTTGGCAGCGAACTGGCCGACCAGTTCGGGGTCGACCACCCCGTAGCCCATGCTCTCGGTGCCGTCGCGAAGTGTCATCGGCATCCTAGCCACGTAGTAAGGGACCTCGAACTCAGCGACCTTCGCCTCGTCCTCCGTGTCAAAGAGTTTCTCGCAAGCTCCGTCCCCGTATCGAAAGAGGGACACCTTCACCACCTTTCGCTCGCCGAATCCTGCTCCCCGGCCACCTGCAGCATGGGAACCCTCTGTCAGCTTCAACAGGAGGAGGGTGTTCTCAGCGGCAAGCGACGTCAGGTCCACGTCGCGCTGAGCTATGACGACTACCCTTGCCCCGCCTGAAAGGAGCTGCGTGAGCTCGTCGATGGCGCTCAATTTGCAACGAGCCGCGTTACTGCTTCAGATGCTCCTCTCCTCACTTGGAAGACAATACCAGGAAGTCGGTTGAACTCCGCCACCTTGGCGTTCTGGTTGACCAAGCAGGGCGCAACGAATGCGACCTTCTTCTTGGGTTGAGTGCGATTCGTCAAGGGATCGCGTTTTGCGCTCCGAAGTTATTTAAGCCTTGGAGCATTTTCGGTTAATCGTTTATATCGGCGCCGAGGGCCAGCCAGTTCCTTGAAGGTTGTGCTTGCGCTAGGGGGCAACGCCCTCGGGAGGCCCGAACAGGAGGGGACGTACGAGGAACAGGCTGCGAACGTGAAACTGGCCTGCGCTCAAGTCGTGAAGCTGCTCAAGAAGGGGCACAACCTCGTATTGACCCATGGCAACGGCCCTCAGGTAGGTGCCCTGGCCATACAGAGTGCTGCGACAAGGGAGGTGCCGGAGCAACCACTGCACGTGCTGGGAGCTATGACCCAGGGCGAGATTGGCTACCTCATCCAGCGAGAACTTGGCAACCAACTCAGGGCGGCGTCTCTGAAGCGTCCAGTCGTCGCACTGGTCACGCAAGTGGTCGTCAACAGGGACGACCCAGCCTTCCAGAACCCGTCGAAGCCGATTGGTCCGTTTTACGACGAGACCACCGCGAAGAGACTCGCAACAGAGAGGGGCTTCGTCGTCAAGAAGGTCCTCCCGAAGGGCGAGAGGCAGTTCAGGAGGGCAGTGCCTTCCCCGGACCCCGTCAGGATCGTCGAGGCGGAGCTGATCGCCGGTCTGGTCGAGACTGGAGCTGTCGTCATCTCTTCGGGAGGAGGAGGCATCCCTGTTGTGTCGGACGGGAGCGGGCAGCTTGTCGGTGTGGACGCAGTGATTGACAAGGACCTCGGTGCGGAAAGGCTCGCGGAGGCGGTGAGCGCGGACGCGCTGCTCGTACTGACGAACATAGAGAAGGTGAAGCTGAACTTCGGGAAGAGCGACGAGAAGGATCTCGACAAGCTCAGCGTGCGGGAGGCAGAGAGGTATCTCGCCGAAGGCCAGTTTGGGTCGGGCAGCATGGGACCGAAGGTGCTGGCCTGCATCCGGTTCTTGAAATGGGGCGGGAAGGTGGGAGTGATCTCATCGCTTGAGAAGGCGACCGAGGCCCTCGATGGCACGGCCGGCACGCGCTTTGTGCCTGACTAGATTGAGGCATTCTGACAGCAGGATCTTAGCGTCTGGGGTGAGAGCCCTCCCTTTCATCAGTCTTCTCAGAGTCAATCCTGACACAAGCTTGACACCCTCCAGCTCCTTCGGATCTATCTTCACAGGAAGGTCTGTCCAGCAGGCGAAGACTGTGACAATCTCCCACTCTGAGAGCCCGCTGCCCCTGACCTTGGGCAGGAATACCTTCGTGATGCGCGTTAGGCCGACATCGAGGCCTAGCTCTTCGAAGAGCTCCCGCCTTGCGGCCTCCCTGTAGCTCTCCCCGGCCTTCACGTGGCCGGTGCACGACAGTGTCAACCTTCCCGGGTGCCATCTGTCATGCCTGCTGCGTTTTTGCAGAAGCAGCTTGGCACCGCTCCTGAACACGAGCACTGCGACAGCCCTGTGCGGGAGGCCTTTCCTGAGGCATTCCTCCAGCCTGGCCGTTCCTATCGGGCGGTCGCCGGAATCGACCATGTCGACAATCTCTCCTTTCACGTTTCTGACCTCCGAGGAAGGCTCGATTCCGCGCTGTCAATTAAACGCTCGACGGTCAACGTATCTTCAACGATGGCGAAAGTTATATCTGGACTGCTGGGTTCGGCGGAGCCTCCTTTGGTCACACCAGTGTCCGAGTATGCTCGCGTGGGGCAGGTCGTCGAAGGGGTCTTGGCGCTGACGGGCCGGGAGCTCAGGGTTGAGACGGTTCCTCCCCAGAGGGCCTATGGTCGTGTCAGCGCAGAGGATGTCAGAGCAACGACCGACTCCCCGCCTTTCAGCACGTCTCACATGGACGGGTTCGCGATCAGGAGCGCCGACACCAACAGGGCGTCCGAGAGGAATCCGGCAAGGCTCGAGGTTGTGGGCCAGGTCGGAGTCGGAAGAAGGCCTGACATCGGAGTGAGGGAGGGTCAAGCATTCAGAGTATCGACGGGCTCGTTCATGCCCAAGGGCGCGGATGCGGTTGTTCCACTCGAGGAGACGACTGCGAGGGGAACCCGCGTGTCCATCGGCCACGCAGTAGCCGCTGGTAGCTTCGTATTCTCAGCTGGAGAGGATATCAAGAGGGGGAGCGTTGTCTTGAGGAAGGGAGCCCGGATAAGGGCGCAAGATGTCGGGCTGGCGATGGCCATGGGGACGAGTGCCGTAAGGGTCTACGCTCGCCCGACAATCGCTTTCCTTGCCACGGGCAGCGAACTCACGAACGTAGCAGCTCCCGCCCCCGGAAAGACGCGCAACACTCACGTCCCCATCTTCCTCTTGATGGCGAGGGAGCTGGGCTGTGACGCGATTGACTTGGGTATCGCGAAGGACAAGCGGGGAGACATCTTGGCGAAACTCAGGCGGGGCCTGAGAAGGGCCGACATGGTGCTCACCACGGGGGGCACATCGGTCGGGGCGTTGGACTTGGCAGAGGACGTTGTGAAGCGCCTGAAACCCAAGGTGATTCATCACGGGATACGCATGGACAGGGGCAGAGTGGCCGGAGTGGCTGTCGTCAAGAACAAGCCAGTTGTGATGATGCCCGGACCCATCCAAGGCGCCGTCAACGCGTTCATTCTGCTGGCCCTGCCCCTGATCCAGAAGCTCTCAGGCGGGGGAGACGAAGTGGTCCGGGTGAGGGCGAGGCTGACGCGGCACTGGGAGGCCAGGAGGCGGTTCCCGAACTTCACCAAGGTCGTGTACCTGAGGGTCTTCCCAACCAGAGGGGGTACTGCAGCAGAGCCGATGCTCGGGGAGACCGAATCGATGTCCCTCCTCGCGAAGTCGAACGCAGTCACAGTAGTGCCAGAGGAGGTGCGTTCGATGGAGGCAGGCCAAGAGGTCGAGGCGATGTTGTTGCCAGGTTTCTCTTTTTCCAGCTAGCCCGCACGGCTCGCCAGAGTCCGCTCCGCCGTTTTGAGATCTGCAGGCGTGTCGACGTCCACGAGTATGCCTTCGTCCTCCACCTTGACCTCGAGCACGTCCTCCTCGTACAGCTCGACCACCCGCTTTGCCCCCTCGTCCCCGTGAAGGCGGAGTATTTCGGGAAACATCTTCCTGTCGAACAGGATCGGATTCCCCCTCGTTCCGGCGTGGACCGGGATGACAATCTTCGAGCCAGACTCCTCGTACGCTGAGACAATGCGGTTGACCGTTGATGGGAGGACAAGCGGCTTGTCGCCGAGCCCTATCAACGCAGCCTGACTCCTCGCATCTATGGTACCAAGGCCCAGCTTCACCGACTCGCTGAGGCCCTCAAGGTACCGAGGGTTCACGATCACCCTCAGCTTGCCTTCTGACCTGCGCCAAGTCAGTCCAGATCTCACGACTACGACGACCTCGGCCAGGTTAGAGGAGAGGAAGGCGTCGACAACGTACTCGAGAATGGGCCGACCTGCAAGGAGCACGTCCTGCTTGGGACTGCCCATCCGCTTCGACGTCCCGGCTGCGAGGATGATACCGCTGATCAACTGATCACGGGGCGGGCGTTTGGTATTACTTCTGCCTTCCCGAGGCTAGAAGGGGGCGCCTCACACACCGGAGGTCATTCCTTGAATCCTGCCCGCTGCAACGAGTGTCCTGCTTGCCAGTCGCTTCGCAGATGAAACGGGTGCCATGTCCCTCTGACGCTTTGGAGCCGAGAGGACAGGTAACGGTCGGCGGGTTCCCAGCTAAGAATAAATAGAGTGGAACCGCCAATCCGGATGAAGCATGAAGCAAGCGGAATTCGCGAGGATAATGGGAACCCTGGTTAATCGTAGGGAGCCATTCGCCGTGGCCACTGTGGTGAAGACCGAAGGGTCTTCATTGGGAAGGCCCGGCTTCAAGGTGATGATATCGAGGGACGGGGAGGTTCTATACGGATCGCTGGGAGGGGTGTGCCCGGAATCGGCGATAGTCGCGACAGCCAAGCAGACCATGTTGACGGGTCAGGCGAGGACTGTGAAGGTCTTCCTAGAGGATGTCGAGAAAGCAGTGGAGGGTGTGGTCAAGAGCCACAGCGATGATGAAATACACGTGGAGACGAACTGCGGCGGCACAATGGACATCTACGTCGAACCATATCTCCCGCAGCAGAGGCTCGTCTTGGTCGGGCAGGGCGGCAAAGACGACGTCGAGGACGCTCTCGTCAAGATGGGCAAGATCCTGGACTTCGAGGTCATAGTCATAGACCACAGCCCGGTTCTGTCAGAGGAACCAGACGAGCTAATCAAGGATGCGACTTTCGACATTTCCAAGTTCAAGTTCTACGAAAGCGACTCTGTGGTGGTCCTGACAAAGGGGGCGAGGGACGTCGAGACCCTGGCGGCGCTGTCCAAGTTCAAGCTGCGCTACGTCGGCATCATGGCGAGCAGGCAAAGGGCGCAGGACGACCTGAACGAGCTGCGCAGGACGGGGGTTGACGAGAGATACGTTGGCTCCATTCGCGTGCCAATCGGTGTCGACATGGGTTCAGTCACGCCCTCCGAGATTGCGCTGAGCATACTGTCCGAGGTGGTTGCCACGAAGTATGGGAAACTCCTCCCGACCAAGAGCCTGGGCGGCGAAAAGCCGATGACCGTCAAGCGCGACTAGCCCAGCTAAGCCTCGATTGGCCTACCTTCGACCCAGCGGTTCCTTCTCCCGATCCTCTCCCTCTTCCAGATGGGGAGGGTCGTCTTGATTCGGTCTATCGCGTAACGACAGGCCTCGAAGGCCTCGGCCCTATGCTCCGATGAAACAGCCACAACGACGCTCACGTCGCCTACCCTGAGCCTCCCCTGCCTGTGGACCACTCTCACGTTCTTCACGGGCCACTTCTTCATCACCTCGGCCTCTATCTCCTTCATCCTCTTCTCCGCCATCTTAGTGTAGGCCTGGTACTCCAGAAGGCTCACCCGTCCAGCGTCGCTCATGCTCCTTATCGAACCCACGAATAACACCGTTCCACCGGCGGCGTCGTCCATCACTTCCTCGAGGACCCTGAGGGGGAGGATGCGCTTGCTGGTGATTTTCTCTCGAGTCGCCTTTGCCATACTAACCACCGGCGACCGGCGGGAGGACGCCTACCTCGTCGCCGTCCCCGACTGCAGCGTCGGAATCGACAAGCTCATGATTGACAGAGAGCCGGATCGAACTCTTCATCGGCATGAGAGCAGGATGCGCGCTCACTATCCGCTCAAGCAGGGCGCCCGCAGTGGGGTTGCCTTCGAAGCTGAGCTCCTCGTTCTTCCTGCCCACCAAGTCCCTTGCGCTCGCGAAGTACAGGACGGTCGCCCTGGCCATGCCATTCACCCACCTATCGCGTTCATGTTCCGCGGTTTCGCCCATCCGTCCTTAATCCAAGGCATGTGACCTATCCCTTCTGGCTTCTTCTTTACTGAATCGCGAATGAAGGAGGAGATCGCCGCGTCTGAGCCCCCGCCCCTGAGCATCGGCTTCAGGTCGTAGTACTCAGTGTCGAAGAGGCAAGAGAGGAGCTTGCCGTCCGAGGTGAGCCGGAGCCTGTCGCAGTCGTCGCAGAACGGTTCGCTTATCGGTGTTATCAGGCCGAGCTCCCCGCCTCCGTCGCCAAAGGACCAAAGGGAGGCCGTCTTCCCTGTATCCCTGCCGAGTGGCGACAGGCCATAGGTGTCATCCAGCATCGACAGAATCTCCCGGCCAGACATGACTGCGTCAGGTCTCCAGATGCCGAGACCGTCCAGGGGCATGAACTCGATGAACCTGATCGAGAGCCCCCTCGAATGCGCGAGCTCCACCAAGTCGACAATTTCGTCTTCGTTGTACCCCCTTATAGCGACGCTGTTGATCTTGACAGGGTTGAGCCCAACCTTGATCGCTTCCTCGATTCCTTCGAGTACCCTCGGAAGTGCGTCCACCCCAGAGAGCCTGCTGAACCTCTCTCGTTTGAGGCTGTGAAGGCTGACTGTCACCCCCCGCAGCCCGGCGCTCTTGAGCGCCCTCGCCTTCTGCTTCAGGAACCAGCCGTTCGTTGTCATGTCGAGCGTATCGATTCCCTCCACCAAAGAGAGCTTACGCACGAGCGTGTCTAGGTTTGGCCTCAGCAGGGGCTCGCCTCCTGTGATCCTGACGTTCTCGATTCCCTGCATAGTCATGATGCGGGCGACCCTCTCTATCTCCTCGAAGCTCAGCTGGTCATCTTTCGCGAGCCACCTGACATTGGCCTTGTCTGGCATGCAGAAGAGGCACGCGAAGTTGCACCTGTCTGTGACGGATATCCTGAGCTTCTTCGCCACCCGTCCCATGCCGTCCAGCAGCGGGCCTGCGATGGCAGTCTCTGAGGTCAAACAGAGGTGAGGGCTGGTCGCGGCTCAAAAACTTTCCCTGACCGTCGGGAGAACCTATATGGAGCTCGTGGAAGACTCGGACCCATGTCGTTCAGACAGGTGGACATTTCTCGGAAGCCCATCTCGTATCGCATGGCGACTGCGTCTGGGCGTATCAAGCTGAGACGAACAACCGTCGAACGAATCAGGAGGGGGAAGGTCGAAAAGGGCGACCCTCTCTCGCTGGCGAGGCTCGCGGGCGTACTGGCGGCCAAGCAGACGCCAGCCTTTGTGGTACTGTGCCATCAGCTCAGGCTGGACTCGACCGAGGTTGAGGCGAAGCTCCTCGATGATGGAGTGGAGGTGACAGCAAGCGTTGCAGCCCATGAGCGGACGGGCGTCGAGATGGAGGCGCTTGCCGCGGTGAGCGTGGCGCTGCTCAACATCTGGGACGTAGTGAAACAGTACGAGAAGGATTCGAAGGGTCAGTATCCTTCGACTAGGATAGAGAAGATCAGCGTCACTAGGAAGGTGAAGCGGCCAGTTGAAGCCTCACGAGAAGCATAGGGCAAGTGCCCCGAGGGACGTATCTGCCGTGCTTGTGACAGTCAGCACAAGCAGGCATGGGGCGAAGACTCGTGGAGAGAGATGGACCGACGAATCTGGCGACCGGGCAACGAAGGAAATGACGAGACTAGGGTACAGGGTATCGAGGAGAGGTCTCTTGTCCGATGACGAGTCGATGATCGTGAAGGAGGTCAAGAAGTTCCTCCGGGGAGAAGATGACGTGCTCGTCTTTATGGGCGGGACGGGCATTTCAAGCAGAGACGTCACGATAGAGGCTGTCAGGCCGTTTCTCGAGAAGGAGCTGGAGGGTTTCGGCGAACTACTGAGAGGAGTCAGCTACAGGAGGGTTGGCGGGGCAGCGATGCTCACGCGCGCCACAGCCGGAGTCGCGAGGGGCAAGCTGATTCTCTGCCTCCCAGGATCGCCGGATGCGGCCAAGGTGGCGTTGCGAACGTTCGGCAAGGAGATTCCGCACGCACTTTTCGTCTCACGCAGCTGAGGCATGGGCGGGTTCAGGAAGCAGAGGGAAGTCCCGAGTGAAGCTCGTCGTTGCCTTGGCCGTTCTCCTGCTCTTGGCTGTGCCATCCGCCCATGCCCAGTCGGGAATAGTGAACGTGGACTACGGCCGTTCGTGGCCTCTCTCCTTGGCTGTCGATTCCGCGAGGGGAGTGGTCTACGTCGACGGCGAGTCGGGAATCTATCCCCCGATCGGCTTCTCGTTCGGAATCATCAACGCAAGCACAGATGCGCTCGAGCGGGTGCTTCCACTTCCAAGTACACCGGGCGAGATGGCTCTGGACGGTTCGACAGGAACGGTCTACGTCGCGGGTGACAGGTCTGTCAGCGTATTCGACTGGAAAACACAGTCCTTCGACAGGACGATCCAACTGAAACTCCCAGTCTTCGACATGGTCTTCGACAATGTGACAGGTGACATCATATTCACGAGCGGAAATGCAGTCTATCAGCTCGACCCAACGACGGGCAGTGTTTTGGGGAACGCGACTGTTGGGAATGCAGCAGAAGGGATAGCTATCGACGAAACGAAAGGCAAGATCTATGTCGCGAACTACCTTTCTGGATCCATCTCAGTGCTAGGCTCCGCCGACCTCTCCATAATCAAGACGATTCAACTGCCCGAGCCTGCGTATCCCTCTGCACTTGTTCTCAACAGACTCGGCAACGAACTCTTCGCCTCCACCGATGAGAACTCTGTCGTCGTCATCGACACGTCCACCGAGAGCATCGTAAGGAGCATCGTCCTGGGACAGACGGGAGTAAACGGAACCTCGGTCCTCGCAATCGATGAAAGAAGCAACGACCTTTTCGTCGCGACCAACCCCGGCGACACGATTGTAGAGGTCGACGCATACAGCGGGGGGGTATTCGCAAGGTACACAGTCGCGTCCACCGTCTATGAAATGACGGTCGATCAGGCGACTCGGAAGCTCTATGTGACGAACTATCATCAGGTGTCTGTAATCAGCCCGCAGTACGGGCGCGTCACGGGGTCCACACCAATCCTGGCTGCACTGATTGTCGCTGTTGTTGCTGTCGTGGCACTCGCAGGCGCGCTCTATTTCAGGAGGGTCACCGCCAGCGGTGGAATGCGGGGTGGTCTTCCCTCACAGCCACGAACACCCCTCTCATAGTGGCAGTCTTCTCGCCGTCCACATCTAGCTGGCCCTCGACGTATACCTTGCTTCCATCGATCCTGGACGCCTTGGCACTAAAGTGCCATAGCTTGTCCAGGGGAGTCGGCTTCAGGAACTTGACAGTGTATTCGGAGGTGACAGTACCTGGCGGGCTCGATAGGTGACGAGACTTCATCAGGAAATACGCAGCCGTCCAGTTCCCGTGGCAGTCGAGGAGCACGGAGATGATCCCGCCGCTAGCGAAGTCCGAGAATGCCGCGTGATGGGGCTCGGGCCGCCAGTCTGCGACGAGTTTGTCCCCCGCCGGTCTGCTCTTGATGTGCAGGCCCTTCGGGTTCTTCGGCCCACACCCGAAGCAGATGCTGTTCGGGGCATACCTGTCCTGCAGACTCGAGGGTTGCCTCAAATGTAGTCGAAGACCTTTCGCCGGAGGGGGTATTCAGGGTGGTCGGTGTACTTCAACTCGCCCTCCCAAGGTTCGAGGAGCCACTTGGAGTAGAGCTCCCGCTGCGCCACTGTCGAGCCTTCGAGCTTCTTGGCCCTGTATTCGAACACGGGATACGAGCCGAGGAGGCATTTCACCTCCCGGATGATGCCTTTCCTCGCCAGAGTCAGGGTGATGGATGCGTCGGGTTTCGAGGTGGAGATGAAGTAGGGCAGCGTCGTGACATCGAGCCTCATCCCATTCGCGCCCAGTATCTCGTCGCCTGCGGACAACCCCGCAGCTTCCGCAGGGCTGCCGAAGAGTCTCGTTGAGACGATTGTCTTGCCCGAATCAGACTTTACCTTCACGCCCAGGAATCCTTTCTCAGGCATCGGGTCCTTCACCTTTGGGGCCAGCTCCAGCCCCGCGTATGCGAAGTACTTGCCGAAGTTGACCCGCGACGTGCCTCGCACCCGCTCTTCGAAGATCTCCGAGAGGTCGTGCCCGGCTACTTCGCTGCAGGCACGCTCAAACTCTGCGTCTGTGTACGCTCTGCCCTGCTTGTAGGTCTCGCGGTATACTTTCCGCATGACGTCGTCCAGAGTGCGCGAGCTACCAGTCAGCCCTCTGATTTCCATGTCTATCGCCCAGCCTATGACAGCTCCCTGCGAATAGTAGGAGCTGACGACGTTGGGGGAGTTCTCGTCTGGACGGTAGAACTTTATCCAGGTGTCGAAGCTCGCCTCCTCGGCGCTTTCATTCAGCGGTCCAGGTAGGCTGGACAGGGCGCTGATGTCCGAACAAAGTTCGTCCAGGTACTCCTCGGCGGAGAACAACTTGGCCCTCCGAAGGATGAGGTTGTCGTAGTAGCTTGTTATCCCTTCTGCGATCCACAGGGACTTCGTGAAGGTCTCGGACCTGTAGTCGAACGGACCCAAACCCGTGGGCCTCATTCTCTTCACGTTCCATGCATGGAAGAATTCGTGGCTGAAGAGCGAGAGGGATTTCCTGTACTCCTCCTCAGGCTGGAGCCTCAGCCTCGGGAGCATGCAGTGGGTGCTGTTCAAGTGCTCTAACCCCCCTGAAATGTCGTCTGAGAAGTCCAAAATGAAGACGTACCTCCTGTAGGGTATCTCTCCGAACACAGGGACTGTGTGCTCGACAATCTTCTTGACGTCGGAGACAAGCTTTCCGTGAAGAGCGCTGTCAAGGGCAGAAATCGAGACCTCGTGCCTGACAGAGCCAACATCGAACTGGTACGTGTCTTGGTTTCCAATCTCGATAGGAGAGTCCACGAGCGTGTCAAAGTCTGGAACGGCGTAGTCCCTTCTCCCACCGTCCCCCACAGAGACCTGCTCGAGCCCTGTGGTGATTGTCGCCCAGCCTTCGCAGGGGGCCACTGTGAGGAGTATGAGCTCCTTCTCCATCCCGTCGAGATACATGAAGACGCTCGCGCCGTTGACGATACCGTGAATGTCGTCAAGGTAGCTGGTGTCGACAGTGAATTCGTGCGCATAGACTCTGTAGCTCACCTCAACGCCACGCGTGCCAGCTGATTCTACGACCCAGGCGTACTTCGAGTCCTTGTGGGACGCCAGCTCTTTCCCTGTGCCAATTTCTTTTGCCTCAAAATCAATGACGTTGCGCGAGAACTCCCTGACGAGGTAGGAGCCGGGGGTCCAGACGGGCATCACGAACCTGAGGTCCTTCCCTTCACCGGCCTTCACCTCTATCCTGACCTCGAAGTAGTGGGTGTTGGGCCTCGGCATAGAGACAATGTAGTGCAAACGCGGGACCCGTGGCATTGGTTCGCACGAGGTGGGCCGCAGCCTACTTACACTTTCCGCGGGGCGACATGCTGTCGAGTGGAAACATGAATTGGAATGCGCCGGGAAAGGGAGCTCGACCTTCGCGTTAAATTCCCTCCCGAAGGGTATAGAGCCAGATAGGGGCCTGAAACCGTGAGCGAGCTAGAGCAGGAGGGGTACCAGGAGCAGAACCTGCGGCTGATAGACCAGTTCATCGAGGACCTGCCACCCATGTCCGTCAAGAGGCAGGAGAAGCACAGGATCATACTCCGCAACGTATCGAAGTGGTGGCTGAAGAAGCCCTTCGACGACGTCACCAGGCAGGACCTCAAGCAGATCATCGTCGGAATCGACAGCGCCGTCGTGAAGAACCGGATGACGGGCCAGACCAAGCCGTTCGAGGACTGGACGAAGGTCGACTACAAGCGCTGCACGAAGCGCTTCATGCGGTGGCACCGAGACGCCGACTTCGTGAAGGATTTTCCGGTCGGCTCGGCAGAGGAGACGGTGGGGCCGGACGACATACTCACCGACGAGGAGCTCTGGAAGATCTTCGGGGTCTGCCAGAACCTCCGCGACCGCGCCATGAGCTACACCATGTACGAGGTTGGGCCCAGGCCGGCGGAGTTCCTCAAGCTGAGGAAGAACGACGTGATGTTCGACGACTACGGCGCGATAGTGTACCTGCGCAAGACCAAGACCGTGTCGCGGCCGGTCCGCGTGATCAACGCCGCTCCGCTGTTGGCGAACTGGATAGAGAACCACCCCGTGCCCGAGAGGGACGCGCCTCTCTGGATCGACCAGTCGCGCAACACCAGGAACACGGCGATTAAGTGGACGGGCCTGATCAAGATAGTCAAGCGGTGGCGGGAGAGTGCGAAGATAGAGAAGACGGTGACGCCGTACGTGTTCAGGCACACGCGGGCGACGCACCTGGCGAAGATAATGACGGAGGCGCAGCTCTGCCTGGTCTTCGGCTGGAAGATAGGCTCGAAGATGCCGCGGATGTACATTCACTTGAGCGGCAAGGACGTCGACGAGACGCTGCTGAAGGCCTACGGGCTGAGGAAGGAGCAGCAGGAAGAGGTCAAGGCACCCAAGAGATGCGTCAGGTGCGGGACGCTCTGCGAGGCAGACGCGGAGACGTGCCGCAGGTGCGGGATGGCGCTGACGCTGACGGCGGCCATGAAGAAGGACGAGGAGATGGCCAGGCTGAACGAGAAGCTCGAGAGGCTCGAAAGAGCGGTCGCCGAGAGGTTCGAGAAGGACCAGGCTGCAGCTGGTAGCTGACTACGGGGAGTAGAATGCCTCTAGGAGGTCGATGTCCACGAAGAGCTGGCCTATCCCCGCCCTCTTCGTCACATATCCCCCCTCGTACAGCTTGTCCAACCCGAACTGCAGGATTTTCTTGTCCCAGCCGTACCTGTCCTCGAAGATCCTGCTCAGCGCCCTGAAACCCATCTCGCCGTGGCAGTGGAGGTAGGCAAGGGGGACCCAGCGCGCGGGCTCCCCGAGCCAGCAGTCCCCGCGCTCCTTCAGGGCCTGGTCGAACTCCTTCTTGTAGAGGAGCTCGGTCTCCCCTGTGGCTCCGCCGTACTTCGCCTCCATGTCCACCTTCATGAAGTCGAGCGCCTCGGCGTACCCGCACAGGGGGTCAGGAAGCTTCGGGAACTCGACCCTGAATGGCGGCTCCCGCGGCCTACCGCCCACGGGCCTCTTCCTGACCACGGCCGAATAGTCCTCCAGGCCGGGGATGAGCTCGGCTACATCGTCCGCCCTCTCTGGGTACAGGATCTTGGCGAGCCGCCTCGCGTCGTCGGGGCTCGACCTGAATGCCAGGACCGGGCCCACGTTGGCGTCCACCGAGGCCATCAGGTCGTCGGGGATGTCGGAGAGGGTCTGGGCCACCATCCAGAGGTAGAGCTCGTACTTCCTCGACTGGGAGAGGATGGTTCGAAGGATGCGGAGCTGCGCGATGTCCCTGAACTCGTCGGCCGCGAATATCACGGGTGTGCGCGCCGAGGGCTCCTTCCCCGACTTCTCGAGCCTGGTGGCCCGCTTCACGCTCGCGAAGTAGAGCTTCATCACCACGGCCGAAGCGAAGATCCTCCTAAACTCGCTCGGCAGGTTCGGGGGCATCCTGAAGATGGTGAGGGTCCCGGGCTCCATGAGCTTCTCCAAGTCGATGGTGGACTTGCGGTTGCAGAATGTGCGGAACGTCACCGAGCTCTGCGGCAGGACGAAGTTGGATATCCTGTTGAGGACTGGCATGTAGGCATCCTGCGGGAGCTTGGAGATGGCCTCCATCGTCCCCCGGATTATGTCCTTCTGGACCTCCTTCCGGTTGAGAAGGTCCTCGACCTCCCTGGCGCTCCTCTTTGTGAAGTCCAGGGTGATGTTGTAGATCTCCCAGAGGGTGGGGTCGGGGGTGAACCTGTAGTCGTAGTACTGGACCCCCTTGAAGACCCACATGAGGCGGGGCGCGTTGGTGGAGTCTGTGTTGAAGACGTCGGAGAGGAGGATGGAGAACTCGTCCACCTGGTTGTGGGTGAACTCGGGCTTCTCTGATTCTTCGAGCCCATCGGGGAGGGAGAGTAGGTTGAAGCCGAAGGTCACGTACTGCGGGTCGAACAGGTTGACCCTTGTCCACTCGGACTTCGGGATGGAGCGCAGCAGGTCGATGGACGCGTCCCCCGCCGGGTCGAAGAAGAAGAGAGCCGGCCGCGGCTTCCCCTCCTCTTTCTTCTTGAAGAGAAGGTTGAGCATGTGCAGGACTGCGTTGGTCTTGCCGCTACCAGTCCCGCCCACCACGAGCGTGTGGAAGAGCATGTCGCCGCTGTCGAGGGTCTGGCCCAATTCGTTTCAGCGATTGGAGTCAGGCTCGGCCCTTAACGGGGGCAGCTTCCAGGCCGACGATTCCAGGTAGTTCCGTGAGGAAGGCCGGGTTCGGCTCGATGCTCTGCGCCCCCAGCTCGCCGTACACTGACTTCAGGACGGCCAGGTACTCGTTCAGGCCAGGTACCGAGCCTGATGAGATCAAGACGTCCGTCTTGCCAGACGTGAAGACAACTTCCAGGCTCCTCACCGCCGGCGAAGCGAGGAGGGACAGCCTCTCCGCGTCCTTCTCCTTCAGCGGTTCCTTGATCAGCGGGACTCTGGTCAGCCTCAGGACCTTCGAAACCCCCCTGCCTTCCGGCTCTCCGGCCCCTTCGACGTCTCCACCCGGGACCACCGGCGAGTACTGGCTGAAGGCGACCGACTTCATAGAGCTGGCCTCCTTGACGATTGGCAGATGGACGAAGTAGGGAAGTTCGTCCTTAGTGATCAGGAACGAAGGGGGCTCGAGACGGGAGCGGGTGTAGCTCATGAAGTATGGCGAGACATCCTCGACCATCCTCCTCTCGACGAGATCCACTAGCATCCACGGGTTCCTGTAGACGAAGGTCCCGAGCCTGTCGAGCTCGTCGTGGCAGTCCTTGAAGGGCAGGGACGAAATATCCCCTGGGTCTCCTACCCACATCCCCTGTATTGCAAGCAGGACTTGCGGCGAGTTTACTATGGCATCGATTCTCTTGATTCTCTCTGCGGACTTCTTGAACCAGTCCCGGTGGAGCTCGGGCCTGTCGTACTCGCTGTCGTCGATGATGCTCGTCTTGGGTGTCTTGATGTGCACGGCCGCGAGGTTGATGTCGTTCTTCAGGGCCACCAGCGAAGGGGAATAGTTGGCGCGCCGGAAGAGGAGCTGGACCCAGGCGAACCTCGGCGAGGCTGCTTCGATTGAGTGAATCAGCTCCCCGACGAACCTCTGCGGCTCCGGATAGCGGGGCGACGACATCACGTTCGCGTTGATCAATGACACGTTGAAGAATCGCACGCGGCTCGAGTTTGTATCTTTGATTATCGCTCACGCCTCCGGCGTTTCATGAGGTGCCTGACTCTCGTGCCCAGGCGAGGATAAGCAAGCATGTCTCTGTATGGTCCGGCGGGCAACGGTCCAATCCTGCTGACCAGTTCGAGGAACAATGACAAAGCGAAGGCCGCTTGCAGGATGACGAGGTAGTACCAGCCCGAAGTGACGTGAGTGAACGGAAGACTCGCGGCGACTCCGGCAAAAGCGAGAACCGCCAGGAGGGGCCTGCTTCTCCACGGTCGTCTGGCAGGGCGAGGTGCGTCAGGACTGATTAGGCCAAGGTACCTGCAGACGGCCCACCACGCGGCCAGGCCGCTGCGGTCATCGAATGGCTTCGCAACCCGGCCGAGGTCATGCCTGTAGGCCACAGTGTACATGGCGGCGAGCCACGGAAGAGGGGTGTAGACGAATACCCAAGAGAGGTAATCCATCGAACGTGAGGCCTCAGACGGCTAATAACACGCGGGTTACTTCTCATTCAGCATGCGGGCCAGGTCTTGCGCGTCAGGTCCCGGACGCCGACAGTCTTCCGCATGTTTGCGTCCACGAGCCCATGTCCGTGCTCGTGCCTCCCGACCAGCAACTCCACGTCGCAGCGGCTGTCGAACTCCCTCAGCACTGTTGCGCAGGCTTCGGCCAAGAGCCTGACATAGCGCCTCGGGTCGTAGTCCTTCGCCTCCCAAAAGTCGAATGGCACGGCCCTCTTGGAGCCGCCCGACCCGTAGTCCCTTATCACGTATCTTATCCCCTCTCCCGCGTGGAGTTCGACCCCCTCACCGACGAGCTGCTTCGCGACTGACGCCTGGAGGGTCCTGTTGACGTACTCCTCAGGTTCCTTGGAGAGGTTCATGGCGAAGGCCATCTCGTCGGCCGAAGCCTCCCGGCTCTCAATCATGCTCGCGTACTTCAGGAAGACCTCGACACATTCGGGGAGCATCTCCCTTGCCTCTTTGATTGTGTCCGCTTTTGCGAGTCTCGTGAGGATCTCCATCTGGCACCGCTTGAAGAGGAGGGGCGTGTCGCGGCGCCTCGCCTCTATCCCTCGCACCTTCAACGCCCCGCTCCTGTAGGCGCCGAAGTATCTGTTCAGGACGGCCAGCCCTGGGTCCACCTTCGAAGGGAGGAAGGTGACCCACTTGTAGATGCCCTCGAAGGACAGCGGGAAACCAATCTCCTCTTCTATCTCTCGCTTTAGCTCCAAGTAGTCAGTCTCGTCTGCGCCGTCCCGTTTCAGCCAGAGGGAGTCGACTATCCCGTGGATGACCTCGTACCCCCTCCTTTCGGCGATTCGCGCCGTGTCGATTAGGGTCTTCCTGTCCCAGGCGCAGACTGCTATGTGGGCGTCTATCCTGCCGAACTTCGCGTTGGAGTGGCCGAGGTAGCCGAATGAAACGCAACCAACCCATTTGAGGACGGCTTGTCGCTCATCGAAGATCTTCCGCTCTGTCCCCGTCGCGCTGCCCTTCAATTCCTTGTATCGAAGCCGTTTGCCGACCACGATTTCCATCGACTTCGCGATTATGCCTGTCCTCTCCTCGCAGACGTTCCAGTTCAGCTCCGGCACCCTGTTCTTCGAGTCTGGGCAGCAGGAGCACTTCACAGTCTCCGCAGAGATGTTCTTCCTGAGCATGATGTTCGGGTAAAGGGCCGAATAATCAAATTCGGCAATGCCCTCGTGCATTCCCATCTTCGGTTCGAATATGAAGCCGCCCCTGTCTGCCACCAGGAGTTCTGCTCTTGTCTTGAAATGCTCAGCCAGTGTGGGCTTCCAGGGCACCAGCAGGCCCATCTTGAAGGCGTTGTAGCACTGGAGGCTCGAGAGCGCCTTGCCTATGGTCGCCCTGCTCGACGTCTGGAGGGGCATTCTGCAGAGTCTGGAAAGCTCGAAGAGCCCTTCGAACCCGGCCTCGGAGAAGGCGAAGGACGTGTTGACGTCGATGTGCAGCCTCCCGTACAGCTTCATGGCCGACGGCTTGTAGTGGATTCTGCCGTAGCTGAAGTAGGACGTTCCTTTCCTTGCGGGAAGGGTCAGCAGCGTCCCGTCTCTGTCGAGTGCCAGCCTGCCCGCTACTCCGCTGGCCTCGGCCCTCTTGGTCAGGTAGGGAAAGAGGAAGGTGTCACCGTCGGTCGTGAGCACGAAGTCTGGGTCGGCTTCCTTCACTGCCTTCACTATATCGAGTATCATGTCGGCCTCGCTCCGGCCTTCGATCACAACCTTGCCGTTGTCGCTCTCCAGAGTCACGGCCTTTAGCGGGTCTGTGAAGCGCGCCAGCATTCCCTGTTTCTCTATCTGGACGTCCACCTTCACTTTCCTGAGGTTTGTTATGCAGTAGTCGTAAGCCCAGACGTCGTCCTCCAGCATCCACTCTAGCCTGTTTCCACGCTGCTCGACCTCGCAGTAGGCCAAGGGGAACAGGTCGCGCTCGTAGAGGTAGCTCTGGCTCGGCGGTACGTCCACGTTGTAAGCCCGGAAGGCGCCGAAGGGTCCCAGCCTCTCTATCCTCCCGGCCACCTGCTGGAGCCGCTTCGCGTCCCTTACCTTGGCCTCCACCACTTCGCTGCTCTCTCGGTCTGTGACCCTCTCGCGCCTTCGCACTACTCTCGTCCAGGCGAGCTCTTCCCCGACTGTCTTGAGCGGAGTCTCGAGGTCCGTCCTGTTGTCTGCCGCTATGTAGATGGAGGGCGACCAGCTGTCGACGAGCCTGACCGCGTCGCCGTTCTCCTCCTTGAGCCAGACCACCATTTCTCCGGGTCTGCCGGGGTAGAGGTCAAAGATTCGCCCGCGCATCTTCCCGTCCCTTCGGTCTCTGTATCTCACGAGAGCGAACGCAATGCATACGAAACGAGGGTGATTGATTGGAAAGATATAATCACAGACGACGTTTTGCAAAGTCCCGGAGAGAGGGGCAGACGAAAGTGAGAGGCGGAGCCAGCAGGCGCATTCTGGCTCTTCACATTATTCTGAAGAAGTGACGGGAATCGCCTACTGCGGCGAGTTATTCGCGTCTTCGAAGGCTTGGCGCGCCCTCCTCACCTCCGCGCAGAAGTTCATGCTGTCCCCCCATCGGAATACAATGGCGGTGTGTTCGCCGTAGAAGCGCTTCAGTATCCTGCCTTCGACTAGGGTCGCCCCTACAGGATTGAAGAGCACGGAGAGAAAATCGTCGAAGTCGGCAGGCCTGCTTGCGCAGTCGCGCAACGAGACTCCGTTCATGCTGAGGCGGTAGACCGTCGACGCGAATCCGCTCAGCCCGAGCACCTCCTTCAGGGTGGATTCGCAGGCTGAAGCCATCGCCGCCTCGAACTCGGCCAATTCAGGGATTGAGAACTAGCGCGTTCTTAACGCGGGCTCTGAAGAATCCACTAATTCCCAATCCACAGCGAATAGGCGAAGTCTGCTGGCAGTCGCTGCAATCCTATTGTTGTTGGCGTGGGCTGCGGCTCCCCCTCCTAGATTGGGCGAACTCACAGCTCTTGCTTCTAACCTCACGACCTTCAGGTCTCTTGCTCTCCCGATGGCCTGAACAGCTCGAAGGCTCTCTTCACACCGTCCCTGAAGAGTATCGGAACGTAGAGTATGGACACCAAGAGCAGAACCATCTCGATTGCAGCTTCGCCCTGCAAGTTGTCGTAGATGATCACCGAGTAGCCGTGGGTGTCCGCCAGTATCAGGGTCCACGCGAGGACAACCACAGAGGCCATCACCATTGAGACCGAGACGATGTAGAACGCCCCTAAAGCCAGCTTCGCCAAGGCCCTACGCGGTTCAGCTCGGGAGATGTGGTGCGTCTCCTGCTCCGCTCCCGAACTCGAAGTCTTCCCGCAGACTCTGCAACGCGGTCCATCCGACAACTGGCTCCACCGCTCACTGCACCACGTTGAAGCTCGCCGTTATGGTGCCGTAGGTGTCTACAGTCGCCGTCGTGGAAGCCGAGCTTGTGGAGGTTATCATGATGTTCCCGCTAGAGGCGCTCCAGGATGAGAATGCGAACGCGCCCAAAGCGGAAGAGGTTAGCCCTACCACGGCTCCGGAGTCATACCAGCTATCGCCAGTGGGTGACGCAAACGTGACCGAGCTGCTCCCAGTCTGCGTAGTCGTGAGAGTGCACGTGCCGCCCGTCCCCGAGACAGTATTGCCCGAGACTGACCCGCTGGCGCAGCTGTTCGAAGAGTACGACTCGGCTGATGGCCAGCTTGCAGACCAAGACGTTGACGATGAGCCGCCAGGGAAGTTGTAGCCCACTCCGTAGGAGTAGGTCACGGTGTTGCCAGAAACCGAATAGGTATTCGAGCCGCTGCTTGTGGAGCCAGACGACGATAGAGTGTAGGTCCATGTTCCAGAGCTTGTGATGGTAAAATAGGTGCCGCAAGGAAAATAGTCTTGAGCTCTGCTGCTCCAGCATCCCGGCGACGTACTCCATTGGAGAACAATACTGGCACCTGATTCAGGCAGGCAGGATCCGGAGTACGACCCGCTGGAGCCGGTAGTCGCACTATACCATGAAGTGTAGCAGCCATTGAAACTGATATAGAAGCTGAGCGAGTCTCCCAAGGTTCCTGATTGGGTCACTGATATGCTCCAGCTGAACCCGGTGACTGTGTAGGATGCAGGCGGCTCTGGAATAAGGCCTTGCGTGGCCGTACCGCCAAAGCAGTTGCAGAGTTGGAATCCATTACCGTTCCCTGTCCAAGATACTGTCGACGGAGATTGGTACGAATAGCTCACGCTCAGCGCTCCCGTGCTCCCACTCGATGGCACGCTAGTTTCAGTCGTCACGTAGTATTGCGTCACTGGGTTGAAGTTGATCGTATGGAAGGTGTTCATCGTCACCGACGTCGTCGTGAAGGTCCCGGTGCCGACCCGGGTCACCGCCTGGTTCGCTCCCCCGTCGAGGTTCCAAGAGGCGAGGTTCAATCTGGACTGGCCTGTTACCACACCCCACACATAGTTGGTTGTCACGGTGGCTGTACTTCCAGAGTCGTACCAGCCGTCGCCGGTGACCGAACCCGAGTATGTGACCCCGTCGCCCCCGACCGCGTTCAGTGCGTACTGCGAGGTCGACGTGAAGCTCAGGGTGTGAAAGGTGCTGAAGGTAATCGTGGGGCCGGCCGAGCCCGAACCTGCCCTGGCCAGAGTCGTTTGAGCGCCATCAATGGCGTACGATAGGAGGTTGCTCCTGGTCTGCCCTGCTACGACGTTGAAGGCATAGGCGCTCTGCACTTGGCTCACGGTTCCCGAGTCGAACCAGCTGTCACCCGTGGGCGATGCAACCGAGTATGAGTAGCTCCCTCCTCCCGAGAGGGCCAGGAAGTACTGCGTCACTGAGTCGAGGGCGACGGTGTGGTAGGTGCTCATGGTGATTGTGGAGGACGTGAAAGTCCCGCTGCTGCTCCGGATTGGATTCTGGTCGGCGCCGTCGAGCTGCCAGTTGCTCAGTGCCGACCTGGATTGGTCTGAGACTACGCTCCAGACCCAGTTGCTTGAGACTGTCAGCTGGGTCCCGGAATCGTAGAACCCGTCGTTCGTGGGCGAGGCCGCAGAGACGCCCAGCCCGTTGCCTCCCGTGGTCGACAAGTAGTACTGCGCTACTGAATCCACCGACAAAACGTGTGGCGCACCCATCGTAAGGGAGTACACGAAGTTGCCCGAGCCGGACCGCGTGACGGAGGTGGGCGAGGCGCCGTCAAGCGAATACGATAGCAGGTTCTGCCTGCTCTGGCCTGATACCAAGTTCCATGCGTTCGGCAGTGCGACCTGGACCGACGTGCCAGAGGGGTAGTAGCCGTCGTTGGTTGGAGAAGCAGGACTCACCATCACCCCGCTCCCCCCGCTCACGGTCAGCAGATACTGGGTCGTGTAGGAGGCTTGGACGGTGCCTGCAGAGGTCGCGGTCAATGTCCCCGAGGTGGCTGTCGTGAGGCCTGTCGCAGTGGCGCCCACCCTGGTGCCGCTGCCCTGGGGAAGGGACTGGAACGCGTACGTGTGCTTCGTGCCTGCGAACCAGCTCAAAGTGACGGGCAGCTGCGGGTAGGTGTAGCTGACACCGTCAACGGTCAGCACCGGGCTGGTCCCGAACGCGCTGGCACCGTTCGCGCTGAAGGTGACGTCGTAGTTGAGGTTGGGGTTGGTCTGGGCTGCGACCGCAGGCTTGAGCCAGAGGGTGTTGCCCCTCGAAGTCACTATCCCTATCTCATCCGCTGGATTGGTCGAGCTTAGTATCGAGTTGTACCTCGACTGCAGAGAGGAGGGGATTAGCTTGCCGACCTGGAGGAGGTTGTTAGAGGCCATCGACGACGTGCTCGGCGAGGCAGTGTAAACAGTCCCGTTGGAGTACTTGATGATCACCTCGACAACGCTCACGGACTCGCCGCCGGTGTTCTGTATGGTGAGCGACCCGTTTGAAAGGGCCCCGTACGTGAGTTGCTCGCTGCCCTTCTGCGCCATCAAGGTCTGCGCCCTGTTGGCTGCGCCGTTCGCCTGCGATTGTGAGCTGGCGTAGTAGGCTACCCCGGCCATTGCGGAGGCGAAGAGGACAAAGAAGAGGATCGATCCTATGATCGAGGCTTGGCCCCTACGTTTCATTGACGCCAGACTCCCCTGGCGCTTAAAACGCGAACTCAAGCGTCATGGGGCCCCTGCGACAAGGAGGACAGACGCCTGGGCGTATGGCTGGGAAGATACGAGGAAGTTGTAGGTGCTTCCGGCAATGAACAGGGAGGCGCCTTGGGCGGAGGGAGTGAATGTCACAACCAGGCCCACGTTCTGGTTCGGGTTCAGCGCAGCGCTGAAGGAGTAAAAAACAGAAGTGGAGCCGGAAGGCACGGTGAACGAGCCAGAGTAAATCTGGCTTCCCGTCGACATGGAGATTAGTGTCACCGTGGCCGAGAATGAAGCGGTGGACGACTGGACGCCGCTCAATGCGATGGTCAAAGTGGTGATTGGTTGGGACCCCAAGTTCGTGAGCTGGACCCTGAGCGTCGCCTCGTTCGCCCCCTGGACGAGCTGCCCCTCGTTGACCTGCAGGCTCGCGCTCGGGGGGTTCGAGGCGGCGGCGAGCCCGTTGAAGGCACTGTACACGATTACGCCGCTGGCAAGAGCTATCGAGATGAGCATGAGCGAACTGACGAGGTTCGATAAGGCGCTACGTCGCAAATTGAAAAACCACTCCGTAGCTGTCGACGAGGTAGATGGTCTGACCGGTGACCCTAGTGAAGGTACCGCTGATCACTACGTTCGCGGCAGAGTTCGGCGCGATCGTCGGGATTGGCTGACCGTTGGTTTTCTGCAGCGAAGAACTGTATGAAGTGATGTTGACGAAGACGTATGCTGGCGCGTAGCTCGTGAACCCGTAGTTGTAGACCTGGACCACCAGCTTCCCAGAGCTCAGCCCAGAATACGTGAGGGAGAGTAGCTTCCCCGTCGATTCCTGCTGCTGCTGGAGCGCGACAAGGATACCCTGATTGGAGCCCGAGAGTTGACTGCTAAGCGAGACCGTCATGTATCCGCCGAGGGAAAGCGTGGCTGCGGTGAGGAGCAGGGCAGAAACAATCTCGCTGATGGCACGTCTGGTCCTCGCTACTCTCATAGATTCCGCCACTATGCTTCTGTTGCTACGACCGAGGTGGAGAAGGTCGTAGAGCCCAACCCACCGCTGATGGTGTATGTGCTACCTGCCGTGAAGCCGCTAGGGGTGTTGAATGCAAGACTCAGAGTGTCACCCCCACTCAGAGTGACGCTGGCCGAGGTGGCGCACACCCCTGCCGTCGTGCAAGACCAGGTGAACGAGTCGCCCTTGGTGTCACCGCCGGTGTACGTGACTCCTGAGGACGGCAGCGTGGCAACCACCGACACTGTCGAAGTTCCTTTGAGGGCGGTGTTCCCGTTGTTCTTCATCGTGATTGCGAACGACTGACTGCTCGTGCCGACGCTGATGCTTGCGCCTGCCACCTGGAGCGACGAGATGTTCCCCATACCGCTTATGAGGCCGGTCGAGACGCCGTACATTATCCCCCCGACCGCGAGAGTCGCGGTTAGAATGAGGAGGAGGTCTGTGCTCTGTGAGAGTGCTTTTCTTTCATCCGAAATTCTCATGCTGGAGCAGTCGTCGAACGTATAAAAGACAAGACCTGAGGTTCTGATAGCTTGTCAGTTTCAGTTTCGTGGGTTCGAAGTCCCACCCCCCGCACATTAGTTTCACTCCACCCCTCCTGACTCGTTCGATGAATGAAATTATGATGACCAAGGTGTTCAATTTCGCCGAAGGGGAAAAGAGCCCGAGAGCGATTAACACGGGTTGACGTCACGGTGACCGCAGATTTTCGCCTTTCTCACGTATGAGAACTGTGTTCAAGTCTTAAATATCAAAACGTAGGCGGGACGCCGAGGAGAATGTCGTTCTTCGGTCTGGGACCGAACGAATTGATGCTTTCGATACACGGGTTATTCTTCATCCTGATAGTCGGCTTCGCAAGTTACATGTTCGGCGCGATCTACTTCAAACGCATCCTGAGCGATGTCTACATGACCCGACTGAAGTACAGCGCGCTCATCACTTTCCTCTTGGTGCTGGGCCTCATGGTGTCCGGGATCCTCCCCGATGTGAACTTCGGGTCAGGAACGCTCCTGAGCGCCAGCTATGGCAACGACTACGGGAACTTCACCCAGAGCATAAGCGATGCTTCTGTCGGGGCATTCACAGGCCCCCTCCTCTTCGACATGATGGAGCACATCTCCTTCATTGGATTGGCCTTGACTGGCGTGACGACATATCTCATATGGGACTTCGGTGAGCTCGTGATCACCGACAGGCGCGTAAAGTGGAGTATCTTGAGCCTCATCTTGGTGACTGTGGCATGGCTACTGGTCCTCGGAGTGGTTGGGACCATAATGACGAAGACTCTGACGTTTCCCCCAGGAGCATGAGTTAGATTGCAAGAGTCCAAGCCGTCGTTCGCGGAGACCGTCAGCAAGGGGGGTGCCCCACCCAAAGCCGCGGCCGGGTACGCTGCGGGATTGTTCTACTTGTGGGGTGAAGCGGTCCTCAGGTATCTATGGACCAATACATCACTGGGGAGTTGGTACCTCTACACTCAGAGGACTGGAGACGTCGCTGTCATCTGGCTTTTCAGTGTCGTAATCTCGCTGGTGGGATTCGTCTCGGTGTATGTGCTCTTTAGGAGGAAGGAGCGAGTGGGTTCCATCACTCTTTGGACCGCGCTCGTCGTCGTTTCGGCTATCATAGCCCCCCTGATCGGAGAAATCGGAACGCCTTTCGGCATCTAGCCGTAGCCTACGCACTGCGGCACGCGTATTCTTCCCCCTGAAACGAATTATGATGGGATTCCCAACAACCACTCCTGGCTTCTAGGGCCCATTGATAGGACGTTCGACACGACAGGAGTCTTTCAGACCACATGTGTAGTCGGAAGTCCCGACGACTGCACTTCGTGTATAGTTCGAACCTTGCCGACCGCTCCGCATGTGGTGTTCAAAGCGCCGACTGCGACCTTGGCAAGAGCTTTAATCCAGAAAGGGGGGTCAATGGTTGGTCGATGAAACCAAGCGATTTGGCTCCCTCGCCATCCCAAGGCTGGCTCAACCGAAACGTCATCGGAATGAGCCTTACCAGCTTGTTCTCAGACACCAGCCACGAGATGGCGACTTCGATTCTCCCGTTATTCATCGTCTTTGCCGTCGGTGGTAATCCCGCCATTGTAGGACTGGTGGAAGGAGCGTCCGACGGAGCCTCGAGTCTGGTCAAGTCCTATTCTGGATACTACTCTGACAAGTCGGGCAAACGGACACCTATCATGTATCTAGGTTACCTGCTCACAGGGATCCTTATCCCAGCAATCGGCTTCGCTGTTTCGTGGCTGCAGGTGCTGGTCCTCCGGGTGGGAGCTTGGACGGGGAGAGGCGCGAGAGGCCCACCGAGAGACGCCCTGATGGTCGACTCGGTTCCAGCAGATTCTGTGGGGAAGGCTTTCGGCTTCGAAAGAACGTTTGACACCGTGGGTGCAGTGATAGGTCCCGCAATAGCTCTCTTGTTGATTCCCTATCTTCCGTATTCCCAGATATTCTTCGTCTCCTTCGTTCCAGGGGTAGTCTGCATCGCCGTCGTCCTGGGCATGGTGAGAGACAGGCCGCCCGGTGTGAAGAGGACGGGACGGGACAGGGGAGGGGAATCGATTTCATTCCTCTCCTCAGTCAGAATCCTCCCGAGGGAGTTCAGGCTCCTCCTTGTCAGCGTCGGTCTCTTCGGAATCGCGAATTTCTCTAATGTAATCTTCACGCTAAGGGCGGAGCAGGTGCTTCAGCCTTCACTCGGCATATCTGCAGCATCTCAATTGGCTGTCCTTCTGTATCTGCTCTTGAACGTGATTTACGCACTCGGTTCGTTCCCAGCTGGGTACCTTGCCGACCGGATTTCAAAGCGAAACCTTCTCGCTGTAGGGTACTCCGTCTTTGCTTTTGCCTGCATCGCTTCGATATTTGAGAGTCCGGGCTATCCGATTTTGATTACAATCTTCGTCCTAGCTGGCCTTCAGACGGCAATTGTCGACACGGTGGAGAAGGCGTTCGCGGCTGAGATGCTCGGCCAGTCCCAGAGGGGGACTGGATACGGTGTTCTTCAGACGGTAAACGGGATAGGCGATTTCGTCTCAAGCGTGATGATTGGCGTCCTTTGGACAGTGCTCACGCCCGGCATCGGTTTCGCAACTGTGGCATCCCTCGCCCTCATTGCAACCCTCGTGTTGCTTGTGGTGTTGCGAGATACCAAGCCTGCAATAAATAGGGCCGGAGGTCAGGCTTCGCTTTACGCACTAAGTGTAGAGTCCTAGTCCTGGCGACCGCACAGTATACCAAGTCAAAGCTGCTTTGAACACAATAAATTGTGCTGAAGTCCCACCCCCCGCGCTTGACCGTTCTTGAAAGGACGAAGAAGGGACCGAGAAGGCTCAAAGGCCCATCTCGCACCGAAACTCATGCGTGGATGAAAGAGAGCAGATCGACCTGCGCCAAGATGAACGTCGCGATGATCGCCAGCGCCACGTTGACGGTCACCCTGAGCGTGTTCTTCACAGTGAAGTCGACTATCTTGGCCGATATCACCCCGAGCGCAGCCGAGGCGACCACTATGAGGATGTTCGACAGTTCGGTTAGGGCGGGAGGCACGTAACCTATCTTGAGCAGGTTCGCCGAGACAGGGAGGTTGGAGAGGCTGATGGATAGGTGCGAGCTGAATGAGAAGACAATCGAGCGCGTGAAGTCTATGCCGAACGCGAGCAGAAGGGGAGAGGCGTAAGCGAGGAAGATGTACGGCTTCATCTCCACGGACGCCTTGCCCCTCGCCTCCGCAACCTTCGAGACGTACGTTGACAGCTGGTTCAGTGTGTCGACGCTTCCCCCGCCGTAGAGGGACATCTCGCCCAGCACCATGAAGGTCATCTTCGCCAGCCTGCTTCCGGTCTCTATCCTCGCTTCATCGAGCGGACTCCCCTTCTGCAGGTGCGCACCAACCCTGTCCAGTATGCTGTTGAAGCTGCCGTTGTACCTGTTCTCCTTCGCGACCGCGATGACGGCCTTAGGTATGTCGTACTCCTGCCTCTTGTACTCCATCAGGTCCCCCAGGAAGCGGGGGACAGCCTCGTCCGCCTCTCTTGCCTCTGTCCTCTGAGCGAGGACGGAGAGGCCGTAGAAGGTGCTGAAGATGAACAACCCCGTGGCCAAGCCGATCCAGACCTGGTTCAGTAGCAGGGAAGGCAGAGCGCCCAGCAATGAAAGGGCGAGCGCAATCCGGGGGTTGCCGTGGACCGGGTCCTGCCCAGACGGCTGCATCCTGCTTACTGTCACGACCATCACCGTGGTGAATATCGGCACGGCGATGAAGGTGAAGCCGGAAAGGTAGGTCAGGGATGCGGACGAGGTGAAGAGCGAAGTGATCAGTATCAGTATCGGCAGGATCACGAGAAGGGTGAGCATCATGCTGCCGAGACCGCCCGCCATCTCGCCGTACCTGGCCCAGTCCGACTCGAGCCGCCGGAGGAGGTCGCCGCTCTCGCCTGAGAAGTACTCGCCAAGGGCGCCACCCGATCTCATCTTAGAAGTGTACCCCGTGATGAAGGAGGCGAAGCGCCTGGAGGGGTGGATCGTGGAGAGTCTCTCGAGCGCTTCCAGCGAGTTCATCCCGAGGACTGTCACATATTTCCTCAATATCGAGCCCTCCTTTGCGATTTGAGGGAATACGCTCTCGCTAGCCACCTTCTGGAAGACATCGTAGAGTGGGGTGCCTGCGCCAGTCAGGACTTCGGCAAGCACAGAGAAGAACGGCAGCTCCTTCTCGACTCCTGAACCTCTCGCCGATGCCGCGTCCCTGAGCTTGAGGTTGTAGAAGAAGTAGAAGGCAAGGGGAACGAATAGGATGACGAGGGCGGGAGCCCCGACCAGAATAGTGGCGACGATTGCGGCTAGCACCGCGAAAATCAGCGCGAGGAGGGAGTACGCGACAGACTTCGCGGCTATTGCGCTCGCGTTCCCTGAAACCCCCGACGAGAGCAGGAGCTTCCTGAAGCTCTCGGTCCTCGCGGACGCGACGCGCCTGAGGCGCGCGTGCCTCTGCACGAACGCGGTCGACCAGACTTCTGTGAGGGGTACGATTTTGGGAACCGCGGCGCTTCCTGTGAGAGGCCAGACCGACACAAGGGTGAGCGCTTCAAATGCGGCTGACGCTGCGAAGATTATGAGGAAGTACTGTTGGCTGTACCTCAGGTAGGCCACCAAGACGGAAGCACAGATGCCGGCTCCGATGATTGCCGCGGGGACGCGGGCGTCCACGCTTACCCTCTCCTGAGCAAACCTTACGAGCGACGTCCCCCTCAACGCTATGTACGCCACACCCGCCAGGCCGGAGAGCCCAACACTCAGCAGGAATACGGACTTCAGGGAGGAGAGCTCTGACGCGCCGGAGCTGCCTATCAAAGAGTATGCGTACAGCGAGACCAGCGCGAACAAGGCGGACATGGCATGGAGGGCATGCCTGCCGGAGAGCCTTGAGGACCTTGGTCACGAAGGCAGGCCTGAAGGGGAGTTTCCTGAGGTCGTGGGCGTCGAAGGCCACCGACTCGATCAGCACCTGGATGCCTATCAGCATCGCGAGTTCCTCCCTGCCTCTACTCTTGGGCAATTCCCAGGATCATCTTCGTTTTCCCGCGCCGGCGCGCAAGAGGAGAGGCCCGACGATTTTGTCCCCTGCTATCTTCTGCCACATCTCCTCTTTGTGGTCGTAGCGAAGGTCCACAGCTTCCACCGTCTCTCGGGGCTCCCTGAATTTCATCGATGGTGATGGCTCTGCCGCGTACCTTCTGCCCTCCAGATGCTTCACGAACAGAAAGAACCGCCCCTTGCAGGCAGAGCATGTGCAATCCAGCCTGCTGACGCTGTCTGTGACCTCCGTCCTGCTCTCGCCTTCTGGGTCTGCCGGCAGGTGAGTGGCCTCGATCTTGCCCTTCATCTGCACCATGTGAAGGGTTCGGCACCTGGGACATGACGCAGTGATTACGCTCTTCTCGTGAATCTCGAGCCCTTTGATGGCCTTTCCTTTCGCTTTCGCAGGCTTCTGTTTCTTCGCCTGACCGCCCTGTGAGGTAGCTGTCCCACCTGCCTCGGGTTTGGGTTGCTCGTACTGCGAGAATACTCTCCTGAACCACTCCAACGAGTACGCCGAGTTCCTGTCCTCCCATGCCCTGTCCATGTCCTCCCCCTTGTATCCGTAGCCAGCCGCTGTCGCTGCTGTCAGGTAAAAATCCGCCTCGCCCTCGATCTTGCAGATGTACTCCAGGTGCGGAAGCCTGAATCTGAACCGGGTCGCGACCTCGATTTCGAAGAGCTTTCGTATCTTCTCCAGCGTCACCTTGTCGGCGACGTCGACCAGCCGCTTCAGCCCCTTTTCGAGTCCCTCGGGCTTTATCGCGTCCCTGATCTTGGTCAAACCGTAAACCTCCTCGAGGACCGAGAGTCCCTGCCTCTCGCCCCTCTCCTCGTCGTTCTCCCTCTTCGCCTTGACGAACATCTGGAGCTCGTCCATGCCGGTGTCGATGTAGGCGGTGTAGGAGCCGAACCTCTCGTCTTTCGTCGTCTCGTAGAGCAGCTTCAGCGCATGGTAGCGCCTCACCCCGACGTAGACGTAGTAGCCTTCGCCGTCGGACCTCAGTACCACCCTGCCCGGGTTGAGCTGGCCGTTGGGGGTGTTCTCATCGGCCGCCGACCTTATCGAGTCCGCGAGGCCCGCGACGTCGTAGCTGAACCTGAAGGCGAGCTTCGGGTGCGGCTGGATCAGCTTGAGCGGGATGGTTGTCAGTTGGGCCGGCATGGAGGTCCACTCATGATTGCCACGCATCCAGCTCTGACTGCACGACCAGCGACCGCATCTCGGTTCGCTTGAGATGATACTTCTGTGCGATGGAGCTGCTGATGTGTTCCGGGACTGTGTCCTCGCAAGCCTCGATAAGCGCTTCCTCGGCCAGCTTCCTGGGAGACCTGCCCAGCCCGTTCCCAACACTCCGCGCGTACAGCTTGGCATATTCGGCGCTCACCTGCTGCAGCAGGCCCGCCTCCCTCAGGAGCCTCGAGGTGAGGCGCAGCTTGGAGATGGAGTATTTCCTGAACATCGCGCCCATGCTGGCTCCTGCGCACGCTGCTCTTCCCGAGAGCCTGGCCTCCTCCAAGACCTTGAAGAGCTCGAAGTTTCTCTCGTCAGTCGTTATCTGGAACTCTGACGGTCCCAGGGGCTCGACCCTCTTCTCGTCGAATCCCCTCCTCGTCAGCACCGCGTTCCGCAGCTCGACGAGCGCGCCGCTATCTGAGGCAAAGAGAGGTGTCCTCAACCTGCAGTAGAGGCCGCAGGCGTAGGACCGGAACGGCCGTTCCCTGCCATCTACGAGAACCCGAATTCTTCCCTCGGACGACGGATAGACTTCGACAACGAGATCCTTCAGCCGGTCCATTCCTGGGTGGACCTTCGCGATGGAGGAGCAGACCTCTCCCAGGTTCCTACCCTGACTGATGAACTCCTGAGCGACAGAGGCGATGGCAGCCTTGGTCGGACCCAGCTCGCCCATGATCTTGACGGCGGCCTTCTCTGCATTCTGCTTCACCGTGTTCTTCACTTCGGGAGAAGCGTTGAACTTCTCAACGAGGGACTCGATTTCCTTTCTCAACGGAGACATCCTTTCCTCCTGCTGCATGGAGAGCGAGTACGAGCCGTGGGCGCGGGAGCCGACTGGCCTCCCCAGAACCTTCGAGAGCTCGTTCCTATCCAGCGGTGCGGCCCCGACTGGACTGCTCCCGTCCCTGAAGACGGATCCACAACTCTGGCAAGCACCGTCCACCAGAGGCGAGCCGCACTGTTCGCACAGTTCGAGTGGTTCCCCATCCTCGGCTGCCATGCCATCAAGGACGATACCGGCTTTTAACGCGAGGCGGGTCGGAAATCGTGTGGTGGTTCTTATAGGCAAACCCTCCTGATTCATCGTTCTCTAAGCATTTAAGTATAACGTAATCCGACCGTAGGAGTATGCCAGAGAGACGTTTCCGAACCATCACCGTTGCGGCGCAGCTCTACCAGCAGGTCCAGGAGAGGGCCAGGAAGGAGAAGAAGCCCCTGGCCGTCTTCGTCAGTGATATCCTCGTCAACATGCTCTACGTCGACGAGAAGTTCGCGAACTACGTGCCCCTGCTGGATCTGGTCGCGCTGGAAACGGACCAGGTAATCATCAGGGACAACAAGAAGGACAAGATCGCGGACGTCAGGGTGAAGAAGGCGGACGGAGGCAAGCTCCAGCTCTACTGCACGCTGGACAGCACTGACTACTGTCCCCACACCGCCTTTGCGGCTGCTCTGCCCCAGGTAATCAACGCCACAAGGCGCTGAGGCGGAGCATGCTCCCGCCCGGCTTCGTCAGGTTCTACAATGAGAAGGGACTCGACAGGCCTTATTGCAATCAGTGCGTGCACTTCGCGACAGAGGGCGGAACGAACCGGGGGCTGTGCTGGAAGCAGGGAGCCTACATCTCGCTCTACTCGAGTTGCAGCGACTTCGACAGAAGAGTGAATTCGTCCACTCCCATCGTCGGCGAAGGAGAGATCAAGGCGAAGTTCAGGTTTGGGCCGGGGGACCTTCTGAAGTAGTCCGCGCTTGGTCCTTTCCAGCGAAAGATCTTGTCTGTCACTCCGACGGCGAAAGTGTAGCTGAGCATCATTGCGCTGAAGAAGAGCTCCGAGGCCAAGCCTGGGTCGAACTCCGCCACCCGCTTGAAGAGGCTGGTCGCCTTGACGTACTCGGTCCTGAACTCGGGCGAGAGGAGGTCCTGCTTCATCACGTTCGAGACCAACCCGTCCACCCTCCTATCGAAGGCAATTCGGCTCATCTCCCGGCTTTCTCTGGAGGCGCGCTTTCTCGCCGTCATGTCCTACTTCTCGTTGAGGATGCGTTGTGTGTCCCGGTGAATGTCGATGATCTTCATCATCGCCTCATGGTGAAACTCGGTTAGCTGTATGGAGTGCCGCATATGGTCGTATTCTTTCGTGCCTGTTTTGAACTTCTTCGCGGCCATCCTGAGGCCATCAAGGACTACCTTGTAACTCTGGTCCCACATGTTTCTCAGTTCCATCCACTCCTCATCAGGCATCATTCCTTCAGTCAAGTTCCGACCTCTGAAAGACCGGTGGAAGGCCAGGCCGACTCTGCTTGGCTAGCAGGCGCAGTTGAATTGCCTCTGACACTCTACCGCCTTTGGGCATATACGCCCCACCGTCGCTACATAGTCGGAACACGGTTGTCCTGATATACCAAGAATAGAATTGGTGCGGTGAGCGCGTTGAATCCAAGTAGCCAGGAGCAACACTGCTGTTCCTTTCCTGGAAGATTTGCAGCTATTCCGAGTTCAGGTACTGTACCTGGCTCTGTACCCATCAGAAGGGAACTTGACCCGTAGTATGAGCGCCGGGAAAGGGATTCGAACCCTTGCGACCCGTTGGGGTCACGGGCTGACTGTGCAGTGACTCAAGGCCCGCGCAATAACCACTCTGCCATCCCGGCAGACGCCCCGATGGTTCGCTGCCGATTTAACCGTTCAAGCATTTCAGCGAGGAAAGCGTTTAACCCAGGTGCGGCGTGGCGGCAACGAGTTGGGTACGACCATCAGGGAAGCGAGGCGCTCCGACAAGGCGCCGCTGATGTCCTTCATCAAGGACATCTGGGGAGGCCACGACTACATACCGAAGGTCTGGGATGAATGGTTGCGCGACAAAGGCGCGAAGATGTTCGTAGCGGAAGTGGACGGAAGGCCGGTGGCGATGAACAGGGTCCGGTTCATGGAAGACGGCTCGGCCTGGCTCGAGGGCGTCAGGGTACACCCAGAATTCAGGAGGATGGGGCTGGCTTCGATGCTCGGCCGCAACTCGATGAACATCGCGCTGAGAAGGGGAATCAGGCTCTACAGGCTGACGAGCGGCTCGGCCAACAAACCTGCACACAAGCAAGTGGCCAAGATGGGGTTCAAGGCTGTAGCAAGAATGAGCGTTTACATTTCAGGGGAGAAGGCGAGGTTCTCGCAGCAGAAGGGAGTCAGAAGGGCGAAGAAAGAGGACGTCCCAGCCCTAGAGCGCGCAATAAGGAAGTCGAAAGAGTACGCCATCGGTTCCGGAGTGTACTGGGACTCGTTCACCGCGACCTCGATGACTCCGCACGTGCTCGCGAGGTTGGCGGAGGAGGGCTCGGTCTACCTCTCAGAAAGCGCTGTGGCCATTGCAAAGCTTGGTGGAGAGGGCTCGGACAGGTGGAGGCAGGTTTGTTTCGCTACGGGCACCCCGGAGGACATCATGAGGGTAGTAGGGCACGTCTTCGGAAAGAAGGAGAAGTGGAGGGCATCGCGGAAATGGGTTTATGCTCCCTCACGCACTCCCCTAGTCTCAGCGCTCTCCAAAGCGGGATTCCGCAGGTGGGGCACCCTCTTGCTTTTCGAAGCCAGAGCTCCCAAGAGTTAAAACTGACAGGAGGATAAGCAACAGTATGCAACGAAACGTGAACAGAGTGGCTGTACTGGGTGCTGGCCTGATGGGCCACGGGATAGCTCAGATGGCTTCCCAGGTCGGGGGATACGAGGTAACGCTCCTTGATGTGAAACAGGAGTTCGTTGACCGCGGCATGAAGATGATCTCTGACAGCCTGGCGAAGTTCGTCGAGCGTGGTAAGCTGACAAAGGACCAGGCGGCAGCCGTGCTCTCCAAGATCCATCCCACCACGGACCTCGCACGCGCAGTGGGGGGGAGCCAGCTCGTCATCGAGGCAGCGACCGAGGACCCGAAGCTGAAACTCGAGCTCTACAAAAAAGTCTCGGAACTGGCCGACGCGGACGCTGTACTCGCTTCCAACACTTCCTCCATCAGCATCACGATGCTCGGTGCTGCTACGAAGCATCCTGAGAATGTCTGCGGGATGCACTTCTTCAACCCGCCACAGCTGATGCCTCTGGTCGAGGTAACCAGGGGGAACAAGACCTCGGACGAGACGATAGACCTGGTCAGGAGCGTCTCCGCGAAGATGGGGAAGGAGACAGTGCTCTGCAAGAAGGACTCGCCTGGCTTCATCGTCAACAGGATACTCGTGCCGGCGCTGAACGAGGCGGTCTTCCTGGTCCAAGAAGGCGTAGCAGACCCGGAGGATATTGACAAGGCAGTGAAGCTGGGCCTTAACTGGCCAATGGGGCCGCTGCAGCTTCTCGACTACGTCGGGTTGGACACGACCTTCAACATCACGCAGGTGTTCATGGAGGAGTTCCAAGATGGAAAATACCGCGCAGCTCCCCTCTTGCGCCAAATGGTTAGAGCAGGAATGCTAGGTAGGAAGTCTGGCAGGGGCTTCTACGAATGGGGTGCCCCGGGCGCGACTAAAACGAAATAAGCTTCTCCCGAAGATCGTCCGGGATTGCGACAGACTTCCCTGACCTGTCGATTAGGGCGTGGACGGTGTGCCCTGTGCAGAGGAGCGTCATTTCAGGCAGCTTGTAGATCTCGTTCTCGAACCTGATGCTTGCACGACCGATGCTCGCGACCTTCGTCTTAACCAGGACCTCGTCGTCAAAGCGAGCCGAAGCTTTGTAGTCCGCGTGGGCCTGGACGACAGGGATGTGGTAACCTCTCTGCTCCCAGTCCTTGTAGGGGAGCCCAGCGTCCCTCAGGAGGCCTATCCTCCCGACCTCCATCCAGACGAGGAACTTCCCGTAGTAGACGACCTGCATCGTGTCAGTCTCCTCGAACCTCACCCTCAGTCGCTGTTCGTGCCAAGGATTCAAGAGGGTCGGCACGATTCGCACCGCTTTTTAACATGGTGGAGGCTTCATTACGCGAAGGGTTACGCGGCGCAGGCTTTTTTACAACCACGACTCCGCGTCGGCGACATGGGTTACGAGACACTTGTGGTCTCCAGGGAGGAGTCCCTCGGCATCATCACTCTGAACCGGCCAGAAGCGATGAACGCCCTGAACGCCAAGATGGTCTCTGAGTTGATCCAGGCTTTGGGAGAGTTCGAGAAGGACGAAGGGGTGAGGTGCGTCGTCCTGGCCGGGAGCGAGAAGGCGTTCTCCGCTGGGGCCGACATCAAGGAGATGGCAGACAAGACGGCCGTCCAGATGGCGATGACGGGGCACTTCTTCCCTCTCTGGGACAAGGTGGGGAGGCATCCCAAACCGATTGTGGGAGCGCTCAGCGGTTACGTCCTCGGCGGCGGGCTCGAGCTCGCCATGAGCTGCGACGTGCTCGTTGCCTCCGAGACTACGCAGCTGGGTCAGCCAGAGATAGACATAGGGGTGATGCCGGGAGGGGGCGGGACGCAGAGGCTCACGAGAGCTGTGGGCAAGTACAAGGCCATGGAGATGATACTCACCGGCAGGAGGATAGGCGCGGAAGAGGCGAGGACCCTCGGGCTCGTGAGCAAGGTGGTCCCCAAGGAGGCATACCTGACGGAAGCCAAGAAGGTGGCGAATGAAATTGCCTCAAAGTCACCCGTGGCCGTGAAGCTTGCCAAGATGGCAGTCAACAAGGCTTTCGAGATGGGGCTCAGCAACGGGATAGACTTCGAGAGGGAGTTGTTCTACCTCCTCTTCGCATCCGAGGACAAGAAAGAGGGTATGAAGGCATTCACAGAGAAGAGGAAGCCAGAGTTCAAGGGGAAGTAGATGGAGTACAAGACTGTCAAGACAGAGCTGAAGAACGGGGTTCAGTGGATAAGGCTGAACAGGCCCGACAAGCTGAACGCGTTCGACGAGCAGATGGGCAGCGACCTGCAGGAAGCGCTGAAGGAAGGGGAGAGGGATCCGAAGGTGAGGTGCATCGTCATCACCGGGGAGGGACGAGCATTCTCGGTCGGCGAGGACCTCAACACGAACCGGGGCGTCTACGACAGCGGCAAGCCGATGCTGTTCGGCGAAGTGCTGCGTCGGAAGTACAACCCGATAGTCTCCAGAATCAGAAAGATGGACAAGCCAGTGCTGGCGGCGATCAATGGCGTGACCGCGGGCGCTGGTCTCGGGCTGGCCCTTGCGTGCGATTTGCGCGCAGTCTCCGACACCGCGAAGTTTCACGAGGCATTCATCAAGGTGGGTCTGGTTCCCGACGCGGGGACGAGCTTCTGGCTACCGAGGATTCTCGGTCTCGGTAGGGCTATGGAGGTAACGATGCTGGGAGAACCCATAGACGCGCGCACGGCGCTGAACATGGGTCTCGCCAACTGGGTCTTTCCTGACCAGGAGTTCATGGGCGAGGTGACACGAATCGCGGAGAGGCTAGCGGCCGGTCCCACGAGGGCCTTGGCGCTCACGAAGCGGGCACTGAACAGGGCGATTGTCGTGGACATGGACTCCGCTCTGGAGTACGAGGCATACCTCCAGGAGATCGCGGGCAGGAGCAAGGACCACGTCGAGGGCGTCAAGGCCTTCTTCGAGAAGAGAGAACCAAACTTCTCAGGTCAGTAACGGGCAACCACACCGAATGCGAGCGTCAGTCCATGAGGATCGGCATCTCACGGATACGTCTGATGGGTGAAAGGAGGACCCAGAGGAAGGCCAACGACGTCCCCACCACGGCGAGACCTATTGCTTCGTGATAACCGAGGAGTCGCGCCATGACGCCTCCGATGAAGCTACCAATCGGAACCGTGCCTGTTACTATGAAGCGCATTGTCGCGTTCATCCTCCCGAGAAGGCTCCGCGGAACAAGAGACTGTCTGTAACTCACTTGCGTCACGTTGTACATGATCACCCCTACCCCCTGGATGAAGAAAGAGACGCCCGGAATCAAGAGGGCGAGCTGCCCAGCAGCGAGATAGACTCCAGCAGATGGGAGGCCAAACATGAATGCGCTGACTATTATTACCGGGCCTACTCCGATGCGTTGCGACACTCTGGAAGAGTTCGGAATCATCGAGCTCAACGAAGCATTCGCGGCTCAGGTCTTGGCTTGCACGGAGGAGATGCCGGAGTTCGACCTGAAGAGGGTGAACCCCAACGGTGGAGCAATAGCGCTCGGCCACCCCTGGGTTGCAGCGGGGCCAGAATCGCCACAACGCTGCTCCACGAAATGAAGCGAGCCAAGACGCGCTACGGCCTAGCGACTATGTGCATCGGAGTCGGCCAAGGAATATCGACGGCCTTCGAACTGGCCGGTTAGCAACACTGGCTTGGCCCTGCAATCGCCCTCATTCTGAAGAGCTATCTTCTAGATTGACCTTCTGGTGGCGATAATCACCATTTCATGGCCGAATTGACGCTTTCAACAGAAAAGGAGTGCAAATCAGCCTTTCCAGATGTCTTCCTTCACCCTTCGCTTCTGGTTGGCCAGCCTGCCCAGGTTGAACAGGTAGCTCGACAGTCTGTTTAGGAATGGTATCAGCTCCGAGTTCAATTTTTCCGCCTTGGACGCTGTGAGCGCCCTCCGCTCCGCCCTCCTACAGATTGCCCTGGCGTACTGAAGTTCGGAGGCGAGTCTCGAGCCCCCTGGCAGGATGAAGTTCGTGAGAGCGGGCAGCCTATTCAGGGCCTCGTCCGTCATTTTCTCGATGGTGGCAGTGTCCTCCTTGCTGATTCTTGGTACCTTCGCGGAGTCCGAATCTGCTGCGAGGTCGGCGCCGGCGACGAAGAGAAGCCGCTGAACGACCTTCAAAGACTTCGTGGTCTGGATGTCGCGACAATCGGAGAGGACCACCCCGATGTAACTGTTCAGTTCGTCAATTGTTCCGTAAGCCTCGACGCGCGGAGAGTCTTTGGCGACGCGTCTGGGGCCGTAAAGAGAAGTTTCTCCCCTGTCGCCTCTTCTGGTGTACATCGAAATTTGGCATTTAACGTCGAGCTATGGACCATATTAGACTTGCTGGTCGCACATTTTGAAGTGCGAAGAGATTTATCTGGTCCTTCTCTGATGGAACAGGCGAGCAAAGAACGTCTTTTGGTTTGAACGACCACTACTTCACGCCGCAGGAGGCCTCGAAGCTGCTTCCTGACATCAAGCCGAAGGTGAAAGAACTGATCGAACGGAAGAAGATCATAGCGTCCCTCCACGGAGAGCTGGAGAGGTTCAGCCTCCTGGGAGTGAAGACCCCTGAAGTCTCGGAGAAGGCCGCCCTTTTGGACAATCTTGTGGACCAGATGACGAGGAGGATTTCAGAGCTGGAAGACCTGGGCGTTACGGTGAAGGATTTGGACTTCGGCTTGGTCGACTTTCCCGCCGACAGGTACGGCGACAAGGTGCTGCTGTGCTGGAGGTACGGGGAGTCAGAAGTATCCTACTGGCACAAGGCGAACGAGGGATTCAACAGTAGAAAGCCGCTGAAGGCGCAGCTCATCTCCCCCTAGTCTCCCAGCAGGGACTCGGCATTCGTCCTCAGCAGCTTGTCAGCCACGCCAGGCTTCAGCTTCGGCTTCAGGCTAGCCTCGAAGTCATCCATCCATTCCTTCTGCCTCAGCATAGGGTAGTCCGTCCCAAAGACGAATCTGTCCTGCAGGGGACCATTGATGTATGTCAGAAGATTCGAGGGCAGGTACCTGGGTCTCCAGCCTGAGACATCGAGGTAGACGTTGGGGTTCCTCATGGCTATCGCGATCGCCACGTCAGACCAAGGCCAGCCGAAGTGGGCCATCACAACCTTGAGGTCCGGAAAGCGCTGGCAAACCTCGTCCAGATACTCCGGCTTGCTGAACTTGATCTCGCAGTCGCCCAGGCCGGTGGTGCCGGTGTGGAGGAGTACCGGGGCTCCTCGCTCCTCGCAGACCTCGTAGAGCGGGTACATCTTCTTTGGGTCGTTGGGATAGACCGAATTTGCGCTGCTGTGGACCTTCAACCCTCTGAGCCCGAGCTTGACGAACGCCCGCTTGAGCTCACGGACTGCCTCCGCCCCTGAGTTCGGATCGACCCCCGCGAAGGGAACGAGTCTGCCGCCGGACCTCGACGCGATCCTGGCAAGCTCCTCGTTCTTCATCGTGTAGTTCTTGAAGCTCGGGTTCCGAGTAGCGTGCGCATCTTGCCCGAGGATTACAGCCCTGCTGACGTCTGCAGATTCCATTTCCGTCAGGAGGTCGTCAATGGACGTCGGGAGCTCATTCTTGTCAAGTCTGAAGAACTCACAGGCCTTCACGATGGGTCCGTTCTTCAGCATGAAGCTCTTGGTCCAGGGATGAACGTGGAAGTCTATCGAGTTCATCTGTTCTGGCGACGCCGTCCGTCAAGTCGGTGAATAAGTCTTCTGAAGTAGCTGGCTCGGAACAAGATGGTCTCGAGCGCAAGCTCTTCGGCCGTCGTCCAGAGCATTGAGCCGAACGGGCCCGCCAATCACTAAGTTTTTGAGGCCCTAGAACCCGTTACGTCAGATGGTTACAAAGAAGGCTGCAGATCTGAGCGTTGGAGACGTCGCTCCCGACTTCGAGCTTCCTTCTTCGAAGGGTGCGAAGGTGAGTCTCGCGTCCCTGAGGGAGCGACAGGTGGTGCTCTACTTCTACCCGCAGGACGACACGACAGGCTGCACACGCGAGGCGTGTTCCTTCAGAGACAATCTTCCAAAGTTCAGCAAGCTGGACGCTGTCGTTCTCGGAGTAAGCAAGGATTCGATTGATTCGCACAAGAAGTTCATTGACAAGTACTCTCTGAACTTCACTCTTCTCAGCGACGAGGGCCTGGTCGCCCACAAGCTTTACGACACCTGGAGGCTGAAGAACAACTACGGGAAGACATACTGGGGGACGGAGAGGTCCACATTCGTGATCGACGAGAAGGGGATGGTAAAGAGAATCTTCAGGAAGGTCAAGGTCGACGGACACGAGCAAGAGGTCCTTCAGGCTCTGAACGCTTAGGACAGTTAGCAGTTGGGTTCAACAGTAGCCGGGGTCAAAGCAGGCGTTCTCGCCGGAGTCGCACTGTTCGCCACCCTTGCTGCCGTCAACGTGCTTCTACTCTACGCGTTCAGGACTGACGTGATGAACATTGTCGCCCAGGGACTGCCCAGCGCTTGCCCGCTGGTGCCCAAGAACTCGACGGCCAGCGCAGAGTCGTGTTTCACCGCAGTCGTGCAGGTGGACGTCCCACTCTACGTCTTCGAGGCATTCCTCGTTTCTGTTTTCATCACAGGCATCTTCGGGAGGGTGTACGAGAGCGTCCCAGGCTCGACACCGGCAATGAAGGGGGTCATAGTCGCGAGCCTCATGGCCGTCGTGTACATCCTTCTGGGACTGACGGGCGTGACCTTCGAGTATGCAGACTCGATGATTCTGAACATCTTGTTCCTAGTGGCTGCGATGCTATATGGAGTGGGCTTGGGGAAGCTCTACAGGCGCTATACCGGGACGGTCGAGTTCGCCGTGGACGGCGAATCGGTGAAGATTCTCGTAGACGGCAGGGACTTCACAGGGAAGAAGAGGACTTTGGCGAAGAAGTCGTCCCACGAAGTCAAGGTGGAGGGCGAGGCGGGCTTCAGGGAGTGGGTCGTGAGTGGAGGGGTCTCGGTCGAGGACAACCATTCGTTCAAGACGACGATGGAAGTCAACGGCGACGGCCTCCTCAAGGCGCTCGTGTCCAAGAAGTATTAGCCGTTTGACGAAGAGACGCCCATTCACCTACCAGCATTAAATATCGAACCTCCATCGCGCCACCGGAATGCGACTGGCAGTTGTCGAGGAGGAGACGTATTGTTTGAAGTCTCAGAAACATCTCGAGTATTGCACAGGCACCAACCATGTCTGCTACAGGTGTGGGCTGTTGATTGGGTCCTGCCACTGCGCCGAACTCGGTTCTCTCTTGGACTATTGAGACCGGCCGGCGAACACCTGCATCAACGAACGAAATCCGCGCTTAGTGTAGAATCTCACCGCTATCTCGTTCTGAGAGGGGACCTCTGCCGTGATCATCTCTGCGCCCATCCTCTTGAGCTGTTCAGAGACCTTCTCCAACATGTCGTTACCCAGTGTCTTACGCCTGAACTCGGGAAGTACGTAGAAGTCCGTGATGTGTCCTTCCCTTGTCGGGTGATAGAAGACTCTATTCCTCAACTGTGCCCTGAGAACACCGACCACCTTCTCGCCTCGGGTGGCGACTAGGAGGAGAACCTCGGGAGACCTTAACGAGTCGGAGACGTACTTCTCTGCTCGCTCCCTAGAATCCTCGACGACCATGAATAAGGGGTCGAACTCGTTGTTCAGCCTTTTCGTCCTGACGATGAGGTCTGCGGCTGAACCGACATCGCGCTCCGTCCCCCTGCGTATCTTGACTGGTGCCACGCCAGCCTCTCTACGTGCAGTTGTTTTAGGCTTACTCAGGGGGCTCACCTATGACACCGCTCTTCATCAGGGCCTGCATCGCCTTCCGCGACTGACCAATCATCAACGTCGCATCACGGAGGAGCTGCTTCTTCGATGCTTTCCGTCTCGCTTGCCCATCCCGTTGGGCCTGTACGCCGAGGGCAGCCGCGACCCTTGGGTACACCTCCCAGTCTAGCATGGTCGGGAGGATGCGCCTGCTGCTAATCCCCTTCTCCTTCGCGAAGCTAGCGAGTTCCCTGGCCGCAGCGATGACCATCGAGTCAGTTATCGTCTTCGCCCTTACGTCGAGTGCGCCCCTGAAGATTGCAGGGAAGAGGAGACTGTTGTTGACCTGGTTGGGAAAGTCTGACCTTCCGGTTGCGACTATCTCAGCCCCGGCTGCGAGAGCGTCCGAAGGCCACATCTCTGGCACCGGGTTCGCCAGCAGGAATGCGATGGCGTGTTTGTTCATACGCGCCACCTCACTCTTCTTGATGAGGGTAGGGCCCTGCCCAGCTGCGGCCACGAGGACATCGGCCCCGTCGAGAGCCTCCTTCAGGCCTCCCTTCACCCCGCCGCCGTTTGTTTTGATGGCCAGCTCGTACTTCCACTTGTTCCGCAGGAGCAGAGTGTCAATGTCTTCTCTCTCTGGATACAGGATGCCCTTCGAGTCGATGACGATCAGGTCCGCCAGGTCGCATCCTGCCTCTGCCAGAAGCCTGGCTGCCGCAACGTTTGCAGCGCCCGCGCCGAAGAGGACAATCCTCGTCTCCCTCAGCTTCCTGCCGGTCAGCTCGAGGGCGTTGAAGAGGGCGGCCAGTATGACGCCCGCAGTGCCCTGCTGGTCGTCGTGCCACACTGGGATGTGCATCTCCGCTCGCAGGGTGTCAAGGATTTCAAAGCACTTCGGCGATTCTATGTCCTCCAGGTTGACGCCGCCGAGGGAAGGTTCCAGAGCCTTCACAGTCGCGATGAACTGTTCTTCGTCGGCCGCCCTTATCGGGAGAGGGTACGCGTCGACTCCGCCCAGGAATTTGTAGATCAGCGCCTTCCCCTCCATGACTGGCAGTGCGGCCTCCGGGCCGACCTTTCCGAGGCCTAGGACCCTGGTCCCGTCGGTAGCGATTGCAATTGTGTTCCAGCGGTTGGTGTATTCGAACGAAAGCTCTGGTCTTGCCTCGATTGCCTTCGACACGGCTCCCACTCCGGGCGTATACCAGATCGAGAAATCATCCAGGGAACGGACGGGCACCTTGGGGGCGGTGCCTACTTTCCCCCCGTAGTAGCGTGAGTAGACCAGCGCCTTGCGCGACGCCTCATCCTTCACTTTCGGCCTAGCCATCTCAGGCTCGCCGCCTACCTCGGCTATTTGAAGTTCATCAGCGGCGCGCTCGTTTTATTACGCAGGACAATCGGCTATCGTCGAAAGCTGTCCCGGGAATGGGTGCCTCGGGGACTGTAGGCGGAGCTAACGTGAAGGTGGGGAGGAGAGACTACGCAGGCGTACCGTCGCCGTGGGAGTTCGACGAGCAGATTTCGGGGCTACTCGCGCAGGGGAACACGGTCGTGTTCGTCTCGGCCGGTGGAGAGAAGGGCGCGATAGCCGTTGGGGATGCTGTGAAAGCGGACGCTGAGGAGGCGGTGAAGGCCTTCGGGGAGTTGGGTATCTCACTGTTGATGCTGACGGGAGACGACGAGGAGACCGCACTCGCAGTAGCCAGCCGCGTGGGGATCTCACAGGTGCGCGCGAGGCTGCTGCCGGGCGAGAAGGAGTCAGTGGTAGCCGAGCTGCAGAGGCAAGGGAGGAAGGTGGCAATGGTCGGAGACGGAGTCAACGATGCACCAGCACTGGCGAACGCAGACCTTGGCATCGCTATAGGCAGCGGGACGGATGTGGCAAAGGAGACCGGAGGCGTCGTCCTCATCGGCAATAGGTTGACGGGCGCTGTCGGCGCGATTCGGGTCGGCAGGGCTACGCTGGCCAAGATCAAGCAGAACCTCCTGTGGGCGTTCGGGTACAACGCGCTGTTGATTCCCGTGGCCGCGGGGGCGCTCATACCGTTCTACGGTGTGGGAATCTACTCGTTCCTGCCGTTCCTTGCAGGCGTGGCAATGGCCTCGAGCTCCGCTTCGGTGGTGGCCAACTAACTGCTGTTAGCTCGGATGAAGCTCTAACCTTTATCTCCCTTGGAGGGCCGGCGCAGGCAAGGGGATGAATCCCGTGGACGAGAAGTTCACAAGGTACGTTCACGACAACATGCCGAAGTTCGCCAAGGACGTGATGCGCCTCGTCTCTCAGCCAAGCGTGTCGGCGAAGAAGGTCGGGATCAACGACTGCGCCAAGCTGGTGGAGGAGATGTTGAAGGAGATAGGGGCGAAGACAAGAGTGCTTGAGTTGGAGGGGGCAGCCCCGCTCGTCTACGGAGAGATCAAGTCGACCAAGTCCAACAAGACTGTTCTGTTCTACAACCACTACGACGTCCAGCCGGAGGAGCCGCTCGAGCTCTGGAAGTCTCCGCCGTTCAAGCCCGAGGTGCGAGAGGGCATGATCTTTGGAAGGGGGGCAGCTGACGACAAGGGCGAGATGGTTTCCAGGCTGAAGCTCGTGGAGACATACATGAAGCTACACGGAGAGCCACCATGTAATGTGAAGTTCTGTTTCGAGGGTGAGGAAGAGGTCGGGAGCGTCCACCTCCACGAATACCTCTCCGGGAACCGCGACCTGTTCAAGGCCGACGCCGTGTTCTGGGAGTTCGGGGAGACGGACCTGACAGGTAGGCCGAACGTGTCGCTCGGCATGAAGGGGATGATTTACCTGGAGTTCATCCTGAAGAGCCTCGAGGCGGACCAGCACAGCAGCACAGCCGCAGTCCTTCCAAGCGCACCGTGGAGGCTCGTAAGACTGCTGAACCTGATCAAGGACGAGAACGAGAGGATACTTGTGCCAGGCTGGTACGACGCTGTCGAGAATCTCACAGACGAGGAGGTCGGATTAATCAACGAGTCTATCTTCGATGAGAAGGAGTACTTGACCTCTCACGGCGCGAAGTCGTTCTTGGGCGACATGTCCGTTCTTCAGGTGAAGAAGGCGCTCGTCCAGAGACCTACTGCGAACATTGCGGGAATCTGGGCTGGATACCAAGGGCCTGGGTCAAAGACTGTCCTCCCGAAGGAGATTCACTGTAAGATGGACTTCCGCCTAGTGCCGAACCAAGACCCGCAAGACTTGCTCGACAAGCTGAGGAGATACCTGGCAGAGAAGGGATTCGGCGACGTGGAGATTGAGCTGGAAAGCATGGAGCCGGCGGCCAGGACCGGCTCGAAGGACCCCCTCGCGAGGGCAGCGCTCAAGGCTGGAGAGGAGGTGTGGGGGAAGAAGCCAAACGTCGAGGTCTCGTCGCCTGGGACTGGTCCGCTCTACCTCTTCACGCGGGACTACAAGGCCTCGGCCATCTCGATAGGGGTGTCGAGCACGGACAGCGGGATGCACGGCCCCAACGAGCACGTGCGCCTGGACTACTTCGAGAAAGGAATCCTCTGGTTCGCGCGCACTCTCGACTACTATCTGGCCTAGAGTTACCAATCTAGACGAGTAAGCCCACAGGCTTCAGCCGTGGGATGAATCGCATTGGGGCTTAAATGGAATGACTGTGTGCTATCCTCTGGGTGGCATGAAGTCAGCGTTCCGATTCCGGCTGTATCCGAACCGCAAGCAGGGGCGGAAGTTGGTGAGGATGGTCGAGGCCGGGCGGCAGCTCTGGAACGACGCCCTCGCCCACAGGAAGCGCCGCTGGGAGGAGAAGCGGCTCTCCACCTCATACAGCCAGCAGTGCTGGATACTGACGGCCGAGAGGAGGACCGACCCGCTGCTGGGGGAGCTCTACTCGCAGGCGGGACAGGAGATTCTCCACCGACTGGACAGAGCGTTTGAAGCGTTCTTCGAGCACAGGGCTAGATATCCAAGGTTCAAGAGGTTCTCCGAGTCAGGGTCCTTCACCTATCCCCAGGCGTACAAAGGGTCGGTGAAGCCGGACGCGGTCCGGAAGAGGCTCTTTCTCTCAAAGGTCGGGAACGTCAAGGCGGTCTTCCATAGAGAATTGCCCTCCACACGCAAGAAGCTGAAGACCTGCACCGTCGTCAGAGAACCGAACGGCGAGTGGTACGCCTCTTTGGTGTATGAGGACGACGAAGAAGCGCCGCAACTGCTGACGAAGATTGCATCGCCCGTCGGGGTAGACCTTGGGCTGAAGTCGCTGATAGCGACCACAGACGGGGTGAAGATTTCGCACCCACAGTTCCTCAGGAAGGCAGAGAAGCGGCTGAAGCGCCTCCAGCGGGAGCTCTCCAGGAGGCAGAACAACTCGCAGAACAGGGACAAGATGCGCAGACTGTTTGCGGTCCAGTCGTCGAAGGTCTCGAGACAGCGCGCGGACTTCAACCACAAGGTGAGCGCCGAGCTGGTGCGGAAGCACGACCTGATCGCGTTCGAGGACCTGAAGGTCAGGAACATGGTCAGGAACCACGCCCTGGCCAAGTCAATCAACGACGCCGCATGGAACCAGTTGAGGCTGCTCACCGAATACAAATCGAAGAGAGCGGGGAGGCTCACGGTCAAGGTTCCGCCAGCCCGTTCCACTCAGGAATGCTACTTCTGTGGGACCCTGAACCAGGTTCCTCTCAGCGTCCGCACCTTTGACTGCCGGGGTTGCAATCGAACGCTGGACCGCGACTTCAACGCGGCCTGGATTGTGCTGAAGCGAGGACTCGCTCAGGTAGGGCAGGACATGCCCGAACTCACGCCTGTGGAGAATGGACCTCTACCCGTCCCGACTACGGGACGCGCAAGCCCGGTCGAGGAAGCAGGAACTATACGCGGCGAGGATCATGCCACCCAGCAAGAGCTCACCGCTGGAAGCTCACGACCTCGGTCGTGGGAGGATGTCACCACTTTCGTCTGTCGCCCTTCAGCAGGCCCTCTCCCACGTGGAGCTGGTCGATGTGCTTCGAGAGTTCCTGGGCGTCTTTCACGATAGCGTCACAGTAGGGGCACCTGATGCCCTTGGGCGTGACGAGCTCGGGCAGGTCGACGTGCTTCTGTGCGCCGCCGGAGACGATCCTCTTCTGGGTGATCATGCCGACAATCTTGTTCCCCCTTCTGACTACGAGGCGCCTGACTCCGAGCCTGGTCATCTTCGCTATGGCCTCTGCGACCCGCGCTTCCTCGTCGATTCCCTCCACCGGAGCGCTCATAACCTCGCGAGCCTGGACCTTGGACGGGTCGCGGCCCGCGGCCACAACCTTGTAGAGGATGTCCCTCTCAGTGACAATTCCTATCGGTTCGCCGTTTTGGACTACGACAGCTTCCCCTGAACCGGCCTTCTGCATGGCGCTGGCCGCAGCCGCTATGGTGTCGCCTATCGAGATACTGACGTAGTCCTTCGAAGCGTAGTCCGAGACGCGGTCCTCGAGCGACTTGCGCAGTTCCATCGGTTTGCCCGATAGGTCTCGGCTACTTAAGGGGATAGCGACTCCGTTCTGTCAAGTCTTCGGGTGACGGAGAGTGAGATTTGTTCGTGACCACCCGGCAACCTAACAGATCCCGGCTCCGCCCTCGGCCTTCGGGCGCGGTCGCCAGCACCGGCGTGGCTAGGGCATCCATTCAATCGTTAAAACGCCCTTTGGGTCCGGGCAGGCCATGAAGGTCGCTGTACTCGGCTCGGGCCTGATGGGCTCCGTAATCTCGTGGGACCTGGCAAGGTCCACAGACGTCGACAGCTTCGTCGTCGCTGACATCAGCGAGGAGAGGCTAGCTGCACTGAAGAGCAGAGTGGGAGGTAGCAAGCTGTCCACGGAGGTTGTCAATGTCAAGGACACTGCGCGAGCCGCAGCGTTCATGAAGGGATTTGATGTCGTTGCGTCTGCTCTCCCGCACGGGACTGTCAACCCTGCGAACCTCGCCGCGGTGGAGGCCGGTGCCAAGATGGTGGACATCGCATTCGAAGACGCGCAGATGGAGCTGGACGGCGCAATGAGGCAGAAGGGTGGACTCCTGATACCTGGCTGTGGCCTCGCTCCAGGGCTTGGGGGGATTCTCCTAGCCCAGGGGGTGAGGGAACAGAAGGGCGCGAACGAGGGACACATACTGGTCGGGGGAATACCGCAAAAGCCGCGGCCCCCGTTCGGCTACAAGCTCGTCTTCTCGATTGTCGGGTTGATCAGGGAGTACACTGACGACGCGAGGGTTTTCAGGGGCGGGAAGATTGTGAAGGTCAAGCCTTTCTCGACGGTCGAAGAGGTGAAGCTCCCGACCGTGGGGAAGCTGGAGGCGTTCTGCACCGACGGTCTGGCTAGCCTGGTCTACACCATGAAAGGGATGAGGGTCATGGACGAGAAGACTCTGAGGTGGCCCGGGCACGCCGAGAAGATGAACCTGCTGCTGGAGACCGGTTTCTTTTCGACCGAGAAGCTGCGGTTCGAGGGAGGGGAGGTGAGCCCAATCGAGGTCGCGTGGAAGGTCCTCGAGAGGAAGCTCGGCGAGGGCGAACCCAAGGACATGACAGTGATGAGGGTGGAGGCGAAGTCGCGGCGAAGCGAGGTCATTTACGACCTGGTTGACAGGTACGACGCGACCAACGGCATCACCTCGATGGGCAGGACGACAGGTTTCACATGCTCCATCGTGACCCAGATGGTCGGTTCGGGGAGGATACGCGGGGCGGGCGTCTTGCCTCCAGAGAGCGCTGTCACTGGCGACGGAGTTGACGCCCTCGTCTCAGAGCTGAGGCGACGCGGCGTCAGGATTTCAAAGAAGCAAAGACAGAAGAAATACTAGCTACGGACCCCCGAAGAACCAGGACAGGCCCGACTACCTTCTGAGCGCTCACTGAAGAGCTACCAAGCCACGTCGGACGGAGGACCGGCACGTTCCGGGTGTTCAGTCGTGGTGTACTGCTGGGTGTAGTACACCAACGGAGCCTTGTTGTTCAGCTTCTCGGCGCGCACCACCTCGCCTACCAGAATCGAATGGTCTCCACCGTCGTAAACGCGCCATGTGACACACTCAATCACTGCGCGGACTCCTTGGATGATGGGGCTACCTGTGGTGCCTAGGTGGAACCCGATGCCGTCGAACCTGTCCTTCACATCAACTCTCCCGGCAAACCTGTCGGAGACGGGTTTCTGGTCCTCTGCGAGGAAGTTGATTGCGAACTCCTTGGTATGCGCGAATACGTCGTGGATTGCAGAACTCTTGGCTAGCGAAATCAACACCAGTGGCGGATCAAGGGAGACGCTTGTGAAGGCGCTCACCGTGAGACCCTTGGGGCCGTCGACCCCTCCAGACGTGACCACTGTAACGCCCTGGGGGAATACCCTCATCACCTCCTTGAGCGAGGTCTGCAAATCGCTATTCGCCAGCCTTCAATCACCTTCGGCCCGTAACAAGCGTTTACGCCGAGCCTCGAACTTGTTAAAAGAGTTGTTGAGAGACAGCAATGCGAGCAAGCCCAGATGTTCGAAACGAGGCTGCGAGCCAGGCTCTCAGAGACAGACGCACTCGGCGTTGTCTACTACGGGCACTACTACACTTTGACATCTCAAGGCTCGAGATGCTCCGGACCATGGGAATCACTCCCGCGCTCCTTCGGAAGAGAGGGATGGGTTTCGTCGCTGGCGAATCGACGTGCAGGAATCATGCCTCTGCCAAGTTCGATGACGTCCTGACTGTGGCCATCCAAGTAGCGCGGGTCGGGAACAGCAGCGTCACCTACTTGCACACAATCTCGAAGGGAAAGACCAGAATCGCAGAGGGCAGGGTAACTGACGTGCTCGTAGACGAGGGCGGAAAGCCACTGAAGATACCTCCGGACATGAAGAAGAAGCTACTGCGACACCAAGACAGAACTGCCGCTCGGTGAGGGTATGGGCCGACGTACTCTTAAATCAAGAGAGGTGCAGTGCAACACTGTCGGCCATGCAAGGGGAGGAGAGACATAGAGGCAGAGTCTTCGTCTACATCGGCCTTGCGATAATGTTCGTTCTGATAGGCGTGGCAGTGCTCCTGGGTGCGCTCTACGGGAACCCGAGTGCCATCTACTACCCGTATCGTTTCGGCTTCTCCTTCTACTGGTTCCGGCCGATGTTTGGTATCTTCTTCGCGGTATGGGCGCTTGACTCGGTCATTTTCTGGCCGAGGAGAGGCAGGTACATGTCCCGTGAGAGGTGGGGCGACCCATCATACGAAATCCTCAGGGAAAGGTATGCTAGGGGAGAGATCACGAGGGAGCAGTTCGACCGCATGATGAGCGACCTGGAGAGCCGCTAGGCCGGGAGTCCGTCAGAAGGCGAATAGCTTGGCAGGAAAGCGGCAGAGAAGGATACCTCGTTCGTTCACAAGAAGGGCGGTCTATTCCTTCCTTCTCATTGCAATCGTGGTGTTGGTCGGGACGGTCGGGATGCATGCCATCGAGGGTTTTTCTTACCTCGACTCTTTCTACTTCACTGCCATGATAGCGACAGGACAGGGGCCCAACTACACCCCGGCTACAGATGGCGGCAAGATATTCGCTGCACTCCTAGCCTTTGTTTCGGTCGGCACAGTGATCACAGCACTTGTCTTCCTGTTTGGGCCATTCTTTGGGGCTGTACTTCGAACCGGAATGGAGAAGGTAGAGGAAGAAGCCGAGAGGGAACTGCGGAAGGTCTAGGTGGGCGCGGCCGCGGGCTGCCTGTTGAGGAGGTAGGCAGCCACGATGAGGACGATGCCGATGACGCATGTGAGCGAGCCCTGGGTAACCCACGTGGAGTTGTTGTACATTAGCCCTCCGACCGGCCCGACCATGCTGAGTCCCTGTAAAGCGAAGGTCAGACCCACCAAGGCGACGATAACCCCGAGCACGAGCAGAGCCGTAGCTGAGGATTTCACGTATTCCCCCAATTGTGTCCCCTAGTTTAGTCCTTCGGCGAAGAGGCCAGCCCTTGGCTCATCCTGACGTTCTAGGTTGGAACAATGACGACGGGCACAGGAGAGTTCTCCATGACGCGCCGCGCCGTGCTCCCGAGAGCCCTCACTCGACCCAGCCCGTGCAGGCCCCTCAGTCCCAAGACGACAAGGCCCGCCTTGGACTCCTCGATTCTGGCGAGAATCTTCTGGAACGCAGGACCAATCTCGTACGTAGCTTCGCAGTCGACGCCGCTGGCCAGGACGGTCTTCTCAAAGTCCTCGACGATTCTCCTGCCGACTTCATCGTAATACCCGGCCGTGTCGACCTTTTCTTCCTTCGCGTACTGGAGGTAATCGCGGGGGACTCCGAGCTCGGGGACGACGTAGAGGAGAGTGATACCCGCAGACATCGACTTGGCGAGGGTCACGGCGTAGTCGACCACTTTCTTGGATGCCTTCGACCCGTCAATCGCCACCAAGATTCTTTTCATGAATGGGTCGACCACCGCTCTGGCATTTAAGCGAGGGGGCGTTTCTCAGACTCGGCAACGATGGCTTGCTTGTATTGCAACGACTTCAGAGCCAGCAGAGGGTCCATCTTGAGCCAATCCGACCGATAAATAGAGAAAACCAGACGCTTCCGCTGTGCACGAACTCATCTACGCCGACTAGGGGTTCTCGGCGTCTACTGCAAGACGTGGATGTTCTTCTTCTCGCCGATGTCCTTCAGTATCTTGGGCCAGACTGAGACGCTCACCTCGCCCAGGTGAGCTTTCTTCAAGAGGAGCATGAACGTCCGCGACTGGCCTATCCCTCCCCCTATGCTGAGAGGTATACTGTCGTTCATTATTTCCTGGTGGTACGGATACTTCAGGAAGTCCAGCTGTCCGCTGAGCTCGAGTTGCTTCCTCAGGGTCCTCGCGTTCACCCGGATCCCCATTGAGGACAGTTCGTGCCTCCTTCTTGTCACTGGGTTCCAAACAAGTATGTCGCCGTTCAGCCCGTGCATGGGCCTGCCGTCCTCTGACGTAGTCTCTGTGACCCAGTCGTCATAGTCTGCAGCCCTCATCTCGTGCGGGTATCCGTCCTTGAGAACCCAGCCTATGCCGATGATGAACACGGCTTGATGCTCCTGAAGGATTGCTGTCTCGCGCGCTTTGCGTGGCATGGTTGGAAACCTGTCCAAGAGGTCCTCTGCGTGGATGAATGTCAGGCGGTCCGGGAGGTTCGGGTAGAGATCGGACATCAGTCTGGGGTGCAGCTCCTGCACGTACTTCTCAGCGCCCTTGAGCACCTTCCAGATCCTGTTCACTGTGTCCTTCAGGTAGTCCAGATTCCGCTGCTCTGCAGTGATCACCTTCTCCCAATCCCACTGGTCGACGTAGGCGCTGTGGTCGTGGTCGAGGAAGTAGTCCTTGCGGACGGCCCGCATATCAGTGCAGATGCCCTCTCCGACGCCCATGCCGAACTGCTTGAGGGCCATCCTCTTCCACTTGGTCGCCGCCTGGACAACCTGGGCGTCGAGTGGGTGCTTGTCATGGTCGTTCGATATGTGGAACTGGATGGGCGTGCGGGACCCGTCCCTGTCGAGGAGGTCGTTGACCCCGCTCTCGGCGTCGACGATTAGCGGCACCTGGACCATCATGAGGTTGAGCTCCTTGCCGAGATGGTGCTCGATGTAGTTCTTCACGGCGAAGACTGCCTGCTGGGTCTCCCTCGGGTTCAGAAGAGAGGAGTACGACTCGGGGAGGGCTTTCTCAACTTCTTCGTATGTTCCTATTCCAGGGCCTTTTAAGTCGGCTTTCTTGGACAACAATCGCGTTCGAACTGAACCGGCTCGTGAGTCGCTTTAATACCCAACTACGATTATCATGTTTGAAAACGAACAGTTCCGCCGAGCCCGCGCCTTCGATTATCAGATATGAAAATCGGCGTTCCCCATTAAATACGACGTGGGGCGCGAAAGTATTCATGAGCGCGCAGGCGGCCAAGGACATACAGCGGGCGGTAGTTGTTGTGGACGCAGAGAGGTGCAAGGGCTGTGAACTCTGCGTGGTCGCGTGCCCGCACAGGAACCTTAAGATGTCGACTGTCCTCAACCACAACGGGTACCACCCCGTCGAGTTCAGCTACGAGGGCGCGAAGGGGGAGTGCACTGCGTGCGCAATCTGCTACTGGGTCTGCCCTGACTTCGCAATCGCGGAGATTAGGAGCCTGAAGAAGTAATGACCAAGGAGTTCACGAAGGGGAACGAGGCGCTGGCCTACGGGGCGCTGAAGGCCGGTTTGAACGCCTACTTCGCCTACCCCATCACTCCCTCCAGCGAGATCCCAGAGACACTGGCCAAGGAGTTCGGCAGCCACAGGTACCCCGACTTCAAGGTCTTCCTTCAAGCCGCAAGCGAGCTGGAAGCAATCAGCATGGTGATCGGGGCCGCGTCGACTGGAGCGAAGGTCATGACAGCCACCTCGGGGCCTGGCTTCAGCCTGAAGCAGGAGGGAATGTCGTACGCCGCTGCGATGGAAGTGCCTATCCTGGTTGTGAATGTAAACAGGGCAGGACCAGGACTCGGAAACCTAGGTCCCGAGCAGAGCGACTACTTCCAGGCCACGAAGGGAGGCGGACACGGAGGGTACAGGAACATCGTCCTTGCCCCCAACTCCGTCCAGGAGATGGCAACGTTCCCCCGCCTTGCGTTCTCCCTCGCCTTCAAGTACAGGAACCCGGCAGTGATACTTGCTGACGCATTCATCGGCCAGCTGAAGGAGGACATCACTTTCCCTGACATTGAGCCGGAGAAGTTCGAGACTCCGTGGGCAACGACCGGGGCGAGGGGGAAGGAAAGGCATCTGATACTTTCGCTGCACTTGGATTTCGAGGAACAGAACAAGCAATCGGAGGACTTGAGGAGGAAATACGAGAAGATCGACGCAGCGGAGCAGAGGGCGGAGTCGTACCTGACAGACGACGCGGATGTGGTCTTCGTTGCCTACGGCGTGGTCTCAAGGCTCTGCAAGGGCGTGGTGAACAGGCTTCGGGACACG